>JAFLBB010000126.1 GCA_017304135.1 Acidobacteriota bacterium | reverse complement strand
TCAGCGCCATCGGCTGGCACATGGTCGGCGCCGCCTCCGCCGCCGCCTTCTACGCCCCTATCGGTAAAGTGAAACGCTGGTCCTGGGAAACCACCTGGGCCGTCGCCGGCTTCTTCTCCTGGGTCCTCCTCCCCATCGCCGTCAGCGCCGCCCTGCTTCCTGACTTCCGCGCCTTCTACGCCGCCCTCGACTCCGCCACCGTCCTCAAAGCCTGCCTCTTCGGCTGCATGTGGGGTGTCGGCAACGTCAGCTATGGACTCACCATGCGCTACCTCGGCATGTCGCTCGGCATCGGCATCGCCATCGGCACCACCCTCGTCATCGGCACCCTCATGCCGCCCTTCCTCCGCGGCGACTTCCTCTTCCTCTTCTCTTCCCAAAGCGGCCTCGTCTCCCTCGCCGGCATCGTCGTCGCCCTCACCGGCGTCGCCGTGGTCACCTACGCCGGCCACCAGCGGGAAGAACAACTCGGCCTCACCGCCGAACAGCTCGATATCAAACGCGGACTCCTCCTCGCCATCATGTGCGGCATCTTCTCCTCCGGCATGTCCTTCGCCATCGACTCCGCTAAGCCCATCGAAGCCGCCGCCCTCCAACTCGGCGTCCACCCCCTCTATGCCGCCCTGCCCAGCTACGTCATCATCATGGGCGGCGGCGGACTCGTCAACTTCCTCTACTGCTTCACCCGCCTCGCCCTCAAACCCAACCTCTCCCTCCGCGCCGACCTCGGCCAACCCCTCCGCGGCAACCTCGGCAACGCCGCCATGGCCGCCACCGGCGGCATCATGTGGTACCTCCAGTTCTTCTTCTACGCCTGGGGCGCCGCCAGCATCCCCCCCCGCCTCGACTACCTCAACTGGATGCTCCACATGAGCGGCTACGTCCTGTTCGGCGGCCTCGTCGGCCTCTCCCTCGGCGAATGGGCCAAGGTCAACCGCCGCCCCATCGCCATCCTCTGGGCCGGCATGATCATCATCATCCTCGCCGCCAACCTGGTCGGCCTCGGCATGGCCCTCTAATCGGCCTGCCCCCAGTTCCAACCGCAACCGCCCTCCTGCCTCCGTCTTACTCCACGGCGGCGGTTCCTCCCGTCCCAGGCCCACCTCATACATCGGAAATGCCGATTGATGCGGTTGTTATTTTCTATTTGTCGATGAATGCAATCCGCTGTACCCTCACCTTGGAGGGCTCTGGCGAAAGTCGCTCTCCCGCCAGGCCTCCCCTACGGCCAGAAGGGAACGCGCCCGAAGCCGGGTCCAGTGCCCCCTTCACCATGCTGTCCGCGCGCCATCTTCCGCCACCAGCGCCGGACTTGGCCCGTGGCTTGACCCAGGAGGTGAATCATGCCGCCTCATGGTCAGCGGATCGGAAACAAGCTTCATCGCAAAGGGGCCGTCGGACTTTGGTTCCGCCTTGTCTATTACGCTCAGCTATTGTTGATTTCCGGGATCCTCGTCGGCGCCCTCTACCTGGCAAGCCTCCTGGAATGAAAATCGAATGCAAGTGACCATCCCCGACTCCAGCCGCCGCACGCCCCCTGCGCTCGGCTTCGCGGCCCGGCCCCGCGGCCCCTTGGGGTGTTCGCATGGGCGTTGACAGCATAGGCACGCCCCTCCTCTGGGGCGGCTTCACCCTCCTCGTCCTGGCCCTGCTCGCCATCGACCTCGGCGTCTTCCACCGCCGTGAGCACACCGTCAATACCCGCGAAGCCCTCATCTGGACGGCCGTCTGGATCACTCTGGCCATGGTCTTCAACGCCGGCGTCTACCACTGGTTCGGGCCCGAGCGCGGCCTCGAGTTCCTCACCGGCTACCTCATCGAAAAAGCCCTCTCGGTGGACAACATCTTCGTGTTCATCGTCATCTTCTCTTACTTCAAGGTCCCACCCGCCTACCAGCACAGGGTCCTCTTCTGGGGCATCCTCGGCGCCCTCCTCATGCGCGCCGTGTTCATCCTCCTCGGCGCCGCCCTCCTTCAGCATTTCCACTGGATCATCTACGTCTTCGGCGCCTTCCTCATCTTCACCGGCCTGAAAATGCTGCGCCGCGCCGCCGAGATGCATCCCGAACGCAATCCCCTCTTCCTGCTCTTTCACCGCTATGTGCCCAGCGTCACCGCCTATCATGGGCCGCGCTTCACCGTCATCGAATCGGGCAAACGCGTCGCCACCCCGCTCCTCCTGGTCCTCATCGCTGTCGAAGCAACCGACATCGTCTTCGCCGTCGATTCCATCCCCGCCATCTTCGCCATCACCCTCGACCCCTTCATCGTCTACACCTCCAACATCTTCGCCATCCTCGGCCTCCGCGCCCTCTACTTCGTCCTCGCCGGCATCATGGACCGCTTCCACCTCCTCCGCTTCGGCCTGGCCCTCGTGCTCGTCTTCGTCGGACTCAAGATGATGCTCACCGGCATCTACAAGGTGCCCATCGCCGCCTCCCTAGCCATCGTCGCAACCCTACTCGCCGGCTCCATCGCCCTCTCCCTGCTCAGGCCGCCACCTGCCCCCGCCCACCCGGCGGTTCCCGGCATCGATCCGCCCGACTAGCGCGCCTCACCCTCCCCCCCCATCTGAAAACTGTAGTTTCTTACCTCATCCCTCTCGACAGTGGTGCCTAGCACATGCTAACCTAGCATCTGCTAAGTTAGTGAACGCTCACCCGCCCGCAGCCAGCCAAAAGATGTCTCTCACCGGCCCCTCTCACTCCACCCAAACCCGCCTCCGCATGTCCTCCGCCGAGCGCCGCTCCGCCATCGTCGACTCCGCCGTCGAACTCTTCGCGGCCAACGGATTCCGTGGCACCACAACGCGCGAACTAGCCCAATCTGTTGGCGTTACCGAGCCAGTCCTCTACCAACACTTTAAGACTAAAAGCGACCTCTACGCCGCCCTCCTCGAAGCCAAAGCCACAGGCGGACCCAATTCCGCCGCCGAAATCCTCGCCCCCTTCATCGAAACCGAAGACGACCACGGCTTCTTCACCCAGCTCGGCCTCGGCATCCTCGCCTGGCACCTCGACGACCCCCGCTTCTGCCGCATCCTCATGTTCTCCAGCCTCGAACGCCACGAGCTCAGCGAAATCTTCTACGAAAATCACGTCGTCCCCTTCTATAACGTCATCGTTGGATACATCACCCTGCGCATGGAAAAAGGCGCCTTCCGTCGATTGGACCCCCTCGTGGTTGCCCGCGGCTTCGCCGGCATGTTTGCCCACCTCGGCACTATCCATTCGATCTACTGTCCCCAAGCCCCCGCGCTCGACCGCCACGCTGTCGTCGAACAACTCGTCGACATCTTCCTTCGCGGGATTCGCAGTTCCGATACCTAATCGCCACTACTCATCCGGAGCACCGATCATGAAGCGCACCCTACTGCCCCTGCTCATCGCCGCCCTCTTCGCGGCCGCCTGCTCGAAACAGCAGTCGCCCTCTGAGGTCAAGGCCTCTGCCCCCAAACCCAAAATCGAAGTCACCGCCGCCCTCGCCGAAGCCCGCGCCATCGACCGCATCGTCAACCTCACCGGCTCCCTCGGCCCGGATGAAACCACCACCGTCTCCACTGAGGTCTCCGGCCGCGTCGCCAACGTCCATGCCGACTTCGGCTCCTTCGTCAAAAAGGGCCAGCTTCTCGCTGAACTCCAGCAAACCGAAATCGCCCTCAACCTCGAACGCGGCCGCGCCAACCTCGCCCAAGCCCTCGCCCGCATCGGTCTCGACCCCTCACAGGCCAACGCCCGCCCCGACACCTCCCCCGCCATCCGCCAGGCCGAAGCCCTCATGCTCGACGCCCGCTCGCGCTACGAAAACGCCAAGCGCCTCGTCGCCACCGGCGACATCGCCAAGGAACGCTTTGAAGGCATTGAGAAGGAATACCAGGCCCGCACCGCCGCCCTCGAAGCCATGCGCGACGACCTCCGCGTCCAGCTCGCCAACATCGCCGCCCTCCGTGCCGACGTCGGCATCCTCGAAAAACGCCTCCGCGACACCCGCCTCTACGCCCCCTTCGACGGCCAAATCTCCCAACGCATGGCCGCCCCCGGCCAGTACATCAAGGAAAACACTCCTTACTTCACCATCGTCAAAAACTACCCCCTCCGCCTCCGCGTCGACATCCCCGAAACCGCCGTCATGGCCGTCCGCGTCGGCACCGAGGTCACTTTCACAACCGACGCCATCCCCGGCGCCTCCTTCCAGGCCGTCGTCCGCGAAATCAACCCCTCGCTCGATGCCCGTTCCCGCTCCCTCAACGCCGAAGCCCGCCTCACCGCCAACGACCCGCGCCTCAAACCCGGCATGTTCGTCCAGGTCCAACTCGTCGCCGCCCGAGGCGTCCAGGCCGTCATGGTCCCCAAGGAAGCCCTCATCGAGGTCGCCGGCCTCACCAAAATGTTCACCGTTCGCGACGGCAAAGCCGTCGAACATCGCATCACGCCCGGAGCCCAGTCCGACGGCCTCGTTGAGGTCACCGGCGCTGAAGTCCAGCCGGGCGACACGGTTGTAACCAGCTCTCTTCCCTCGCTGGTTACCGGCGCCGAGCTTGCCGTGAAGAACGCGCCCGCCCCGGCCGGGACGCCCGCCAAGAAAGGCTAAACCATGCAGAAACTCGCACAGATCTGCATCAAACGTCCCGTCTTCGCCACCATGCTCATCATGTTCCTGGTGGTCATGGGCCTGGACGCCTACACCAAGCTCGGCGTCGACTTTTTCCCGAAAGTCGAATTCCCCATCGTCACCATTTCCACCACCCTTCGCGGCGCCGCCCCGGAAGAGGTCGAATCCCAGGTCACCAAACGCATCGAGGAAGCCGTCAACACCGTCTCCGGCATCGACGACCTCTCCTCGGTCTCCGCCGAAGGCCTCTCCCTGGTCACCATCCAGTTCGTCCTCACCAAGGACGCCGACGTCGCCGCCCAGGAGGTCCGCGATAAGGTCTCGCGCGTCCTCTCTGAACTTCCCGACGACGCCGACCCGCCCATCGTCGACAAGGTCGCCACCGACGCCTCGCCCATCTTGAACGTCGTCATCAGCTCCTCGCGCGACATGCGCGAAACCACCAAGGTCGTCGACGACAGCCTCAAGAAGAACCTCGAAGTCCTCCCCGGCGTCGGCCAGATCCGCTTCGTCGGCGAACGCCGCCGCCAGATCCAGGTGCAGCTCAATGCCGAGCGCATGTTCTCCTACGGCATCAACGTAGAACAGGTCCGCCTCGCCCTCGCCGCCCAAAACGTCGAAGTCCCCGGCGGCCGCCTCGATCAGGGCAACCGCGAACTCACCGTCCGCACCCTCGGCCGCATCACCCGCCCCGCCGACTTCTCCCGCATCATCGTCGCCAACGCCAACGGCTCCCCCGTCCGCATCTCCGACATCGCCGAGGTCGCCGATACCTTCGAGGAACCCCGCTCCCTGGCCCGCTTGAACGGCTCACAAGCCGTCATCCTCGAAGTCCGCAAACAGTCCGGCACCAATACCCTCGACGTCATCCAGGCCGTCAAAACCCGCATCGACGAAATCCGCCCCTTCCTCCCCCGCGACTTCACCCTCGCCTACTCGCGCGACCAGTCCGGCTTCATCCTGGAAAGCTTCCACGCCGTCGAGGAACACCTCATCCTCGGCGCCATCTTCGCCGGCATCATCGTCCTCGTCTTCATCCGCTCCTGGCGCTCCACCTTGATCGCCGCCGTCGCCATCCCGACGTCCATCATCTCCACCTACACGCTCATGAACCTCATGGGCTTCACCCTCAACCAGATCACCATGCTCGCCCTCGTGCTCATGGTCGGCATCGTCATCGACGACGCCATCGTGGTCCTCGAAAACATCTTCCGCTTCATGGAAGAAAAGGGCATGGGACCCGTCGAGGCCGCCATCCGAGGCACCGCCGACATCGGCCTCGCCGTCATGGCCACCACTCTTTCACTGGTCATCATCTTCCTTCCCGTCGCCATGATGCAGGGCATCGTCGGCCGCTTCATGTCCAGCTTCGGCTACACCGCCGCCTTCGCCATCATGGTCAGCCTGCTGGTCAGCTTCACCCTCACCCCCATGCTCTGCTCGCGCTTCCTCCGGCTCAGCGGCAACGGCAACAACGGTAAACCCGGCCACGACCCCATCCATGACTCCAACCCCGAAGGCCACACCGCCTCCACCAAGGACACCTGGATCTTCCGCGTCATGGATTCCAACTACCGCTCCATGCTCCTCTGGTCCATGAACCACCGCTGGGCCATCGTCCTGCTCTGCGCCGCCGTCATGGCCTCCACCGTCCCCATCTCCAAAATGATCGGCTACGACTTCCTTCCCTCCGACGACCAGTCGCTCTTTGAAATCATCGTCAAAAATCCCCCCGGCACCTCGCTCGACGGCACCACCGCCATCCTCTCCCAGGCCGAAGCCGAAGTCCGCAAACTCCCCGGCGTCCTCAACATCGTCACCACCGCCGGCTCCGACATCCAGAAACAGGTCGACCGCGGCTCCCTCATCGTCGAAATGACCGCGCCCCACACCCGCAAGGAGTTCCCCCAAACCAAGGTGATGACCCTCGCCCGCGAGCGCCTGAACCAGCTCTTCCCCGATGAGGTCACCGTCTCCGTCCAACTCCCCGCCCTCATCCAGGGCGCCCAGAACTCCGAGCTCATGTTCTACCTCCAAGGCCCCGACCTCGAACGCCTCGAACGCTACTCGGCCACCCTCCTCGACCACCTCGGCAAACTGAACGGCGTCACCGACCTCGACACCAACTTCGAAGCCGGCAAACCCGAGGTCCGCGTCAACATCAACCGCGACAAGGCCTCTGACCTCAACGTCAACGTCGCCCAGATCGCCACCGGCCTCCGCACCCTCGTCGGCGGCGCCCAACAAGCCACCACCTACCGTGAAGGTGACGACCGCTACGATGTCATGCTCCGCGTGCAGGAGCGCTTCCGCACCTCGCCCGACACCCTCAACCGCCTGTTCGTCCCCTCGGCCACTCTCGGCAACGTCCCGCTCTCCAACGTTGCCTCGCTCACCCAGTCCACCGGCCCCACCCAGATCAACCGCTACAACCGCAACCGCCAGGTCATGATCCTCGCCAACATCGACGAGGCCACCGGACAGTCCATGTCCAACGTCCTGGCCGAACTCGCCACCGCCACCGCCGCCCTCAACATGCCCCCCGAATACCGCACCGGCCTCATCGGCCAGTCCAAGGAATTCGGCCGCGCCGCCAACGCCTTCATCATGGCCTTCCTGCTCAGCATCATCCTCATGTACATGATCCTCGCCGCTCAATTTGAGAGCTTCGTCGACCCCATCACCATCCTCCTCAGCCTCCCCCTCTCGGTCCCCTTCGCGCTGCTCTCGCTCATGATCGCCCGCGAAAACTTCTCCATCATCTATAGCTCCGTCGGCGTGCTCGTCCTGTTCGGCATCGTCAAGAAAAACTCGATTCTCCAAATCGACCACATCAAGACCCTCCGCGCCGAAGGCGTCCCCCGCCTCCAGGCCATCCTCCGGGGCTGCGAAGACCGCCTCCGCCCCATCATGATGACCACCGCCGCCCTCGTCGCCGGCATGATCCCGCTCGCCCTCGGCACCGGCGCCGGCTCCGGCTCCCGCCGCACCGTCGCCATCGTCGTCATCGGCGGCCAAACCCTCTGCCTTATCCTCACGCTCCTCGTTACACCGGTCGCCTATTCGCTCTTTGACGACCTCGCCCACTGGTCCCTCTGGGGACGCATTGCGGCGTTCTTCGGCTCCCTTGGCGCTTCGCTGCGCCGCGTCCCTGTCTTCCGCAGCTTTATGTCCCTTCTCCTCGCTCTCGCTCTTCTCGCTCCCGCCGCCATGGCCCAACAGAACCAGCCGCCGGCCACCACCGCTCAACCCCAAGCCGCCGCCATCCCCCAGGCCCCCCGCGATCCCTTCACCACGCCCGCCCGCGTCGGCGTCGGCGTCACCGAACGCAAACTCAGCCTCCGCGAGGCCCTCGAACTCGCCCTCCAGAACAACCTCGATCTCGAAATCGAACGCAACACCGTCGCCAACACCCAGCAGGCCCTCAACGCCGCCCGCGGCGCTTTCGACGGCGTCTTCCAGTGGAAGCCCACCCTCGAACGCATCACCACCCCCACCGCCAGCCCCCTCCTCGGCGCCGGCGGCAGCCTCCGCGACGACAACGTCATCTCCAACTTCAACTTCACCCAGAAAGTCGAGCAGTACGGCACCACCCTCCAGCCCTTCTTCAACAACACCCGCAACACCACCACCAACCCCTTCGCCGGACTCAGCCCCGCCACCACCTCGCGCCTCGGCGTCACCCTCATCCAACCCCTCATGCGCGGCTTCCGCCTCGACCCCCTCCGTGCCGAAATCCGCATCCGCTCGAAAAACGTCGAAATCTCCGAAAAGGATTTCCAACTCCGGGTAATCGAAGTAATCTCCCAGGTCGAACAGGCTTATTGGAACTTACTCGCCGCCCGCCAGGATTCCGCCGTTAAGTCCGACTACGTCGAGTGGGGCCGCGAACAGCTCGCCCGCACCAAGCGCCAAATCGACGCCGGCACCCTCGCCCCCATTGAAGCCTCCGCCTCTGAAGCCGAGCTCGACCGCCGCCTCGACACCTTCTTCGCCAGCGTCGGCGTCATCACCGAAACCGAAAACGCCCTGAAAACACTGCTCTCCGGCGGCCGCCAGAACGAACTCTGGAACGACGTCCTCATCCCCACCGACGACCGTCCCCAAACCGCCTCCGGCCTCCCCGAACTCACCGGCGCCGTCTCCACCGCCCTCGCCCAGCGCATCGAACTCAAGGGCATCGACCTGCGCAAGGAAAACACCGCCACCCAAAAAGAACTCAGCCTCAACCAACTGAAGCCCCAGGTCAACTTAGTCGCCACTTACTACAGCGCCGGCCTCGGCGGCCAGGTCTCCGACGTCGACAACCCCTTCTCCTCCAGCAACGTCGCCCTCTACGCCCGCATCAACCAGCTCTCCGCCGTCGCCGGCCTGCCCGCCTTCAATCCCCCCTCCTTCGGCGGCGCGCCGCCTGACTACCTCACCGGCGGCGTCGGCACCGCCCTCGGCAACATCTTCACCACCCGCTTCCACTCCATCTCCGGCGGCATCCAGCTCGAATGGAACCCCCGCAACCGTACCGCCCAGGCCCAGCTCCAACAAGCGGTCCTCGGCCAGCGCCGCCTCGAACTCGAACGCACCCGTTTCGAACAGCTCATCTCCGCCCAGGTCCGCAACGCCCTCCAGGGCATCCAGACCGCCCGCCAGCGCATCGAAGCCGCCCAGGCCAGCGCCCGCGCCGCCCAGGACAAGCTCGACTCCGAAATCCGCCTCTTCCAGACCGGCGAATCCACCAACTTCTTAGTCCTCACCCGCCAGAACGAGTACGCCGACTCCCGCCTCCGCGTCGTCGTCGCCAACCTCGACTTCAACAAGGCCCTCGCCCGCCTCCGCCACGCCACCGGCTCCGCCCTCCAGCACTACGCCATCCAACCTAAGTAGCCGCGGTCCATCTCGCCGCGCCCACCTCACCATCCCCATCCGCGCACATCTAAACTGAGCCGCGGCCATAAGGCCGCGGTCCCCCTCCTCCGCTCGCAGCGCAACCGCCTCTCGCGCCAAGGCCGCGGTAAGCCGCCGGAGGCGGGCGGAGCCGGGGGCCGTGTGCTACATTCTCAATTGACCCTCCCCCCACCCGAGAGCACCAGCACGTTTTCATGAGTTCCCGAGATCACGCTTTTGAACGCGGCCTTCCCTCCAGCGTTGAAGCCGAACGCCTTGTCCTCGGCGCCATCCAAATCGACGAGTCCGCCTTCATCATCGCCGCCGGCGTCATTGACCCCGACGACTTCTCCCTCGAAAAACACCGCCGCATCTTCTCCGCCATGGTCGCCCTCAACGACCGCTCCGAGAAAATCGACCGCGTCACCGTCGCCCACGAACTCATGCGCCGCGGTCAGCTCGAATCCGTCGACGGCCTCTCCTACCTCTCCTCCCTCGACGACGGCCTCCCCCAAATCCACAACTTCGAGGCCTACACGCGGATCATCAAAGAGAAGTCCATCCTCCGCCGCATCATCCTCAACTCCCAGGCCCTCATCGAGCGCTGCATGCTCGATAACGAAGACCCCAACCTCATCCTCGCCGACGCCGAGGAAAACCTCCTCAAACTCGGCGAATCCCAAAAACGCGAAGACCTCCTCAACCCCGGCCAGATCCTCGACCGCTTCCAGGGCGGCCTCAGCGCCTTCCTCGACCCCTCCCGCCGCGTCAAAGGCCTCTCCACCGGCTTCAAAAAGTTCGACGAAATGACCTCCGGCATGCACGCCGGCGAACTCCTCATCCTCGCCGCCCGCCCCTCCATGGGCAAAACCGCCCTCGCCCTCAACATCGCCCAACACATCGCCACCCACCCCGAACTCCAAAAGCCAGTCGCCGTCTTCTCGCTCGAAATGTCGCGCGAGCTCCTCCTCACCCGCTTAATCTGCTCCGCCGCCCGCGTCGACCAGCAAAAATACCGCCTCGGCTTCCTCAATCAGGAGGAGCGCCGCCGCCTCATGCAAGCCGCCAGCGAACTCGCCGAAGCTCCCCTCTTCATCGACGACACCCCCGGCGTCAACCTCATGGACATCCACGCCAAGCTCCGCCGCCTCAAAGCCGAGCACGGCCTCTCGCTCGTCGTCATCGACTATCTCCAGCTGATGAGCGCCCGCGGCCGCGTCGAAAACCGCAACCAGGAAGTCTCCGCCATCTCCCGCGGCCTCAAGCTCCTCGCCAAGGAACTCTCCGTCCCCTTCCTCGTCCTCTCCCAGCTCTCCCGCGCCACCGAACAGCGCCAGGGCGAGCCCATCCCCATCATGAGCGACCTCCGCGAATCCGGCTCCATCGAACAGGACGCCGACCTCGTCATGTTCGTCTACCGCCCTGAATACTACAAGCGCGACCGCGAAGACCTCAAGGGCCTCGCCGAAATCATCATCGCCAAACAGCGCAACGGCCCCATCGGCAAAATCCCCCTCGTCTTCCTCCACGAATACACAAAATTCGAAAACCGCGTCGACGACATCTCCGACGACGAACCGCCCATGTAGACCCCGGCTCGCCCACCACGCCCCGCGCCACGGAACAAATCCCCGCCCGCCTGCGTCTCTCCCAGTTGACCGCCCAGCGCCTCACCCTCGCCTGCGTCGCCGCCTTCCTCGCCCTCACCACCCTCGTCCACTTCTTCCAACCCCACTTCGACCCCATCGAAGTCGCCGTCAGCTATTACATGAACGGCCCCCGCGGCTGGCTCCTCAGCCTCGCTCTCTCGCTGCTCTCCCTCGCCTCGGTCGCCCTGCTCGCTGCCCTCCGACCCCACTTCCCGCCCCGCGCCCGCCGCTGGCCCCTTCACCTGCTCGCCCTCTGGTCCGCCGCCTGCCTTCTCGGCTCCCAGTTCCCGCCTGATCCCTACGGCCAGTGGAGCCAACCGCCCTCCCCCTCCGGCATCCTCCACGTCTCCGCCGCCATGGTTGCGTTCCTGGCGTTCCCCATCGCCGCCGTCACCCTCTCCCGTGCCGTGGCCGCGCTCGCCCTCCTCCGCCCCCTCGCCTGGGCCTGCGCTGTCTCTCTGTTTGTCTTGTTCGCCTGCCTCGCCCCGGTCTTTGCGAACCACGCCCCCTACGCCCTCGGACTCATCGAGCGCATCCTCCTCGCCCTCTACGCCGCCTGGATCGCCGCCGCCGCCGCCCTCACCCCACCACAACGAGCGTAACCACCCATCGCCCCCGCTCATCCACCGCAATCCCCGCCCCCAACTCCCGGTATGCCCTCCCCAGCAGGTTCTCCCGGTGCCCTCCGCTCCGCATCCACCCCGCCAGAGCCTTCTCCGCCAACCCCGCTCCGCCCGGCTGCCAGTACAAATTCTCCCCGCACGCGCGAAACCGCACGCCCGCCCCGCTCAGCCGTTCGCTCACCCGCCGTGATTGCAGATCCTCATGTCCGAAATAGCGCCCCCGCGCCATCTCCTCGCTATGCCCCCGCGCCACCCGCGCCACCCGCTCGCTCCACCCCAGCGCCGCCAACCCCTCCCGCTCCCGCTCCCGGTTGATCGCCGCCGCCACCTCCCGCTCCACCGCGCGCGGCTCTCCCTCCGGCGCCTTCGCCCAAGCCGCGCACGCCCACACACAACTGCTGAATGTCCTCCGCTTCATGCCCATGCCCAATTGACGTTCGCTCTCCGCCCGCCGGTTCCACGCGCTCCCCGTTACGGCAGCGCGCACGCGTCTCTCTAGTTCGCGTTCACCACCACGCCCGTCACTGAGCCGCCACTCAACCGCACCGCACCCACCGTCTGCCCCCGCTCCTGGTAATACAGCACCTCGTTGATCGTGTTCCCCTCTGGAATCACCACCCGCGCCACCGGCGCTCCCAACTGCCCCATCACATCGGCCCGGCTCAACCCCCTCGCCAGGTCTCCCAACCGCTCCGGCGTCACCGCTTCCCTCACCGGAGCCGCCGGCTGCGCAATCGTGAACCCGCGTAACCAAATCGGCGTGGGCATCCAGCTGCTGGATGCCCCCTCCAAACGCGCCGAAGCCACGGGCCTCGCAGGCGCGCGGTATCGTCGAGCAGCTGCCTCCCTCTCTTGACGCAGCCGCTCGGCTTCCGCCGCCTGCCTCCTCCGTAAGGCCCGCACATCCTCATCACTCAACTCCAGCGACGCCGGCTCGCCCTGCCGCGCGGCTTTTGCCGCCGCTGCCGCGGTCTTCCCGAAGATCGCCGTGATCCCATTGCTCACCTGCTTGCCCGCCGCCGTCCCTGCCACGGTCCCGGCGCCAACCGCTACGCCATACTGCACCATCGACTGCCCCTCTGACTGGGTAGGAATCAGCCAGCATAAGGCCGCCGCCACTAGTACTGCGTTCGCTTTGAGCATGGGCTCCTCTTGAGTCCCATACTAGTCCCACCCCGCCCCTCTTCCTACTAGGTAAAACCCTCATCTCCCCCGCCATCTTTGCTGATACGCCGGTACTACGCACATCCCCCCATGCGCGCTGGAGACACCCTCAGTCCACAAACAACCAATGCCGCAATTCCTCCTCCGGAATGAACCGGCACGCCTGTCGAAACAGAGCCTGCAGCGTCCCCCGGTCCAGTTCGCGATGCCTCGGCACGGTCAAAGACTGCGTCTGCCCCTGTCCCACGACTCGCCGCAGTTTCATGTGGCTGCCACGCTGCGAAACCGGCACAAAACCAAACTCGCGCAGAATCGCTACGACCTCGTCCCCAGAGAGCGTTCGCAACTTCCCCATCAGGCCACTGCTTCGAGTTCCATCGTCGCCAGAATCGTCGGATTCTCCCCGATCCCCATCGCCGCCAAATCCTCCCCCTCTAAGTGCAGCCCAATCGCTTCGCGAATATTCACCGCCAACTCATCCAGCGTCTCCGCCTGCGTCACCACTGGCAGATCAAGACACTCAGCGACGAAAAGCCGCTCCCCTTTGCTAATCCGCACCTGAATCGTTCGCTTCATACGCCAGCTTTCCACTTACAGTATGCACCACGGAACCACCGCCCCCGCCCAGCCTCCTATACTGTCCAAAGAGACGCGCCAACCGCACCACCCCGCCCCGCGCACAACAACCCCATGCCCCAACCAACCCACCAACCCACCGAACCCGTCCAATACACCCCATCCGCCACCCTCGACTGGACCCCCCTCAACGAGCCCGGCATCTCCGGCATCTCCATTAAGGTCCTCCGCCGCGACCCCGCCACCGGCCGCCCGCCCACCTTCCTCCTCAAGTTCGAACCCGGCGCCACCTACCCCGCCCACACCCACCCCGCCGGCGAAGAAGTCTACGTCCTCGAAGGCGAAGTCCACTTCGGCAAACACCACCTCCGCCCCGGCGACTACCTCTACACGCCTCCCAACGGCATCCATGCCGTCCGCTCCCCTGCCGGCTGCGTTCTCCTCCTCGTCGTCCCGGAGGAGGTCGTCATCCTCAAGCCGTGATCGAGCCCGCGCCCTCGGCGGCGTTCACACCCCCGCAAAATAATCCC
>JAFLBB010000125.1 GCA_017304135.1 Acidobacteriota bacterium | reverse complement strand
GGCTGATGCAGGTTTCTCCGAATCTCTTGGAGTCCCTGCGCGAAACTCCCTAACACCCCCCGTCTCCCGCCGCTGCGTTCGGTGCCCGCAACACTTTCTGTTGCCCCAACACCTTCGACGCCTACCGGCCAGAACAAACAGCGCATCGCTCAGCCAGATCAAATACCGTACCGCCTCCGTCGGACCTCTTCGGTCCGCGCCAGGTGCAGCTTCGCATTTAACCGGCACCCACCGGCAACACAAACGACCACAGCGCCGCCAACTTTTCATTCATCTCGTCCATCTTGCGCTCCAGTAGCGCAAGGTAGCATCGGTCACCCGCGGCTGCTTCGGATGCACATCCTCGGGTAGAGTCACCAGGAACAAGCCCGGGTTGAACGGCTAATAATGCACGCGCCTCAGAATCGTAACCAAACCGCGCAACCAGCGCTTATCTTCGCCACCAGCAGGAACACAAAAACAGGATACCTGTCTCCACCCTGACCAGACTACCCCAGTCAAGAATTTACGGGTCGTGCGACAGAAGAAGCCGGCAAATAGGCTGAGACGTCGATCAGCCCCGCCCCCCTAGTGCGCCGAAAACTGCGGCTGTGGCGGCTTCAGCTTCACTTCCACCGTCCGCTCCGGCTCCACGATCTCGATCGTTTCGCCGAAGGTCTGATAGCCCTTGGCGATCACCATTACGAGAATCTTCCCCTGCGGAATGGGCGGAATTTTCGCCACGCCAATCTGGTTCGTCCTCAACTCCCAGTTGAGAATCGTCTTCTTGCCGAACTTCTTGACGCTGCGCCCCTCGTTGAAGCGCACCACCACCGAGGCCCGCTCCACCGGCTTGCCGTCGAGATTCTTCACCTCCACGGTGATCGAGGTCATCTGTGGGTCATCGGCCACGAGCATCGCGGGCAGACACAACGCCGCTAACATGGCTCTGCGTGTACGCATATCCATAGTTTACCCCCCTCACCCCACATCCGGTTTCAAAAATCTACCCGACCGCCCCAGCTTCCGGCACACCGCCTCGGCCGCCAGATAGCCGCTGCGCACCGCGCCCTCCATCGTCGCCGGCCAGCCCGAGCGCGTCCAATCTCCTGCCAAGAAAAGCCGCCCGTCACTCGTCTCCGCTGCCGGACGCCGTGCCTCCAGTCCAGGCTTGGCCGAAAACGTCGCCCGCATCTCCTTCACCACGTGCGAACGCTCCAGCCGCGCTTGCCCCACCTCAGGCAGAAACTCGGTGAGCTCGCGCAACGCCAGTTCCACCACCTCGTTCTTGCCCATCCCGGTCAACCCGCGCGAGGCGCTCACCACAAGCTGAATGTGCCGCCCGTCGCGTTTGTTGAACATCCACTGCATCGTGCGGTCGAGCAGCGTGGCATGGGGCAGCCCTGTGACCGCGCGGTCAAACCACAAGTGAATCCCCGTGATCGGCGAGTGCTCCCAGCCCGTGAAATCCAACCCGATGTGCGGCGCCAGCCCCGCCGCGCGCTCCCACGGAACCGCCAATACCACCGCATCGGCCTCGCGCCGTTCGCCGCCTGCCAGCGTCACGCCACCCACCACTGACTCCACCTGCGCCCTCGTGTGAATCCGCACCGTCGGCAACCGCGCCCACGCCGATTCGCCATACAACTCGGCCAGTGGCACCGCCGGAACACCCATCGCGCTCCACTTGCCGCCGGCGAGGAAGCCCAGCCGGAAGACCTGAAACGCGTGCGAGGCCGCCATGCGGTCCAGTTCCTCGTTGATCGCGCTCACCAGCACCTGCCGCCAGAAGCGCTCCATCGCGCGGGGCGTTTGCCGCTGCCCTGCGAGCCACTCGGCCATCGTGATGGAGTCGAGATCGCGCCGCCCGGCCTCGCGCATCAGGCTGAGCATCGCCCGCCCAATGGCCAGCCGGTCGCTCCAGTCAAAACACGGCATCGTGAGGAACGAACCGCTAAAGTGCAAGGGCGCCGGCAGCGACGTCGCCCGCATCTTCGACGCCCTGCCGCCTGGCTCAAGAAACGTGAACTCGCGCCAGAACCGGACCTTCCCCTCCACCCCCAGCCGCCGGTAGAAGTCGATCAGATTGACGCAACACCCCAGCAGAATGTGCTGGCAGTTGTCGATCGTCTCCTCTTGTTCGCCTGTGCTCGGTCCTTCCCCGGGCGCCGGATACGAGGTCGCGCGCCCGCCCAGAAACGGCCGCGCCTCATATACGTCGACTTCGAGCCCGGCCTCGCCCAGCGCCGCCGCCGCGGCCAACCCGGCCAGACCACCGCCCACTACACACACCGAAGGCATTCGCAGAATTTCAGGATAGCGAAGGAAGGATGGCGCGCGGCCCCAATGCGCGCGGAGGAGGACTAGCCGAGCGCCGGCATGCGCACACGGTCGCGCTTACCGCCGCCGCCGCCGCTGCTCTCAATAGCCAGCCAGACCACCATGGCCAGAAACAAAATGAAGGTTGCGTCGCCCATATCGCCCAACCAGTATGCGGGCCGCACCGGCATTCCACAAGTACCTAATGGGCCCAGTACTGAGTGAACCACCCGAACAAAAGCGCTAGTCCTAACCCCGTAGCCGGAAACGCGGCAACCGCCCCTGCCAGCCGTATCCACGGGGATTTCACCCACGGCCCAAAGGCGACCAACCCCTGTGCCGCCAGAATGGTACCGAAGATCGCCGCCTGCCAGTAGACGCTTACCGCGCACCATGGACAATGCCGCCCGTGGGCCGCATGGATGTTGCAATGTGTCGCCGCCGCACCCCACAGCGACTCACACCCACACTGGAAAATCGTCCCGCACAGATTGATGAAGAACACGCTGGCCACTGTCGCCGCCGCCAAAAACGTCAGCGCGCGGATCTTCATCAGCGCCCCGCCCGGACCGCCTTCGACGCCTTCACCACGTTCTCAATCATCTTGAGGCCCGCCGCGCCTTCCAGCGTCAGCAGCGACTCCGGATGAAACTGCACCGCCTCCACCGGAAGCGTCCTGTGCCGCACGCCCATAATGATGCCGTCCTCGGATTCGGCCGTCACCTCCAGCACCGCCGGCAGCTTCTCCGGCAGCGCGTAGAGCGAGTGGTACCGGCCCACTTTGACCTCTTCCGGCAGCCCTTCAAACACGCCCACACCGCGGTGCTTCACCATCGACGGCTTGCCGTGCATCGGGTAATCCAGCACGCCCAGTTCGCCGCCGAACGCCTCGACGATTCCTTGCAAGCCCAGGCACACGCCAAACACCGGCACGCCCAAACCGGCCGCATGGCGCACCACGTTCGGAACGCCGAAATCCGAGGGCCGCCCCGGTCCCGGCGAGATCAAAATCAAGTCCGGCTTGATCTGTTCGATCATCTCCAGCGGGAAGCCGGCGCGATAGGTCACCACTTCGGCGCCCGTCTGCCGCGCGTAGTTGGCCAGCGTGTGGATGAAGCAGTCGTCGTTATCGACGAGCAGCATCTTCACGCCCACGCCCACCTTCTCCTGCTTGGGCTCCTTCCGCTTCTTCACGCCGCGCGTCTCGGCCATCACGCGAAAGAACCCAGTCGCCTTCTGCCGCGTCTCAAGCTCCTCGCTGGCCGGAATCGAATCGTAGAGCAGCGTCGCGCCCACCGGATATTCAGCGATTCCCTTGCGCAGATGCACCGTGCGGATCAGGATGCCCGTGTTGATGTCGCCATTGAGCGAGATCATCCCCACCGCGCCGCCATACCAGCCGCGCGCGTCCTTCTCCGTATTCTCGATCTCCTGCGCCGCGGCCTTCTTCGGCGCGCCGATCACCGTCACCGCCCACATGTGCGTGAGGAAGGCGTCCAGCGCATCCATGCCCTCATCGAGCATCGACTCGACGTGATCCACCGTGTGGAACACGCCCGCGTACGATTCGATCAGCCGCCGCCCGATCACCTTCACCGAACCCGGCACGCTGACGCGCGACTTGTCGTTGCGGTCCACGTCCGTGCACATCGTCAACTCGGACTCTTCCTTCAACGATGCCAGCAACTCGCGGATGTTCTCCGCATCGCGCATCGGGTCGCCCGTGCGCCGCGCCGTGCCGGAAATCGGGCAGGTCTCAATGCGGCCGCCCTCCACCCGCACAAACATCTCCGGCGACGCGCCCACCAACTGCTCCTCGCCAAACTGGATGAGAAACTCATACGGGCTCGGCGATGCCGTCTGGATCTTCTCAAACAGCGTGGACACGCTGCCCGAGTACGGCGCCTGGAACTTCTGCCGCAGCACCACCTCGTAATAGTCGCCGCGCTTCATCCCCTGCCGCACCTTATCCACGCCCGCCATGTACTCCTCGGGCGTGTGGTCACAAGTGATCTCACCCGTGCCCGTATCCGGATGCGGTTCGACCGCGGCGCCCTCGCGCGGCAGGCCCTTCGTCGTCAGCTCCTCGAACTCGAAATCGTACTCGTAGCGTTCGATCTGCTCCTTCTTGCGGTCCATGAAGCAGATGTCGTCGCAGAGGTAGAGGTGCAGATCCTTCGCCCCGCCGCGTGGCAGCTTCAGCTCGATCGGGTCGAACTGGAAGAGCAGGTCGTAGCCGAACGCGCCCACAAGCGCCAGCCGCCCATCGCCCATCTCTTTGAACTCGGCGAGAATGGCCCGCAGAATCGAGAACGCCGATGGCTGGCGGCTGCGCTCTTCTTCGGAAAACAACGCGGGCAAAGGCTTCAGCGTGCCTTTCCAACCACCGGGCATCGTCTCAATCGCCGCCCAGTGCTCATGCCCGCGCAGCCTGCGCAGGAAGATCTCGCACAGCGCCTCGCCACGCTGGTTCAACGCGCGGAATTCGAGCACACGCCCGCGCCCGATGATCTCCAGCGGCGGGCACACACTGGCCACATCCCATCGCGAATAGCGGCCCGGATACTCGTAGCCGGACGACAGATAAACGCCGCGCCGCGAATCCAGTTGCCGCAGGATCGCGCGCAGGCCCTTCTTATAGGGAGTTTTGGAAATAGTGCGCGTAACGGCAATGCCGCCGCGCGTCTCAAAGCGGAGTTGCCGCATGGGGTACCTGAAACAGCGGAGTGAGTTCACAGGATAGCATGCACCATGCGAATGTTATGCTACGGGCGATGATCGATCGCCGTTCCCTCATCGCCGCCACCGCCGCGTCCGCATTCGCCCAAACGCCTCCCGCGCAACCGCCCACGCCCACCGCCGCCAACACCTCTTCCGTGATGTTGTGGACGCTGAAGGGCTCCTTCGAAGAGAAGATGGAAGCCGCCGCCAAGGCCGGCATCCAGTCGGTGGAACTCGTCGGCGAGCACGCCGAATGGGACGCCGCCGCCATTGACCGTGTGAAGCGTCTGGCGCGCTCGCTCAAGCTCGGCATCGACACGATTAGTTCGACGCCGTTCTGGAGCCGCATGCCCATCTCCATGGTCGACCCGGCGCAGCGCGACAACCTGCTCAAAGAGGTCCAGAAGAACATCGACACCGCCCAGCGCCTCGAGATTCCCATGCTCCTGCTCATGTCCGGCAACGCCATCCCCGGCAAAACCTACGCCGAACAATGGGCCAGCCTCGTCGAAGGCGCCAAGCGCTGCGGCGACCTCGCCGCCAAGGCCAACGTCACCCTCATCGTCGAACCCCTCAACACCAAGGTGAACCACAAAGGCTACTTCCTCGATAGCTGCGTGGCCGGCGTGAAGCTGATGAAAGAGGTGAACCACCCCCACGTCCGGCTGCTCTTCGACCTCTATCACGAGCAGGTCCAAGTGGGCGACGTCACTCGCACCCTGCGCGACGCCATGCCCTACGTGAAGGTGTTCCACATCGCCGACAACCCCGGCCGCAACGACCCCGGCACGGGCGAGATGAACTACCCGTTCCTCTACAAGGAGATCAAAAAGGCCGGCTACACGGGTTATCTGACGATGGAGTACATTCCGCTGGGCGACCAGGTGAAGAGCCTCATTGCCGCCGTCGATTCCATGCGAAAGGCGCTGGCTTAGGACCCATGCTGGTACACAATCCCAAAGGCAACTACTCGTTCGTGCGCGGCATCGCGCCCTACTCCGCCGGAGCCGTCGCCGACGCCGGCCACGAGGTGGTCCACGCGCGCTTCTACCAGCCACTTCCGCTGCGCCGCGGCTTCGACGCCGTGGAGCAACATCTCGCCGCCGCCAAGCTCCCCAGCCACTCTCTGTGCGGCATGGAACTGCGCTCGCCGCGCCCGTTCACCTTCCAGGGCTTCAACGAATTCAACGCCGGTTACATCGACGTGTTGAAACGCTGGGGCGTCTTCGTCGATGGCGTCAACCCCATCGCGCGCACCAACATCGCGCCCAAGATCGGTGCCCCCGCCGAGCCTTCGCTCTATGGCTTCAGCTACGTCGCCCCAACGAACTCCCCGCGCAAGACCTTCGTTGTCGCCGGCGCCGGCGAGTTGCCGGAAGGCTCGCTCGACCCCCACGACGTCGTCCGCCGCAACGAAACCACCGCCGCCGCGCTTACCGAAAAGGCGCGCTTCGTGATGGGCCTCATGACCGGCCGCATCCAAGAACTCGGCGTCCGCTGGGCCGACGTGACGGTCACCGAGGTCTACACCGTCCACCCCATCTGGCACCTGCTGGAAGACCTCATCCGCCCCGCCGCCGAATCCGCCATCCACGGCCTCACCTGGCACTACTCCGCCCCGCCGATCGAGACCATTGAGTTTGAGATGGATGTGCGCGGCGTGCGGCGGGAGTTGGTGTTGTGAAGGAAGGGTGGCCGGTGCGAATCGCGCTGGCCCTCTTTCTGCTCGCGAACATCACCGCCGCGGCAGCGCAACCTGAGCAGCCAGCGTTGCCCTGCCCCTTCTCCAACGAACTACTTCGCCATGCCGACGGCACAGTCGTGTGGATGAAATCGAAGGAAATGCGCCTGCGCGCTGTGCGGAAAGTTGACATCAAGGGTCCGGTCAAGCAGGCCGACATCAAGGCCACGGTCATCATCGACGTCCTCGTCGACGCATCCGGTGACGTTGCTTGCCTGCACACTCGCACGGCGCATCCGCTGGTCAAGCTAGCAGTGGAGAGCGCTTTAAAACAGTGGAGGTTCAAGCCTCAAACAGTGAATGGGAGACCAGTGGCATTTGCAGGCCGTTTGCGTTTCGATCTCTGCAACATTTTGTGCGGCGGCGACGGCCCGTCGATGACGCTGCTGAACTAATCCCGTCCCAGTATCCGCGCAAAGGCGGCCGCCGACACAATTCGCGTCCGCTTGTGCCGTCGCAGCGACAATAGGCCGCTCTTGTCACCCGTCACGAGGTAGTCCGCACTGCCCGCCTCGCACATCGCAAGCAGGAGATCATCGTCCGGATCCACTGACCTCGTCACGGCGGGTAGCGGTCCGAGGTGCTGCGCCAACCGTTTAAGTTGGTTCATTTGCCTGCCAACCCGGTGGGGGCGGGTCAAAGCGGCCACCTTTGGCTTCCTAAAGGTATCTCGGAGTTCGGCGGTCTGCTCCCCGCAATTGAGAAGTGTGAACCTGCGCTCTTCCCAACAATCGTGGATGAATGCCGGCGCCCTTTTGGGCGATATGAGTGCCGACACCAGTATGTTGGTATCCAGCACGACGCGCATCAGACTTTGGTGGACCTTCTTCGCGAGCGGCGTTCCGCACGGACTTCGCTCACCGCTTCATCCACGATCCGTTGCAGCTCCTCCGGGTCGATTTCGGTATTTTGTGCCTTGATGTCGCGAAAGGTTTGATGAAACACCCGCCAACGCACGGCGTCTTCAATGAACTTCGACAACCCTCCGCGCTTCACCCCAGTTGCGCCGAGGTAACTGCGAAGGGAGTCGTCGGTCTCTTTGGATACTTTCACGCTCCACCGAACCGTGTCCTGCATAAGCTCTCGCTTGAACTTTATTCTAGCCCCCAAACCTAAACAGGCGGAGCCACCCCAAGGCAGCCCCGCCCGTTCATCCAACTCATCCACCCCAGCCGCCGAAGCCGCCGGGGCCGCGCACAGCCCTCAGGCCGCGCTTAGTGTTCCGACTTCCCCACCACCGTCAGTCCGATCGGCGTCTCGCCCACCTTGGCAAACAGGTTCCAGTCCTCACCCACATTTTGGATTCCCGGCTGGAAGTCGCTCTCCACTACATACATCGCCAGCACAGCCGGATGCGGCGTGCCCGATGCCTTGCGCGAAAGCTTCATGAGGTCGTCGAACTTCGGCACCGCCGCCGCGCTTTGGTCGTCGGCCGCCGGGGTCATCACCAGGAAGTCGCGGTTCGGCGCCACGCCCTGGTGGTCGCCATTGAGCGGGAACATGCTGAAGCGCAGCGTATACACGCCCGGCTTCACCGGCTGCGCGCGCCGGTCGTAGCCGCCGTCATGCCAGCGAATGGCCCCAATCACCGAACCCGGCGGCACGGTCTTCCACATCAGGTCGGCTTCGGACGAGTCCGGCCCCTTGGGCGCGGCCTTTACGAACCACACCTCGCACCACACTTTGCCGTCCCCGGTCATCACTTTGTGCCCCGCCGGCGCCAGCAATTCCTTGATCGGCGCGGCCACTTCCGCCGGAGCTTCACCCGTGGCCTCCACCTTGTACTGGGCGAATGCAAGCGCCCCACAGGCCGCGAAGGCCAACAGCAGTCTTCTCATCCCGTGTTTCCTTTCCTCTTTGTTTCCAATCTACCAGCTTGCCCTGCACCCACCGGCTGCGATCCATTACAATCAAACACCGGACGCGTGGCCTCGATTCGCGGCAACTCGGCCACGCCGGATCAGGTCTTCGGAGACCGCGATGCAGACCATCCTTGTAATAGACGACGACGAGAGCCTTCAGGATACAATTGCCGTCATGCTGGAGCAGGAGGGCTTCCGCACCGCCTCCTCACTCAACGGACGCGACGGCTACGAAAAGGCCCTCTCCCTCAAGCCCGACCTGATCATCGTCGACCTCCGCCTGCCCGAAATGTCCGGCATGGAGATCTGCAAACACATCCGCGGCGCGCAGATCCATACCCCGATCATCGTGCTCTCTGCCGTGGGCGATGAGTTGGACAAGGTGCTTCTGCTCGAAATCGGCGCCGACGACTATGTCGTGAAGCCCTTCGGCCGGCGCGAACTGCTGGCCCGCATCCGCGCCCTGCTTCGCCGCTCGCACGCCGGCGCCCACACCGTTCTCAAATTCGGCGACACCGAGGCCGACCTCGACCGCCGCGTCGTCCTCCGGGCCGGCGAGGAGGTGAAGGTAACCCCTGCCGAGTACAACCTGCTCGTCTACTTCATTCAAAATCCCGACCGCGCCCTGACGCGCGACATGATTCTCAACTCCGTATGGGGCTACGAGAGCTTTCCCAACACCCGGACCGTGGATGCCCATGTTGTTAAACTTCGCCAGAAGTTTGAACCCGATCCGAACTCTCCGCGTCACTTCCTCACGGTTCACGGCGTGGGGTATCGATTTCTCCCCTGACCGCCACGAAAGAAGGTTCCCCGTGCGCGTTCTCATTGTCGACGATTCCCCGCAGGTTGCCTCCACGCTGGAGATTGCCCTGTCCCACGCCGGTTGGGAGACGGCGGTGGCCCACGACGTGGCCGGAGCGCTGGAGATGGTGTCGTCACTCCCCTCGCTGGACGCCGTGGTCACTGACCTCGACATGCCGCGCATGGATGGCTACGCACTTATTGCCGCCCTGCGCGCCCATCCTTGTGTCACCCGCGCCGCCGTTGTCGTCACCTCCGGCTCCACGGCGTCAGATGTCGAGTCCCAGGCCCTGGCCGCCGGGGCCAATGCCTTCTTCTCCAAACCGTATTCTCCTGCCGCCGTGCGCCAGACGCTGGAACGCCTGGTGAACGGTGGCACGCAGGCACACCCATGATCCTTCGCGCCTCCGCCTCGGCACTTGTGTTCGCCTTCATGGCGCTGCCCCAATCCGTCGACTCACTCGTCGAACGGCTCGACAAACTGGAACGTGACAACAACGCTTTGCGCCAGGAGATCGAACGTCTGCGCGCCGAATTGGGCGCGCTCAAGCAACAGGCCACCGTCCAGCACGAGGCGCAGGAGATCACCGCGCAGCGCGTCGAAGAGCAGGCGCAGACCAAGGTGGAAGCCGCCAATAAGTTCCCCCTGCGTTTGCGCGGCATGGCTCTGGTCAACTTCTTCCACAACGGCCCGCACGCCAATGGCGCCGATACCCCGACGACGGCTTCGCGCACGCGCGGCCGCGCCACCTCGGCCGTCACCTTCCGCCAGACCGTCCTCGGCCTGGAATTCCGCGGCCCGCGGACCGTCTTTGGCGCGCAGGTCTCCGGCTCCGTTTTTGGTGACTTCTACGAGGGCAACACGGAGACCACGCAATACCCCAGCGCGCGTCTGCGCACGGCCGAGGTCGTCTTCGACTGGAAGTCGCGCTCGTTGATGTTCGGCCAGGAGAAGGCGCTGGTCGGCCTGCGCGACCCCACCTCGCTTTCCTACTCCGGCGTCTCGCCCTTCACCGCCGCCGGCAACCTCTGGCGCTGGCAGCCGCAGATCCGCTTCGAGCAGCGCGCCGCGCTCGGGTCTTCGACGAAGCTACGCGCGCAGGCCGCGCTGCTCCAAACCAACGAGGACTCCGCTGGCAACCCCGGCACGCTGTCGGTCGAACGCCGCCGCCCGGCGCTCGAAGGCCGCCTCGAACTGGCTCACGAGTTCGCCACCGACCGCCGCCTGGAACTCGCGCCCTCCTTCCACGTCAGCACCTCTCACATCGGTCCTTTCTCTCTGCCCTCGCGCGTATTTGCCGTCGATTGGTTCGCCAGTCCGGTCCGCCTGCTTGCGTTCTCCGGCGTCCTGTACACCGGGGAAAACCTGCACCACTTCGGGGCGTTCCGCCAGGGCTTCGTCGTCACGCCCACCTCGGCGCGCACGGTCCGCTCGCGTGGCGGCTGGGCCCAGGTGAGCGTCCCCGTTCACTCGCGCGTCTCGCTCAACCTCATCGCCGGCACGATGGACGACCGCAACCGCGACCTGACCGCCGCCATGATCGCTTCCAACCGCACGGCCGCCGCCAACCTTCTGTTCCGCATCGCCCCCAACATTCTTGTCGCCCTCGAAGCGATGCAGATCCGCACGAACTATCTCACCGGCGGCATCGTGAAGAACCCTCGCTATGACCTCTCCATTGCGTATCAGTTTTAGCCTTGTCCTGCTGGCGGCGGCGGCCTGGGGCGCGAACGTCACCGGGAGCGTCGAGCTGGCCGATTCGCGCGAATCGAGCGTCCGCAAGAAGCGCAACTTCTCCGGCGTGGCGCTGTGGCTTGAGCCGCTGGGCGCGTCCCCCGCCTTGCCCGCCTCCACGCTCACCATCACGCAAAAGGAGAAGCGCTTCTCGCCGCATGTCTCCATCGCGCCCACCGGCGTCATGGTGGATTTTCCCAACTTCGACCCGATCTTCCACAACGCCTTTTCCAACTTTGCCGGCCAGCCTTTCGACACCGGCCTCTATCCGCCCGGTTCCACGCGCAAGGTGCGCTTTGCGCGGCCCGGCGTGGTGCGTGTCTTCTGTAACATCCACTCCACGATGAGCGCCGTGATTGTCGTCGTGAACACACCGCACATGGCGATGACCAGCGCCAGCGGCGCGTTCTCGATGGCCAACGTGCCGCCGGGAGAGTACACGCTCAAGGTCTGGCACGAGCGCGCCACAGAGGCCACGCTGGACCGCTTGACGCGGCGCGTTACCGTGACCGCCGCGGGGCTGCCTCTGGGCACGATCACCATCTCCGAATCGGGCTATCTGCCCGTGCCGCACACCAACAAGCACGGCCATGACTACCCGCCTGAACCCACCGGTCCGGGTGCTTATTCGGGAGCGCGCAAGTGAAGTTCCCGCGCCTCACGCTGCTCGCCAAAATCTGGGTGTCCACCTCGGTCGGCCTGACGCTGCTGTTCGGGCTGACGGCCTGGTTCCTGCAGCGTCACGCCCTCGATTCCTCCGAGGCCAGCCTGCAGGAGGAGATCTCGTCGAGCCTGCAAGCCTACGAGTCACTGTGGACCTCGCGGTCGGAAACGCTCGGTTCCGTGGCGGCCATCCTCTCGTCGATGCCCAACGTGCGCGACGCCGTCCAGACACGCCACAAGCCGACCATCCGCGATGTGGCCGGCGAGCTGTGGACGAAGGTGAACGACAACCTCAAGGAGAGCGCGTTCATCCTGGTGGCCTCGCCGACTGGTGAGGTGATCTCGCCGTTCGGGCCCACCGACGACTTGAAGTTGCCCGCCTCGTGGCCCGTGGTGCGCGCCGTGCGCGAACGGTTTCCCAAACAGGTGTCCGGCTTCGTCGTGTTGAATGACCGCCTGTTCCAACTCGTGCTGACGCCCGTTTACGTGGATAGCTCCTCCGGCCCGGCGCTGATCAGCGTGCTGCTGACCGGCTTCGAGGTGAACCACCAGGTCGCGCTCAAGTTGAAAGAGAGTACGGGGGGGAGCGATTTCCTGTTTCTCTCCGGCGGCCGCGTGTTCGCTTCGACGCTCAATCCGCGGGCCAGCGAGGAACTGAGCCGCCGGTCGATTGAGGAGCAACGTCCGAGCCGCGTGAACGATGGCGTAACGGAGTATACGGCGCTTACGCGCACGCTGGCCGGGTTGGAAGGTTCGCCAGCGGGCAAGCTGTGCATCCTGCGCTCGTTTGAGACCACCAGCCAGCGCATCGGTCAACTGAGGACCGACGTTGCGCTGGCCTGGCTTGTGGCAATCGCCATCGGGCTTGGCGTAAGCTACCTGCTCGCCTCCCGCATCGTTCAGCCGATCCAGGCGCTCGATGCCGCCGCCGGACAGGTGTCGCGGCAGAACTACAGCTTGCGTGTGCCCGTGCAGGGCTCCGACGAGCTAGGCCGCCTGGCGACGACCTTCAACGCCATGTGCGACTCGCTGGAATCGGCGCGGCAGGAGCTCATCCGGCAGGAGCGCATCTCCACCATCGGGCGCATGGCAAGCTCCATCGTGCACGACCTGCGCAACCCGCTGGCGGCCATCTACGGCGGCGCCGAGATGATGGTGGACACTGAACTGGCGCCACACCAGGTGAAACGGCTTGCCGCAAACATCTACCGTTCCAGCCGGCGCATTCAGGAGATGCTGAACGACCTTTTGGATTTGACCCGCGGCGGCTCGAAAGAGCGTGAGTCCTGCACCGTGCGCGAGGTGGTGGAGGCGGCCATCGCGGAGGTGGAAGCAGCCGCGCAACGCAACCAGGTGAGGATCGCGTGCGAGATTCCCGAAGGCCTCACAGCGTTGCTTGAACGGGCCCGCATCGAGCGGGTGTTCCTGAATCTGTTGTCGAACTCGATTGAGGCGCTGCCGGGCGGCGGGGCGATCACGATCCGCGCTCAGAGCGAGGACGAACAGGTGCGCATCGAGGTGGCCGACAACGGGCCGGGCATCGATCCGGCCATTCGCGAGCAACTGTTCCAACCGTTCGTCACGCGCGGCAAAAAGAACGGCCTTGGCCTGGGGCTGGCGCTGTCGCGGCAGTCGGTGCTGGAGCACGGCGGCCAGATCTGGGTGGAAGATCAACCCGGTGGCGGCGCGAAATTTGTCTTGCGCCTGCCTCTGGAGAAGCTGGTGGCCGCGTAGAGCCACAGCGGGGTTGACACCCACCGCCGCCCGCCGCACAATGAGGCCGCACGCCTGAAGGGGGCCTGCTCCCGGAGCCGGAGTGGAGTGCGCGGCGTTCTAGGAACGCGCGACGCGCCAGGGTGGTATGGGAGCTTGGGGGCCACTGCGAAGGGTGTGATCCCTGCCAGCCAAATGGAGAGCCGCGCGGCGCTATCTGCACCGTGGGCGAGGAGGCTGCGGAGTGCCCAAGAACATTCAGTCGGCCGTGGGGGCAGGAGGGATGAACCGGTATCAGGATACGGCCACGGTTCAATATCTGTTGAATTGCGTTCCGGAGGCATCCGGCGGTCCTTCGCCCGAACTGGCGGTGGACGGCATTGCCGGGCCGAAGACGCTGGCGGCGATTCAGAAGTTCCAGATGGCCCAGTCGGGCCATAGTGACCGGCGGGTGGACCCGGGCGGTCCGGCGCTGCGCGCGTTGCAGTCGTTTGATCCTTATCCGGAGATGCCGATGCCACTGCGGACTGGCGGCGGCAAAGCGGCCAAATCAGTGGGGGCGCAGGCGGCGGCATACATGATCGTGAAGACGGTCACGGCGGCCGTGGCCGGCGCGGCGGCGAAGTCGGCAGGTGTAGCGAAAACTCCAGGAGGATACGCTCAGGCCAAGGGTGCGGCGGTGGCGCACGGGTTGGAGGAAACCGTGAAGCAGGCAGGTGCGGCGGCTGCAAGGGCGCTGGAGTCGTTGGCCAGGCAGGCGGCCAAGTGGATGCCCGAGGGCGGTGCGAACCCGGACGATGGCTTCGGGCCGGGCGGGCTCGCCGACGCGGCGCAGCGGGCGCTGGAGGCG
>JAFLBB010000124.1 GCA_017304135.1 Acidobacteriota bacterium | reverse complement strand
CGGCGGCACCGTCTACGCCGACTCGCTGGAACTCGCCCAGTGGTTCGCCGAACGCAACCGGCCTCCTCAAAGCAACCTCGCCGGCCGCTTGCACACCGACAGCGCGCCGCGCACCCGCCGGCGCTGGGCCCTCGCCGCCGCCGTCGTTGGCCTCTGCCTCTTCGCCGCCGCCATCGCCGCCTGGCGGATCCCGCGCAACTCCACGGCCTCGCCTCCCCGCTCCCTGGCCGTCCTGCCCTTCGTTCACGAAAGCGGTGACGCCGGTTCGGAATACCTCGCCGAGGGCCTGCCGGAAAGCATCACCCGCGACCTCTCGCGCCTCTCCGCAATGCAGGTGAAGGTGGTCGCCCACTCCGTCACCAGGCGCGCCAATGGCCGCGCCCACGACGCGCTGGAAGCCGGCCGTCTGCTGGGCGTAGAGGCCGTCCTCACCGGGCGCGTCACCCAGCACGGCAACAACCTCAGCGTCAGCGTCGAACTCATCCATGTCCGCGACAGCACCCAGCTCTGGGGCGAGCGCTTTGACCGCAAACTCTCCGCCGCCGCCGCGCTGCAAGAGGAGATCGCCCGCGAAATTGCCGCCCGCCTCCGCATCCGGCTCAGCGAAGCGCAACAAGCCGGCCTGCGCCGCGCTTCCACGGTAAACCCCGAGGCTCATCGCCATTACCTGCGCGGACGCTATCACTGGAACCGCCGCACCGAAGGCGGACTCCAACTCGCCATCGATTACTTCCAACAGGCCATCGCCGCCGATCCCGCCTACGCACTGGCCCACTCCGGGCTCGCCGAAAGCTACGCCGTGCTCAGCTACTACACGGCCGTTCCGCCCTCCGAATGCGCCCCCAAGGCCATTGCCGCCGCCCGCCGCGCTTTGGAACTCGACGAGACCCTCTCGGAGGCCTGGAACGCGCTTGCCCAAGTGGAGGCCGACCATTACTGGCAATGGGAACGCGCCGAAGAGCACTTCCGCCGCGCCATCTCACTGAACGAAAACAACGCCGACGCCCACCACTGGTACAGCGAGTTCCTCGCCGCGCTGCACCGCTTCGACGATCAGCAGCGGGAATTGGAGCGGGCGGCTCTGCTCGATCCCCTGTCCCCCATCATCGCCAACAACCAGGGCCACGTCTTCTACTTCTCCCGCCGCCTCGACCTCGCCGCCGCGAAATACCAGCGCGCCATCATCGACAACCCCAACTTCCCCAACCCCCATCGCGACCTCGGCCGCGTCCTGTTGGCCACCGGATCTCCCGCCGAAGCCATCCCGCCGCTCCTTCGCGCCCAGCAACTCGGCGGTGCGCACACCGACGCCGGACTCCTCGTCATCGCCCACGCCCGCGCTGGCCACCGCGCCCAGGCCCTTGCCTTGCGCGATGCCCTGGTTGTGCGTGCGAAGCGGGAATACCTCACCCCCTATACCCTGGCGCTTGCCTCCGTCGGACTCGGCGAGCACACCCGCGCCCTCGACTACCTGGAACAGGCCGCCGCCGAGCGTAGCATGCCCATGAAGTGGATTGGCGTGGAGCCGCTGTTTGACCCCATCCGCGACCAGCCCCGCTTCCAGGCTCTGCTCCGCCAGATGCGGCTACCCTGATGCCCTCCCCGCCTACATCGTCCGCGGGCTGGCCATGTTGTAAGCGCCGGGCGTGATGGACGTGGGATACCCCGTCGCCGGATCGAACCGGTACACCGGACCCTCCCACGCTCCGAAGTCGATCGTATTGCCAACGCTGCGCCCGCCGCTATACCGCGCCGTCCGTTCGTTGTAATACTGCGTGTCGCGGGCCGCAATCACCGCCGCGCCCGAATAGAGAGCCAGCTCGCCGCACAACCGCTGCCCGTCGCCGCGCGTGCCCTCGTTGCCCGGCGCCGTATCGGCTGGAGCACAGGCAAATACCACGATGTTCTGAATGAGGCCGTTCCAGCGAGTGGTCTGCTGGACATTGTGAAACCCCAGCCCCTCGCGCCCCAGGTGCAGCCCAAAGCCGCCCCGCTCCACGCCCGTGCACACACGCTCGCCGAGGTTCAGGTCGCCCTCATAGCCGTGACAGAAGATGTGCAGCATGTCCAGCCCGCCGCAGGAGCGTGCGTGCGAAGCCACGCCGCTAATGATCGACGCCACGCTGCGGTTCCCATTCACCAAAAACACGTAGTTGTAATTGAGCGGCGTCCGCCCCTCCAGCCTCGTATCATGCACAATCATCGTCCGGCCCAAGAGCAGTTCCTCCTGGAACCGAACGCGACGCCCGGCCGGTCGCGGGATCAGGCAAAACAGCCTTAGAACTCCAGGGTCATCCCCATCGCCGCTCACCGCATTTCGGGAGCCAATTCCGCCGCATAGGCCAACGCCGCCCGGATGTGCTGGGCGCGCAGTGTCAGGTAGCTGTTCAGGATCTCCTCCGGCGTGCTCCCCTCACCCAGGCTATCCAGGATGACCGTCACCGGAATCCGCGTTCCCTGTGCGCAGAGCTCGCCTCCGCACACCAGCGGATCGCGACTGAGATGCTCGTGCCAATCCAGCATTGCTCAATTGTAGTGAGATTCAGTCAGCGAAGCGCCGCCAGCAACACAAAACTCCACCACCCCACCGCCCCCCGCTACACTAACCTCATGCCCCAGCGCGCCATCATCACCGGAGCCTCCGGCGGCCTCGGCACCGTCGTCGTCATGGCCTTCGCCGAAGCCGGTTGGGAGGTCGCCGGCCTCGACCGCAGCTCCGGCGCCGACCTCAGCACCCCCGACTCGGCCCGCGCCGCCGTTGACCGCGCCACCGCCAACCTCGGCGGCCTCGATGCCGTCATCCACCTCGTCGGCGGCTTCTCGCTCGGCACCATGGCCGACACCCCCGACGAAACCTGGCGCAAGATGTGGTCGCTCAACTTCGAGTCCGCCCTCTACGTCCTCCGCGCCGCCGTGCCCCACTTCCATGCCAACGGCGGCGGCAGCATGGTCGTTGTCGGCTCCAAGGCCGGCCAGGAACCCAGCCCCGGCACCACCCCCTACGCCGTCTCCAAGGCCGCCCTCCACGCCCTGGTCCGCTGCTCGGCCGCCGAACTGGCCGGCACCGGCATCACCGTCAACGCCGTCCTCCCCTCCACCATCGACACCGCCGCTAACCGCGCCGCCATGCCTGAGGCCGACCCCCGCCGCTGGGTCAAGCCCGCCAGTATCGCCTCTCTTTTGTTGTGGATGGCCTCGCCCCAGGGGCGCGACATGACGGGCGCCCTGGTGCCCCTCACTGGCGAATCCTGACCCTCAAACCGCCCCGCCGCTCGCCGCCCGGCCCCCACTTGGAAAAAACAGCATGAAATCAAAAAATCGCTGAGCCAAAGCGCGGCCACCTTCCGCGTAGTTAGGATTAGGGGTATGGACAGACCGACCTTATTGACCCACGCCGAACTGGAAGAGGTGTTTCGCCAGCTCCCCGGCTGGAGCTACCTCAACGGCAAGCTCCATCGCGAATACCAGTTCAAGGACTTCGTCCACGCCTTCGGCTTCCTGTCCGCGGCCGCCATCGCCAGTGAAGCCATGAACCACCACCCGGAGTGGTTCAACGTCTACAACCGCGTCGTCGTCGATCTCGCCACCCACGACGCCGGCGGCATCACCGAACTCGACGTCGAGCTAGCCAGCAAAATGGAACAGATCGCGAGGAAACTCCTCGCCTAACCATGCACACCCAGGCCCCTCTCTCCTCCCTTGCCCTCTCCGCTCTTACCCTCTCAGCGGCGCTGCTTGCCTTTCCAGCCCTTGCCGCGGCCCAGGAACGCTTCCCCGGTTCCCCTGATCTTGACCGCGCCATCGAACAGGCCATCGCCGCCAAACAGATTCCCGGCGCCGTCTGCCTCGCCGGCCAGCCCGGCCGCATCCTCCACCGCAAGGCCTATGGCAACCGCGCCCTCATCCCCTCCACTGAGCCGATGACGCTCGACACCGTCTTCGACGCCGCCTCGCTCACCAAGGTCATCGCCACCACCTCGGCCATGATGCGCCTCTTCGAACAAGGCCGTGTCCGCCTCAACGACCCCGTCACCACCTACCTGCCCACCTTCCAGGGCGGCAAAAGCGACATCACCGTCCGCCAGCTCCTCACCCATTACTCCGGTCTCCGCCCCGATGTCGACCTCGAACCCGAATGGTCCGGCTATGAAACCGGCATTCAAAAAGCCCTCATCGATAAACCCGTTGCCGCCCCCGGCGACCGCTTCCTTTATTCCGACATCAACTTCATCCTCCTCGGCGAAATCGTCCGCGCCGTCACCGGCCAGATGCTGCCCGACTTCGTCCGCGAACAGGTCTTCGAACCCCTGGGCATGACCGACTCCCGCTTCCAGCCGCCCCCCGGCTGGCGCCCCCGCATCGCCCCCACCGAACTGCTCAAAGGCCAGACCGAACCCCTCCGCGGCATCGTCCACGACCCCACCACCCGTTTCATGGGCGGCATCGCCGGCCACGCCGGCCTCTTCACCACCGCCGCTGACCTTTCCCGCTTCGCTCAAATGATGCTCAACCTCGGCCTCTCCCCCGACGGCCGCCGCATCTTCCAGGAAGTCACCATCGCCAAGTTCACCGAACCCAACTCGCCGCCTGACCGCAACCAGATCCGCGGCCTCGGCTGGGACATCGACACCCGCTTCAGCTCCAACCGCGGCGAACTCTTCCCCATCGGCTCCTTCGGCCACACCGGCTTCACCGGCACCTCCCTCTGGATCGACCCGCGCTCGAAAACCTACGTCATCCTCCTCGCCAACTCCGTCCATCCCCGCACCGGCATCAACCTCTCCCCCTTGCGCTCGCGCGTGGCCACCATCGTCGCCGCCCACACCGGCGCCGTCGCCCAGGGCGTCCTGCTCACCGGCTACAACGAGGCCATGACCGCCACCACCCGCAAAATCGACCGCAACGGCGCCGTCAAAACCGGACTCGACGTCCTTGTCGACCAACAGTTTGCCGCCATTGCCGGCCGCAACGTCGCCCTCATCACCAACCACACCGGCATCGACCGCTCCGGCCGCCGCAACGTCGACCGCATGATCGAGGCCGGCGTCCAACTCACCACCCTCTTCAGCCCCGAACACGGCTTTGCCGGCACCGAAGACCATGAAAACGTCAAGAGCATGCGCGACACCGCCACCGGCCTGCCCATCTATAGCCTCTATGAAGGCGAACGCCGCACGCCCACCTCGGAAATGCTCCACGGCGTCGATGCCCTCGTCTTCGACATCCAGGACATCGGGGCCCGCTTTTACACCTACAGCTGTACCTTGTATAACGTGATGGAACTGGCTCAAAAAGCGAAGCTTCCACTCTTCGTTCTCGACCGCCCCAACCCCATCTCCGGCGTCCGCGTCGAAGGCCCCATGCTCGACAAGGAATTTGCCAGCTTCGTCGGCTGCCTGGAGGTCCCTATCCGCCACGGCATGACGTTTGGCGAGTTGGCCTCGATGGTCCGCGCCGAGAAGGCCTGGACCTTCCCCCTCACCGTCGTCAAAATGCAGGGCTGGCAGCGCGGCGACTGGTATGACGAAACCGGGCTGCCCTGGATCAATTTGTCGCCTAATATCCGCGGCATGAACGCCGCCACACTCTATCCGGCCGTGGCCATGCTCGAATATTCGCGCAATTACACCGTCGGGCGGGGAACCGACGCTCCCTTTGAATGGGTCGGCGCCGACTGGATCGACGGCCCGGCCTTCGCCGCCGCCTTGAATGCGCGCCAGATTCCCGGCGTGCGCTTCTATCCCGTGCGCTTCAAACCGGCCAGTTCGAATTTAGAGGGGATTCCCGTCCAGGGCGTGCGCTTCCTGATCACCGATCGCGACCAGTTCCACGCCACCCGCACCGGGCTCGAAATTGGGGGGATGCTCCAGCGGATGTATCCAGGGCGGATCCGCTTTCTCGACAACTCCAAACTGATTGGAAGCCGCCGGGATATGGAAGACTTGCAGAACGGGGTCGACCCCCGCATCATTCACGACAGGGACGAGGAAGAGTTAAAGAGCTTTCTCACCCGCCGGGCGAAACACCTTCTCTACTAAGGCGCTTCCCGTCCGGCTTCTCGCCGTACCTAGTTCGCTGCCTTCACCAGGCCCAGCTTCGCCTTTTCCTTCGCTTCGCGCTTGCGTGCCTCCGACAGCCAGGCCGGCGGACGGCCCCGGCGCTTCCCACGACCCTGCGCCAACCGCTCCAGCGTGATGATCGCCTCTTCAATTTGCTCGCGTTCCTGACGTAATTCATCCAACATTTTGGTGACGTCCACTGCGCGCTCTCCTCGTTTTCTGATGTTCCCTCCGGGAATCGTTCCGGTTTCAGAACGGATGACGGTCAAGCCGATACCATCCTTCCACTTTATACTGCATCCCAGCGCAGGATTCAAGCGTTTCTGTTCTGTTTTTGTAACAGGGCGGGAAGTCGCTCTATTTTTACCGAAAATCGACAGCCTCGTCTCAGTGAAATCCGAGAGTTGTCGCGAAATCCACCCCACCCACCGCTCGCTTTCCGAAGCCCGCCCCCACCCCCAAACGCACCGCTTTGTCGCCACAGCCCCGTCCCGCGAACACGGCTCACGCCGCCGCCCACGGTCGCCCGCCCAGCCGCATTCTCGACTTTCAGGTCTGGTCTACGCCCGAATCCCGCGCTTCTTCCAATAAAAATAGAACGGCAATCCCGCGAAAATCAACCCCAGCCCCATCACCGACTCGCGCGGCGAATCGGCCAGCGTCGACAGAATCAGCGCCCCCGCCACCAGCACAAACAACACCGGAACCACCGGATACCCGATTGTCCTGTAAGGCCTTGGCAAGTCAGGCCGTTTCCGTCGCAGCACGATCACCGACGCCGTCGCCATGGCATACAGAATCCAGCTCGCGAAGATCACGTACGTGAAGAGCTGCTCGTAGCGGCCGCTCAACACAAGCAGCGCCGACCACGTGCTGAGCAGCAGAATCGACACCGAAGGCGTGTGGTATTTCGGATGGACTGTGGCTACTTTCCGGAAAAACAGGCCGTCGCAGGCCATCGCAAACGGCACCCGCGAGCCTGACAGAATCGAGCCGTTCAGCGCCGCAAAGATGGAGATCATCGCCGCCACACTCACCGCCGCAGCCCCCGGAGCCCCCAGGATGCGGTCCATCATCGTCGCCGCCACCCGGTCGCTGGCCGCCACATCGGCCGCCGGCAATACATAGAAATAGGCGAGGTTGGTCAACAAATAGATGACCACCACCCCCAACGTGCCGAATATGAGCGCCCGCGGCAGGTTCCGCTGCGGCTCCTGAATCTCGCCCGCCACCATTGTCACGTTGTTCCAGCCGTCATAGGCCCACAGCGCGGCCACCAGCGCCGCGAAGAAGGCCGCTACGCCCCCGGCCACGGGAATCGAGGTGCCGAGGTTGGAAACCGACCCCTGCGGGCTCCCCAGCCCCACTACGATGATCACGCCGATCAGCGCCACCTTCAGCACCGTCACCGCCACCTGCACCCCGCCGCCCACCTTCACCCCAAAGTAGTTCACCACGCCCAGCCCCATCGTCACCGCCATCGCCAGCAACTGCCCGTAGCTGACTTCCAGCGGACCCCAGTCCTTGCCCAGCGGAATCGGCAGATGCGTGAACACCGTCTGCAGGTTGGGCTGGAAATTGGCCAGGTAATAGAAGAACGCCGTCGCCAGCGTCGCAATCGACCCCGCCTTGGCCACCCACATCTGCGTCCAGCCATACAGAAAGCCGAACACCGGGCCGTAGGCCTCGCGCAGGTACACATACTCGCCGCCGGACTTGTCATACATGCCCGCCAGCTCGGCATAGGTCAGCGCCCCGGCCAGCGAGAGCAGTCCGCCGAAGATCCACACGAAGAACACCATCTCCGGCGAACCCGTCCGCAGCACCATCGTCTTGGGCACCAGAAAGATGCCCGAGCCGATCACCGTGCCCACCACGATCGAGGCCGCTCCCCACATCCCTAGCTCACGGTGCAGCCCGTCGCCGCCCGCCGCCGTCGCCCCCGTCGCCGCCGTTGTTGTCTTCACGAGTTCTCCCTTTGCGGAATGAGATAGGAGACGCAGAGCGCCGTCACGAAGGTAACCGTCGTCCCAATGAGCACATACCAGGTCCACGCGATGGTCGTGCCGAATCTGACGTACAACATCACCGCCAGCGAGGCCGCCATGCCGGCAATCGCCGCCTGCTCGCCCACGCGCCTGGTGAGAATGCCCAGCAGAAAGGTCCCCAGCAGCGCGCCATACACAACGCTGGCAATCCCCAGCCCGGCTTCGAGCACACTGGTCACCTGCTGCGCGATCAACGCGATGGCAAACAACACCGCGCCCCAGAACAATGTCGAGCGCCGCGCAAAGGCCAGCCACTGTTCATCACTGCGATGCTGCCCGCGCGCCTCGGCCACCGGCTTATAGAAGTCCATCACTGTCGTTGAGGCCAGCGAATTCAGCGCCGCCGACAGATTCGACATCGCCGCCGCCAGAATCGCCGCGATCACCAGCCCTGAAATGCCATACGGCAGGTTGTTCCAGATGAACTCCGGATAGATGCGGTCCGGCTTGGCCGGCGCCGCCCAGCCGTTGTCCTGGTAGTGCACGAACAGCATCAGCCCGATCAGCAGAAACAGCGTGAACTGGAAAAAGATCACAAACCAGCTCGCAAACAGCGCCAGCCGCGATTCCCCTTCGCTGCGCGCCGACAGCAGCCGCTGCACCATCAACTGCTCGGTGCCGTGCGAGGCCGTCGTCAGGAAGCAGCCGCCGATCAGCCCCGCCCAGAAATTATAGGTGCGCGAGAAAAATTCCATCGAGGGAGAAAATCGGAAGTCGAACACATCCAGCTTGCCCAGCGGCGCCGCCGTCGCCACCACGTGCTCCCACCCGCCGGGAATTTTGTCCAGAATCACGAAAAAGCTCAGGATCGCCCCGCCCACGTAGAGGAACATTTGGATCACATCGGTCCAGATCACCGCCGTCATGCCGCCTTCAAATGTGTAAAAAATCGTGAGCGCCACAATCAGCCCGATGCTCACCGCCTCGCCCGTGCCGAGGATGATCGAAATCACAATCGAGATCGCGAACACCCGCACGCCCTCCGCCAGGGCCCGCAGCACGAGAAACGATCCGGCCGTGAATTTCCGAATCCGCGATCCGAATCTGCGCTGCATCAGTTCGTAGGCCGTGTACATCTCGCCGCGGAAATAATGCGGCAGCAGCAGCGTCGAGATCACGATGCGCGCCAGCAGATAGCCCATCACCACTTGCAAAAAACCCAGGTTTCCATTGAATGCCAGCGCCGGTGTGCCAATCACCGTGAGCGTCGAGGTCTCCGCCGAAACGATCGAAAATCCGATCGCCCACCACGGCGTCGTGCGTCCGCCCAGGAAGTAGTCCCTTAAGCTTTTTTGAGATTCCTTGAAGCGCGCGCCGAACCAGGTGATGCCAATCAGGTAGAAAAGGATGACGGCCAAATCGGCAATGCGCGGGGGCATGGGAAACCCGGAGCGTAGCACAGCCCCCCGGACCGGAACAAATGAATGCGACCAAATCGGCGGGAACAATTTTCCCCCCACCGGCATCTATGGCATCGGGGAGTCAGGTGAGGGAGGGCGCCGTGCGCGGTGGGGCAGGGCGGAAGTTCGCGAACGGGTAAAGCGCTTGATTGCGACTGGCATAGAGGGTCATGTATACTCACCACTTGCGCGAGACCGGGCCCAGTACCGGAAGGTGATGTCCGCAGGCGGGAGCGTCTGCTATGATCGCTCGTATCGCGAACACAACCAGGAACGGAATTCCGAGGAGGCGAGACGTGAAGTTCTCTTCCAAATTAGCGGCGCTTTTGAGCGTCCTGGCGCTATGCGCGGGCACACTGGCTGCGCAAGACGCGGCCAAACCGAAAGCGGTCAAGGACCAGATGGAGTATGACATCTTCACCCTGGCCACCAAGGAGCCCGACCCCGCCAAGAAGATCCAGCACCTGCTCACGTGGAAGGAAAAGTACCCCGAGTCGGACTTCAAAAACGACCGGCTCGTGCTCATGATCACCACCTACCAGGCCCTGCGCGACGGCGAGAAAATGCTCACCGCCGCCCAGGAACTGCTCAAGAATGAACCGCGCAACGTTTCGGGCCTCTACTATGTGACCCTCCTCACGCGCTCGCTCAACAACACCGCCGCCGACCGCCTTGAACTCGGCGAAAAGGCCGCCAACGGACTGCTCGGCACGCTGCCCGAAACCTTCGACGCCGCCAAGAAGCCCGCCGGCGTCACCGACGACGTCTGGCGCAAGGAGAAGGAGAAGCTCGAGATCGAAGCCCTCAAGACGCTCGCCTTCATCCAGATGGCCAAGAAGAATTTCCCCGGCGCCGTCGACGAGTACAACAAGATCCTCAAGCTCAACTGCACCGGCGCGGTCAGCTACCAGCTCTCCACCGCCCTGCTGCAACAGCGCAAGCCCGAACTACAGTTCGCCGCCATGTACCACGTCGCCCGCGCCGCCCACTACACCGGCGAAGACGCCCTCGCGCCCGACGTCCAGAAGCAGGTCCAGGCCTACTTCGAAAAGATCTACGTCAAGCACACCGGCCGCAAGGAAGGCATGCAGGAAGTGATCGACCTCACCAAGAAGAGCTGCTTCCCGCCCGATGACTTCAAGATCCAGTCCGAAGCCGAGCGCATGGCCCTCGAAGAGGAAGAGCAGAAAAAGAACGATCCGCAGAAGTACCTCTGGACCCAGGTGAAGAAGGCCCTCATCGCCGCCGACGGCTCCGGCGCCGCCTACTTTGAACAGATCAAAGGCGCCGCGCTGCCCAAGCTCAAGGGCACCATCGTGTCGGTAGCCCCTGCCAAGCGGCCCAAGGAACTCACCATCGCCATCTCCACCGCCGACACGCCGGAAATCAAGCTCGTCGTCGATGCCGCCTACGCCAATGAAGCGCCCGCCGGCACCGTCATCGAGTTCGAAGGCGCCGTGCCGACCACCTTCTCCTCCGATCCCTTCCTGGTGACCGCCGAGATCGAAAAGGCGCAGATCACCGGCTACCCGGCCCCGGCCGCTCCGGCCAAAAAGGCCGTCGGCAAAAAGGGCGGCAAGAAGAAGTAAGCCCCCAGGAAACGCAAACCCAAAGGCCCGGTCCTCACGGATCGGGCCTTCTCATTTCCAAATTACGCATGTCCACCGAACTCAACCCCACCCTCGCCGCCCAAGCCCTCCAGGAAGCCCTGGAGCGCTTTCCCGAATTCGCCCCCTTCGGCGCACGCCTCGCCGCCCGCCCGCTCTTCCAGGGCGTCGCCTACGTCCTGGAATACGACACACGTCCCCCCGCCGAACTCACCAATGCCTGGGAATTCCAAAACGCCGCCGTCAAGGCCTATAAGCGCCTCGCCGGCGCTTAGCGGCGTGCGGTTCGCGCCGCCCTACAGCGCGTCCCCGGCCCAGTTGCGCCGTTCCAGAAACGTCTCCGGCTCATAGGTCCAGCCCTTGGCCAGCCGCTTCTGTTCCCGCTTCGCGCTCCACCACAGCATCGGACCCACCAGCGCCGACATCATCCGCGCCTTCAGCCCAAACTCGTCAAACAGCGAATGCCGCAGCTCGCGCACCTGCGTGCCGATAGCCGCGTTCGTTCGCTTCATCTGCCGCTCCATCGCCCACAGCACACCGCCATAGACGTTCTTCAGCGCCCCCATCTCCGCCTCAAACCGCCGCCGGATGCGCAAATCCGGGTGGAACTTGTAGCGCTTCCAACCCTCCAGCGTCGTGCGGCAAATCCGGTACAGGCTCGGTCCGTTGCGCTCAAAGTCGCGCCAGAACGCCATATCGAGAAACTTCTTCGACTCCTCGCGCGAAATGTGTTCGTGCTGGAAGTTGAACTGGAACTGCCCGTGAATGTCCGCCAGGTCGACGTCGATCAGCCGCCCTTCCTGCTTCATCTGCGCATGCAGCGGCGTGCCCGGAATCGGCGTGTAGAGCATGAACTGGTGAAAGTCGGTCTCATGCGCGATCGCATGGTCGATCTCGTCGTGAATGTTCTCCGGCGTGTGATGCTCCATGCCGACAATGGTCGAGCCGAGCAGCTTGATGCCATGCGCCCGCAACTCGCGCGTCAGCTCAATCGTGTCCTGCCCCTGCAATTTGTCATAGCCCGAACGCGGCGACTCCAGCCCCATCCACAACCACGACACCCCCAGCCGCACCAGCTCCTCCATCGTGTACTGCCGGATCGCATGCGCCGAGGCGAACACATACAACACCCAGCTCTTGCCCGCCTTCTCCATCCGCTCCAACAGCTCCATCGCGCGCTTCTTGTAAAGCAGGAAGTTCTCGTCCATCAGGAAGAACGAATCCACCTTCAACCTCTGCTCGGCGCCCTCCATCACGTCAAACAGCTCCTGGCCCGATTGGAAGAAGTTCAGATACTTCCCCTTGCCGCCAAAAAACGCCGAGGTCGTGCAGAAGTTGCAGCCCATCGGACAGCCCGCCGAAGGAATGATGGTCGCCGCCGTCGAACCCATCCCGCGCGGAATCGTCAACCCCATCACGCGATGCCCGAAGCCGGAAACAATGTCCGGATGGCGTACCGGCGCCGACGGGTCTTCGCCCAGATAGCTGCGCATCCACGAGATGCCGTCGCCCTTCACGAAGTGGTCGGCGTCGGCCATCTGCTCCACACCCTCAATCGCCGTCACATGGCCGCCCACCACAATCGTCGTGCCCGGCGACACCTCGCGGATGATGCGGCACATCTCAGCCACCTTGCCAATGTTCACAATGATCGAGGTGATGCCGACAATGTCATACGGGTGCGCCTTCAACTCGGCGATAAAGCGCTCCTTGGTGGGGAAGTCCAGCAGCGCGCAGGGCGCCGAAATGTTCTCCTGGATCATCATGATGCCCCACGAACGGTGGAACATTCGTGGCGAAAAGACGCCCTGCAGCCGGGTCACCTGGTTGTGGTAAAGCTCCATCGGATTGATGGAACGGCTGCCATAGGCATCGTCCTGCGCATAGGGACCAAACACGGAAGTCAGCAGCACGCGAGCCCGCGTGCCTTTCGGATGAGTGACGGGTTGATGGGTCATTACTGTAAAATAGGAATAATTCCCGCCACACTGTAGCATGTTTCCACGACAAGCGGAAGCCACCCGGGGACGCGGCTTCAGCGCAGGACTCCTTACTGACACGCCAGCCACAGGAAGGCCGGCTGCCGTACCGCGGCTTGCCGAAACAAGCGCGGAGGAGTCATCCTATGACTACGGAAGGCAAGCCGGAAACGTCATGAAGGAACCAACCAGAGCGGCGCGGCGCGCTCACCAGCAGCGCATGAAAAACCGCGCCATGCGGACGATGCGCCTGTGGGCCCTGCGGCCGAACGCGCCCGTCGACCCGCGCGACCTTGGCGTCAATGCCTCCACCCACTGCCGTCCCTGCGCCTGCTGGATGTGCCAGGCCAAGGGCAGGGAAGTCCCCCAACCGCGCGAACGGGCCTTCGATCATCCGGAACTGCCTGACTGCGGCTAGTGTCCACCACGGCTCGCGCACTCACTCATCCTCACAGACATGCCATGTTCCGGTCCGGCTGCTTCTCACACCGGCAATCCGCCTCGCGCAGGGCTCGCCCCGCGTCTTCCTTCACCCCGGCATTAACGCCAGGATCCTGCGCGTAAATCCAAAGCCACAGACAGGCCGACTGCCGTACCGCGCCCTTCTCGGTCAGCGCGAGGTGGCGCATCTTACCCACCACATAGCTCTCGATCCCCTGGTCAGGCGCGGCCATCATCTCCCTCGCCCACGCCCCCTCGTGAATCTCCCCCTCACCGCGCGTCAGCAACACATCGGCCACAGCCAGAATCACCGGCCTCCCCTTCACAGGCCGATAGCCGCGATGGGCGCCGCTCTCTACCACCTGCGTGCACGTGTCCCAACCATCGCAAATCGTACGCAGCACGCCCGCATCGCGCCGTAACCACCACACTCTGCGCACGCCCGGCCCAAACCAAAGCGGCCGCGGACCATTGAACGCGCCCGCCCACGTGAAGTAGAAGACCTCGATCCTCTCCCCCAGCGGCCCGCCCTGCAGAACATTTTCAACCGCCACCGTGACCCGCCTCAGTTGTAGCGTTGCCCGTGGATCGAACCTGATCATCGGACTGCTCACCCGCCCATCGTCCAAAGCCACGCCCACAATCACGAACTCCGCCGGACGCCTCATCGCCCACGGTTCCCCGACCTGATCGACGAGTTGAGGCAGGTGATCCCGCACCTCAAACAGCCCAACAGCAGCCGTCCCCAGCAGCACAGCCGCCACCGCCGTCCTCGCCAAAGCCCTCACACTCGTCATCGCACTCTCTGACACCACCCATCTGCGCAAAGTTCCACCGCCCCCCTCACACCCCCGCCACCTCCACCCACTCCACCTTGCACCCCGCCCCCGCCAACACATCCAACACCACCCAC
>JAFLBB010000123.1 GCA_017304135.1 Acidobacteriota bacterium | reverse complement strand
GGCGGAATTCGGCGGCGAGGGCGGCGAAGGCGAGGAGGAGGCAGAGGGCGAGTGGGAGCAGGTTGGGCTTGCGCCGGGGCATCAGGTTTATGGTATCCGGTTGGAAGGTGGGGAAGTCAGCGTGGTGTTGGCCCGTGGAGCTTTCCGACGAGTGATTCGACTTCTCGATAGAGCTTATCGAAGGAGTCCGAGCGGCGGGCGAGTTTGATATCCATGGCATTCGTCAAGACTTCCTGGTCAATGGTTGGCGCGTACGATCCACCCTGGATATGGCTAGCGAGCCATTCCTTCGCACCTCTACACGACTCTGGGTCGTTTGGTGCCTTCGCGTCGTGCGAGAGGCCGTACTCTCCAACCATGCTCTCGAGACTCCACAGAAACCAAGTCTCATATTCACGGAACGCACAGACCACAGTCGCGAGACCTCCACGCGCGTATCCTTGAATCCGTTCACGGAGAGCGGGTCCCAGTCTTGCAGGACAGTCATCTTCACAATCCAACACGACAAAAACCGCACCCTCAGTTCCCACCGCCTGGATACCTGCGCGTACAGCATTTTCAAGGACGGGAGAGCGCGGATCGATCAACTGATTCTCGCGGCAACGCCATGGCTTCAGGATCGAGAAGGCAGCCTCTGGTTGAACTTCTCGAATGATCCGAGCCAATAGAACCGGGAGTGCACGAACCTCACCGTGCCCGGTGACAATGGGAAAAATTCGGAAAAAACTCATACAGACTCAGGAGGGAAGAGAGATGGCTGTTTTGATTCGTCAATCACGCGTGAAGCGGGTGTCAATTGGCTCTGCCTGAGAAGGTCACCAGCAGTGAATAGCTTGTCCCGAAGAATGGACTTTCTTGAAGTATCCAATTGGCCCACAGCGGTTACGCCGTGCTGCATCTCAACCGCTAGTATTGAGTCCGGATCGATTTTATCGTCGTCAAGTAGATCCGGGCTATGGCTGGTTACAAGGATTTGAGAGTATTTGATCCCTTCGAACAGCGCATCTCGGAGGACGGCTGCCGCCCCAGGATGGACCGCCGCCTCTGGTTCCTCAATCCCTACCAACGGCGCGCGCTGACCACCGTTGGCGGACTGGAACAACGCAACAAGCACCCCGAGCGCCCGTAGAGTCCCATCGGACATGCTCACAGCTGAGAACTTCCACGGATAGCGTTGATTGTCCACCTGCATGCGAAATTCGAGAGTTTCTTTGTGGCCAACTGGCACGTACTCGACATCGTGAAGATCCGAAACTATAGCAGTAAGATAGCGTTGGATCCTGGCCTTAACTCCAGGAGAAGACTTTTCGATGTGTTTCAGGACACTAGCCAGATTCGAGCCATCACGACGCAGTAACGTTCCCGGGTTTGGTGATTGTGGCTCACGAATTTGCTCTGGGTTGAGATTGTAGAAACTCATCCGTGAGAGGGCATTGAAAAGGGCGCGAAACTGAGGCAATCCAGCAGCAGCTACCAAGTAAAGTCTGTCGGCGCTGGCTGGTGGGCCGAAGTCGAAGCTCTTCTTGCTGATAATCCCTGAGGTGACTTCGTAGTACTGTCCACTTCCGCCAATCACGACTTCGCAGTATTCCCGCCTCACTTCAAAGTCCGAATTGGGTTTTGCAGCGATGTGAAAGCCATACTTGACGGGTGAACCATCGAGGCTTAGTTCGAGAGAAATACTGAAATTGTTGGGATGCCCCCCAGAACGCCGTCGAACTTCGTCAATCCCACCCCGCTCTCGGAACGAGTACTCCAGAGAATGGTTTAGGGAATTCGACACGAACCTCAGTGCGTCGAGGAAATTGCTCTTCCCAGATCCATTCGGACCAACCAGGAAGGTGATCGGTCCGAGTTCAACGTCACAAGACGCAATGCTCTTGTAGTTCGCGAGACGGACGCGGTTCAGAAAGGCTGGTTTGGGGACCATAGGCCACTTCTAGCTTACAGCGCCTCTGCGGCAATGCGCGGCTAGAAAGTCGCCGCCGGGCGCTCGTAGGGGGTCTTGAGATATTTGGCGGCCTCTTCCTGGGCGCCTTGGGTGTTGTCCTTGGTGCGGATGGCGAGGTTGTATTCGTTGACGGCGCGTTCGCGCTGGCCGGTGATGTCGAAGATTTTGCCGAGGTTGATGTGGCCCCAGACCTCGATCCATTTGGGGTCGAGGTCTCCGTCGAGGGCGGCGCGGAATTCGTTGGCGGCGGACTGGTAGTTGCGCTGGAGGAAGAAAAGCTCGGCGACGCGGTAGTGGGCGAGCGAGGAGTTCTTGTTGGTGTCGAGCGCCTTCTGGTATTCCTTGAGCGAGTCGCCGAATTCGCTGATTTCGGCGAACATCTCGCCGCGGCGGATGGCGACGGCGACGCGCATGGGGTCGGAGTAGCGCAGGACGCGAGCGTTGGGGTCGATGGTGACGCGCTTGGGACGGCCGAAGGTTTCGACGACGAACTCGCTCTGCTGGCCGACGACTTCGACGGTCTTGAACTCGGGGTTGCCCTCGGTTTCGATTTTGAGTTCGACGGGCATGCGGAAGGTGTCGAGGTCCTGCGACACCTTGCCCATGATGCGGAAGCCCTTGGAGGTGCGGAAGACGGTGTACTCGTTCTTAAACTCGGGCGCGCCGGTGGATTCGATCCACTGGATGAAGAAGCCTTTCAGATCGCGTTGTCCGATTTGCTCGGCGGCCTTTTGCAGGTCGGCCGTGGTGATGGGCTTCCAGGCGTAGGCGGCGGGGAATTCCTTGATGAGCTTGCGAAACGCCTCGTCGCCGATGGAGAAGCGGAGCATGGCGAGGATGGCCGTGCCCTTGGCCGAGGTGACGGCCCAGTATTCGGGCGAGTAGTCTTCCAGGCGGCCGGACTGGGAGATGGGCGGGTCGTTGACGGTGAGGGCTTCGACGTAGACATCCTTCATTTCGGCTTCGACGGCGCCGGCGCCGGAGGCCTGTTCGATTTCCAGCAGCTCGGCGTAGCGGGCCATGGCGTGCATGATCCAGATGTGGTTGCGGGTGGCCGGGTAGACGAAGTTGCCCCACCATTGGCGCGAGGCCTGGTTGGCGACGAGGCGGGCGTTCACTTCCCTGCCGATGGCCTTGGTGGAGAGGAAGATCATGCCGGGGGCGGCGTAGCCGTTGGGAGTGTTGGCGTCGGTTTCGACGAGGGTGAGGGCGGCGCTGGGGGGGAGGCCGAAGAGAGCGGTGAGCTCGGCCATCTGCTTGCCGGCTTCCTCGCCGTAGACGCGGGCCATGGCCGCCGATTCGCCGCGGAAGTAGACGCGCTGGGAGGCGCCGCCGGCGGGGACGACGACAGGGTCTGCCGCAACGACGGCGAGGCTGGCGGGAAAGGAGGGGCGGGTGAAGTCGAACTGGTAGATGGTGCGGCCGGCGGCGGTTTCCTTGGTGTCGAGGCCGGGGGCGACCACCTTGAAGCCGTCGGGGACGGAGACGCGGAGGGTGGCGGCGAAGGCGTCGGCGGTGTATTCGTTGGTGGGAATCCAGCGCGCGGGGTACATGAGGTAGGCGTGGTCGTTCTGGATGGAGGCGAAGCGGATGCCGTAGATGGGCGACTCTTCCTGGCCGGTGAGTTTGCCGTCGTAGGTGAAGAGGATGGTTTCGGCTTTGCCTTTGGCGAGGGGCTCGGGGAAGGAGACGCGGACGGTGAAATCGGAGGAGTTGCGGTTTTGGGCGAGGTCGCGGCCGGTGGAATCGGTGACGCGGGTGACGTTGAGGGCGTTGTGGAGTTCGAAGACGGCGCTGGAGATGCGGTCGTCGAGGGGCTCAAAGCGGACGGCGACGGTGGCCGAGAGGGCCTGCGTGCGGGGGTTGATGTCGGCCTCGATGCGGTAGTGCTGGACGTCGATGCGGGGGCGGCGGTCCTGCGCGGTGGCGGGCAGGGTCCAGGCGGCCGTGGCCAGGGCGGCCAGCGCCCACAGGCGTTGATTGGTTCGATTCGCTCTCTCGTGCATTCCCTTCATCCTCACTGTGCCATGCTGGCGCCGGCTCACTGTGCCACTCCGGCGCCGGGCCATCGGGACTCGTTCGTGCCGGACTCGATCCGGCGGGCTATCCACTCAGCGGCGAGCGCGAGCGGGTCGCGCCCGGTGTCGAGGCTGGCCGAAACGCGCGCCAGCCGTTGGCGCATGCGGCGCGCTTCGTCCGGGTTCTCCAACAATCGTAGAGCTTCGCGGGCCAGATTCTCCGCCGTCATTTCATTTTGAATCAGTTCCGGCACGACGCGCTCTTCGGCGATCAAATTCACCATTGTGTAAAAGGGAACGTCCACCAGGAACCGGCCCATCCACCAGCTCATCCCAGTGACTCGATAGTAGGTGACCATGGGCGTGCCGAGCAGCGCCGCCTCCATGGTGACTGTGCCGCTAGCGGCCAGCACCAGGTCGGCATGCGCGATGGCATCCCAAGTTTGCCCTTCCACTACGCGGGGGACCGTGTCTGCGCCTGGTCCGGAGGGGTTCTCCTTGTTCTTTTGGATGGACGCGGCGCGAAACGGTTGCGTAAAAAAGGGTTCGCCGAAGCGGGAGAGGCCTTCTGGCGGGGCGGCGAGGAGAAATGTGCTGGGGCGGCGGGCGGCGATGAGGGGAAGAGCCTCAGCCAGAACGGGCAGATGGCGGCCGATTTCGCCTCGGCGGGAACCGGGGAGGAGGGTCACCAGAGGGCGGTCGAGGGGGAGGCCGTGGCGGGTGAAGAACTCGTGGCGGGTGAGCGAGGGTTTGACGAGGCGCTTGAGGGGGTGGCCGATGTAGTGGACGGGGACGCCGTGTTTGCGGAAGAAGGCCTCTTCAAAGGGGAAGATGCAGTAGAGGGCTTCGAGGTGGCGGCGCATGGTGTGGACGCGGCCTGTGCGCCAGGCCCAGACCTGGGGGGCGATCAGGTAGTGGACGGGGATGTGGCGGCGGTGGAGTTGGGCGGCGACGCGGAGGTGAAAATCGGGCGAATCGGTGACGATGGCGAGGACGGGGCGGCGGCGGGCGGCTTCGCGGAGGAGCTTGCGGTATTCGCCGTAGATCTCCGGGATGTGGCGGACGACCTCGACGAGGCCGACGACGCCGAGCTTGGCGGCATCGATGACGGGCTCGACGCCGGCGGCTTGCATGCGGGGTCCGGCGCAGCCGAAGAAGCGGGCTTGGGGGAGGAGGGCTTTGAGGTGGGTGACGAGAGTGGAAGCGTAGAGGTCGCCCGAGGCTTCTCCGGCGGAGATGAGGATGTCGATGGGGCCACCGGGCACTGGTGGCTAGAATAGCAGGGGCGCGGCGGGCAGGGTGTGTTTGCGCCGATGCTAGAATGGAGGCGACGTAATGCCCCCACAGAATGACCTCGTCCGGATTACGCCGGATGAGTTCCTGGCGCGGATCCGGACCGACCTGATTCCGCTCGACGCACGCTTTTCCTATTTTCTGGCTGGATCTTCGTTCACGGAAGAAGATCAGCGGGAGTATTTGAACGACCCGGTGGCGGCGCTGCCGGAGTCGCTGGCTGAGCTTCTACCCAAGGTAAGCATCCTGTTGGTGCCGTATTTGGAGAGCGGCGCGGCACGCACGAAGCCGGAGCCTGTGAAGAACGGCGTGAACGGCGAAGCGAAGCCGCGCAGCCGGGAGCGCAAGGCTGAGCCGGCGCCGAAAACCAACGGCCATAGCGATACAGAGGGCGTGCAGATTCTGTTTGACCGGCCGGCCGAAGGGCGTTCGATTCCGTGGGCAAGCATGCGCATGGACGGCTCGGTGCTGCTGCTGTTCGGAGTTGAGGATATGGAGGTGGCCGACTACCACTACCACCTCTATCATGAGCTGGCGCGGATCGCGGTGGACCGTTTGGATGAAGAGCGGCTGCGCGACTACAACGGCATGCTGCGCGAGGAGCTGATCAACCACGTCAACGGCGAGGTGGACGACCAGAGCTGGACGCTGAAGCAGGCTTTGCGGCGGCGGCAGACGAACATGAAGCGCGAGACGAAGGGGTTTCTGGAGTACGCGCGCGAGTCGTTTGTCGATACGCTGACGCTGTATCTGCATGGGATCTGCTGCGATATCGACGTGGAGACGGGGCCGCGGCAGTTGCCGAGCCGCTATCTGCGCAAGCGGCTGGAGTTGATTGAAGAGCTGTTTCCGCTGCCATCGGGGTATGCGCTGTTCCCCGAGGACATCGACGCGGCCGAAGAAGAGGCCGAGGCGGCGAACAAGGGCAAACCAGCAATCGAACAGGCCAACGGCGATGGCGGCGAGTAGAGAGTATCTCGAATTCCTGACCGAGCAACTGGCGCCGCTGGGCAAACTGACGGCGCGGGCGATGATGGGCGGGCACTGCCTGTACCTGGATGGCGCCGTGTTTGCGCTGGTGGCCGACAATACGCTCTATCTGAAAGTGGATGGCGAGACGCGGGGGCGGTTTGAGGAGCGCGGGCTGGAGGCATTCCGGCCGTTTCCGGATCAGGAAATGGTGATGTCGTATCACCTGGCGCCGCCGGAGTTTTTCGACAATCAGGACGCGGCGATCGAGTGGGGACGGATGGCGTGGGAGGCGGGGCAGCGGGCGCAGGCCAAGCGCAAGCCGAGGGGGAAGAAGGCGGCGGGGCGGGCGGCGGGAAGAGCCGCGGGAAAAGCGGCGGGAAAAGCGGCGGGAAAGAAGCGCGGCGGAGCTTAAAGCCGCGGCGGGGGCTGGCGGGAGACGATCACTTTGTCAATGCGCATGCCGTCGAGGTCGGCGACCTCGATGCGGAAGTCGCCAACCTGGACGGAGTCGCCGGGCGAAGGGATGCGGTCCATGCGGGCGAGGACGAGCCCGGCGACGGTGGTAAAGCCGCGGGTTCCGCCGGGGAGTTCCTTGAGGCCGATGGTTTCGAGGAAGTCGCGCACGGGGAGAGTGCCGTCGACCAGCCAGGAGCCGTCTTCACGGAGGGTGGCGCGGGGGCGGGTGGAGCCGGCGGCGGGGTTGAGATCGCCGACAACGGCATCGAGGAGATCGGTGAGGGTGATGATGCCTTCGACGCCGCCGTGCTCATCGATGACAATGGCGAGGCGGTCAGGGGAGACCTGCAACTGTTCGAGGGCCTTGAGGGCGGGCGTGTTTTCGGGGAAATAGAGCGGTTTGGCGGCGAGCAGCGCAAGATCCACGCCGCCGCCCTGGCACATGGCGGCCAGCACCTGTTTGACATGGACGACTCCGAGGAGGTTATCGAGATCGCCTGAGGCGACGGGATAGGCCGAGTAGTCGCTTTCGAGGATGATGCGCTCATTCAATGGCCACTGTTCGGCGGCGTTGAGCCAAACCACTTTCATGCGCGAGCGCATGAGTTCGGAGACGGTGCGGTCACCGAGGCGGAAAACGCCCTCGACCATTTCCTGTTCGGCTTCGGCGAAGGTGCCATGTTCGGCGCCTTGAGCGATGAGGACTTTGATCTCCTCTTCGGTGACGGGCGCTTCGCCAGAGGTTTTCACGGGAATCAGGAACATCACGGCGCGGGTGGAAATGGTGAGCAGGGAGACGATGGGCGAGCCGATGCGGGACAGGGCGCGCATGGGTTGGGCGATGAACGAGGCGATGGCCTCGGGGTGGCTGAGGGCGATGTTTTTGGGTACGAGTTCGCCAAGGATGAGGGAGAGATAGGTGATGACGATGACGACGAGGGTGATGGCGACGGATTCGCCATGGGGGGCGATGGCGGGGAACTGGTTCAGGTAGACGGCGAACTTCTCAGCAAGCGTGGCGCCGCCAAAGGCTCCGGCGAGGGTGCCGATCATGGTGATGCCGATTTGGACGGTGGAGAGGAAGTCGTTGGGGCTGGCGGCGAGTTCAAGGGCGACGGCGGCGCCCCGGCGTCCCTCTTCGGCGCGCTGGCGGAGGCGGGCCTTGCGGCTGGAAACGACGGCCATTTCGGCCATGGAGAAGACTCCGTTGGCGAGGATGAGGAAGACGAGAAGAGTGATTTCCAGCGTGGTAGAGCCCATGGGAGTCAACCTCTATTGTGGCAACCGGAACGGGTGGGGAAGGGAGGGGCTCGGTTCTTCACCTGAATTACGGCTCAGAGCAGGCTGACCTACTCCTTCTCATGCGGGAATGTGCCGATGGGGGAGGGACGTGCCGAACCGCTGTCTGCTTGTGGCGCCCCTGCTGGCCGTGTGTCTGGCCACGGGCGGGGCTGCGCAAGTGGGCGGCGAGGGCGCCGGCAAGCCGCGCAAGGTGACGCTGCGGGTGTGGGTGGAGAAGGCGAGCGCCGACGTCTGGATCGAAACCCAGGGAATGGAGACGGGGGCGGCGGCGGGGTTGGTGAAGCTGGTTCCCACGGGGGTGGGGACGGACCTCACGCGGTGCGACTGGGAGCTGCACGCGAGTGGAGAGGGTGAGGCCGGGGGGCGGTGCCGGAACCTGTTACGGCCGGAACACGATGTGGCCTCGGTGCGGCTGCGGCTGGGAGACATGGTGCGGGAGATTCACAGGCGGGGCGGGGGGCGGGTGGTGGTCGATCTGCTGTTGCAGTCGACGACGCTGGAGACGCCGCGGGGATGGGTGGCCGATGAAGCGGAGGAATGGCGGGGGAAGCGGATCTGGTTTCTTTCGCGGAACGAGGACCAACTGCCGCCCGACGTGCCGGTGCGGGCGGTGCGGCCAACGCCGGCGAGCCGTGTGCTGGCGCCGTTGTTCGTGGTGCTGTTTGTGCCGGGACTGATTGCCTACGCCGTGCGGCTGCGGGCGGGTTCGGCGCGCGCAGACCAGAAGGTGAACTGGCTGGTGTGGATGAACTGGATCCTGCTCGGGTCGTGGCTCTACTGGATCTCGTCGCTGCAGGTGCCGGAGTTGGTGTCGCTGGCGGCACGGGCGGGGGTGGCGAGGGCGGAGAGCATGCCGGCGTTTGTGGCCGTGGCGGGCGTAGTGGTGTACGCGTTGCCACCGCTGCTGGCGATTGCGGCCTGCTTCACGGCGATGGCGCCATTGCTTTCGGCCTCGCGTGAGCACTTCCGCGGATTGCTGGCACGGCAACTGACGGCGGAGGCGGCGATCATCGTGCCGCTGGGGATCTTCCTGGTGGGGATGGGGCTGGGCGAGGAAGAACTGCGGTTGACGCGCTTTGACGGGCTGCTGAGCCTGGCGCTGGCCTACCTGGTGTACCGGGCGCTGGCGTGGGTGACGTGGAAGCAGACGTATGTGCTGACCGAGCCGGTGGAGTCAGGCGAGTTATGGGAGCGGGCCAAGGCGCTGGCGGAGAAGGCGGGGGTGAAGCTGGCGCGGTTGAGCCTGCGACGGACGAAGATTCCGGAGGAGGCCAATGCGTTTGCCGTTTCCGGCGATGCGGTGGTGTTGACAGAGAGCCTGGTGCGAGGGCTGACGCCGCGCGAGGTGGACGCTGTGTTGGCGCATGAACTGGGGCATCACAAGGAGGGGCACCTGGGGCTGGGCGTGAGCCAGGTGTTGCTGGTGGGCTGCCTGCTGTTTGGCTGGCCGGCGCTGTCGTGGGCGGTGCGGAGCGCGGGGGCGCCGTTGTGGATCGAGTCACTGCCGCTGGTGCCGTTGGTGATCGTGCTCGGGCAGGGGTGGTTTTCGCAGCGGCGGGAGTATGCGGCCGATGAGCGGGCGGTGGAGATTACGGGCGATGCGGAGGGGAAGATCGCGGCGCTGGCGCGGTTGGCGCAACTGAGCCGCATTCCGCCGCGCGACGGCGGGGTGATGGGTTCGATTCTGAGCCATCCATCGATGGAGGCGCGCGTGTTGCGGTTGGGGCGGCGCCATGGGGTGAGCGATGAGCGGGTGTTGGAGGTGTTGCGCGATCCCGACGCGGCGTATGCGGGCAAGCCGGAGATGGACGGTACGCCGGCGGCCGGTCCGGGGCACGATGCGGTGTTCACGGACCGGGCGCGGTTCACCTACGCCGAGCAGTTGCGCTGGGGCATACCGCTGGCGGGCCTGGGAAGCCTGACAGCGGCGGCTCTGCTGGGGCCGGCGCCCGATGATCCCTTGCAGTTTTTTGCGGGGGTGGTGTTGGGGACGATGGGGGCGATCTGGTGTGCGATGCGGGCGGAGATTGTGCTGGGGACGATGTTCTTATCGCGCATGCGGCGTGAGTTAGGCACGAGGCTGCAGGCGCACGAGGAGGCGCTGTTCGTGGGCATTCACCCCGGTGCGGGGGTGCGCTTCACGGAGGGCTTCGCGGATTGGGATTTCGGATTTCTCAGTCTGGAAGAGGACTGGCTGCATTACCGGGGCGAGAAGACGAGCTTTGCCATTCCGAGGCAGATGATGGGGGAGATCCTCGCCGTGCGGGGCCGTCTGGACTGGCTGATTGAGCGGCGGGTGGAGGTGCGGTTTCGCGGCGGGGCGTTCACGTTCAACTCGAATTTCGCCAACCCGACGAAGGGGGAGACGCAGCGCGAGGCGGAGTGGCTGCGGCGCTGGGTGAGCGAGCAGGAATCGCCGGTGCCGCTGGGGGCCGCTCCGGCCGGGCCGCCATCGCTGCCGGGGCTGCCGGGGATGGAGGTGAGCCGGGGGCAGATGGTGTGGGCGCTGGCGGTGAGCACGCTGCGGCTGCTGCTGGGGGGCGTGGTGTTGGCGGCGCTGTTGCAGGGGACAAGCCTGTGGAGCTCCATTCTGCCGCTGCCGGCGGCGTGCGTGGGGTTTGCGATGGGGCTGCCGGGGGCGCTGTGGCCGGTGAGCCGGCCGAAGGAAGAAGAGCGGAAGTGGGTGAGCGGGGCGCCCTATTCGCCGGAGTCGGCGTCGCGATTGCCGTAGAGGACGCTGACGGCGTTGCGGTGGTTTTCCAGGACGCGGGCGCGGCGGACCTTCATGGTGGGGGTGATTTCGCCGGCATCGATGGTGAAATCACGGTCGAGGATGTGCCACTTGCGGATCTGTTCAAAGGGCGCGAGCTGGCGGTTGACCTTGGCCACCATTTTCTTCACGGCAGCCTGGATGGGGGGGGACTGTACAACCTCGGCCAAGGGCTTGCCGCGGAGCGCTTCAAATTCGCGCAGCGATTCGAGCACCGTGCCGTTGAGGGTGAACAGCGCGGCCACGTAGGGCAGCTTGTCGCCGATGAGCAGCACCTGGTGGATGAGCGGCTCCATCTTGAAGAGGCCCTCGATCATGGCCGGGTAAATCTTCTTACCGTTGGAGGAGACGATGACTTCCTTTTTGCGGCCGGTGATGGAGACGAAGCCGTTGGGGTCGATTTCGGCGATGTCGCCGGTGTGGAGCCAGCCGTCTTTGAGGATGGCCGAGGTGGCTTCGGGGTCCTGCCAGTAGCCGGTGAAGAGAGTGGGGGAGCGGAAGGTGAGCTCGCCGTCGGGGGCGATGCGCACTTCAACACCGGGCAGGGGTTTGCCGATGGAGCCGGACTTGGGGCGGCCGATGGGGTTGAGGCAGACGACGCCGCCTTCGGTGAGGCCGTAGCCTTCGTGGATGGGGAGGCCGATGGCGGCGTAGAAGTCGGCGAGGTCCTTGCCGAGGGGGGCGGCGCCGGAGATGGCGAGGCGGAGTTCGCCGCCGAGGCGTTCGCGGATGGTGCGGAAGATGAGGCGGTCAGCCAGTTTCCAGGCGCGGGTCATCCACATGGGCGAGGAACGGCCTTCGATGCGGCGGGTGTGGAGTTCGATGCCGAGGCCGAGGGCGCCCCAGAAGAGGCGCTGGATGAAGCCGGGGCGCTTCCTGATCTCGGTGCAGATGGAGGTGTACATGCGCTCCCAGACGCGGGGCGGGGCGACGAAGAAGGTGGGCTTCACCTGCTTTAATTCATGAGGCAGGCGGGAGAGGCCTTCGCTGAAGTAAACGGGCATGCCGGCGAACAGGGGCAGGTACTGCATGACGAGTCGCTGGGTGATGTGGGCCGAGGGGAGGAAGGCAATGGTGCGCTGATCGGGGCCGAGGTTGAGGCCTTCGATGAGCGGGGTCATGATGCAGTTGTCGCAGATGGCGCCGTGGGAGACGAGGCCCATCTTGGGTTCGCCTGTGGCGCCGGAGGTGAGGTAGAGGATGGCGCCGTCTTCTGGCTGGACGGAAGCGTGGAGGCGGGCGAGGAGGTCGGGGTCGCGCTCGATGGCCTCATGACCGAGGGCGCGCAACTGGGAAAGCGTGAGGACCGAGGCGCCGTCGGCGGGCTCGCCGGAGAGGAGCACGTAGCGGGTATTGAGGGACGGTTCGGCGGCGGAGAGGAGTTTTGAGAGCAGGGTCGGGTTTTCGACGAAGACCACTTTGGGAGCGAGGCGGTGGAGGGATTTGAGGTGATCGGTGACGGGGTAGGAGGTGTAGAGAGCGGCGGCGATGGCGCCGGCGACGAGGATGCCGCCGTCGGCGAGGTAGAACTCGAGGCGTGTCTCGGAGTCGAGGGCGACGACATCGCCGTGGCGCACGCCGAGCGAGTGAAGGCCGGCGGCGACCTCTTCCACGGCGCGTTTGTATTCGAGCCAGGAGAGAGAGCGCCACTCGCGCTTGCCTTCGGAGAGGGATTGAAAATGCAGCGCGGGGAGCTGGCCAAAGGACTGGGCGGCGTGGATGAAGAGACCGTAGACGGTGCGATCGCTCACTCCGGGTATGGTAGCAGGGCCGTGCCGGGGGACGCGGCGGGCGGGCGGCTCAACGGCGGCGGAACGAGCCGAGGGCGAGCAGCAGCAGGCCGCCGGCGATGAGGCCAAGGCTTGTGGGTTCGGGTACGGCGGCGGCGGGCGGTTGGGGGAAGCCGGCCGTGACGGAGGAACCGGTGAGGGACAGCGCGGCGCACTCGTCGCAGCCGTTGGTGTTTTTGGAGAGTGTCACGAGGCCGGTGAGGGTGTAATTGTGCTGCGAGAAGTCGCCATTGAGGAAGATGCGCTGGGTGGTGAGCCCGCTGCCGGGGAGGTAGGTTGTGTTGATGAAGGCGGAGCCGGGCGAAAGGGTGAGCGTGGGGCTGGAAAGAGCGAGGTTGGCCAGCGTCACCGTGCCGGTTTGTGTGCCGTTGGCCTGCGACAAGGCCTTGGCGGTGATATTCAGGGCGTTGTAGGGGCGCACGGGGGTGAGCGTGCCGGGGTTGCCGCCGTTGGGCAGGAAATCGTCCGTCGAGCCGCCGGGCGGTGAGGTGAATGTGCCCCAGGAGAGGATGTGTTGGACGAGGGCGGTGGGGGTGGAGCGGAAGAGCGTGAACACGATGCCCTCGCCGAGGATGTGTTGCAGACGGAAGTTCCAGGTGATGCCGCTTAGCGCGCTGGTGTTGCCGGGGTTGGCCTGGAGATAAGTGGCGGCATTGGCGGTGTCGTCGGACATGCCGAGGGAGAGGTCCCAATTGCCCTGCGAGATGCGGTATTTGGCGCCGTAGATGGTGCTATTGGCGACGGGTGTGATGTTGGTGATGAGGGGATCGTTGACGTAGATTGCGGCCGCATGAGCGTCGGCGGCGAACAGGCAGACGGCGAATACGAGTGCGAACAGGCGCGGCTTCATAACAGCTTCTCCCTCAGGGTGAAAAGACCGTTTACTCCGGTTACTACTACGTTCGGGAGAGGGGGCGCAGAAGGGGATACGCAAAGCTGCTTAGAACCTGGGAGGGAGATGTCCCAGGCGGCGGTGAGGAGGCGTAGAGAGGCGCCTTGTTAGTACCGTTTGGCGGCCCACTGGAGGGCGCCGCGGAGGATGCCGAGGAGGAGTGGGTCGTCGTAGTGCTCCTTCTTGTGGCCGAGGGCGACGTGGAGGGTGCGGCCGCCTTCGAACTCCTGATACCAGGCCAGCGGGAGTGAATCGCCGAAGAGGGTGCCGGGGTATTCGGCTTTTTTTGGGTCGTCGAGTTGGGCGGGGTCGGTGACGAGAAGGGGCTTGATGGAGGGGTGGAGCGGCTGGTGGTAGTAGCATTCGTCGTCCCAAGCGAAGGTCTTGGGGAGGCCGCGCGTGGCCGGATGGTAGGGGTCTTGGACGCGTACGGTGAAGGTTTGCAGCTTGGGATGGCGGAGGAATTTGCCGCCGAGCATTTGGGCATACCAGGTCCAGTTGCGTTCCGAGCCGGTGGCGGAGTGGATGCCGAGGAAGCCGCCGCCGGTGCGGATGTAGCGCTGGAGGGCCTGGCGCTGGTCGTCGTTTGAGAAGGCCTCGTTGTTGGAGTTGGAGAAGACAAGGACGCGGTAGCGCTTGAGGTTGGCGTCGGTGAAGACGGCGGGGTCGTCGGAGTGGTCGGCTGTGAAGCCCTCACCGGCGGCCAGTTTCTGGAGGGCGGCGACGCTGGAGGAGATGTTGTCGTGGACATAGCCTTTGCCGTCGGGGGTGTAGTTGCGGGTGTAGATGAGGATGCGGGATGGCTGCGCGGCTAGGAGCGGGGTGAGGGTGAGCAGGAGGGCGAGGCGTCGCATGCGGCGATTGTAGCGGGTTGCGGGGCGCGGCGACAGCGGGAGACTCTTCCAATGCGCAATGAGCCTGGAGGAGGGGTTTGATTCCAATGCGGGATGAGCCTGGAGAGGGAGAAGCGCCGATGCAACAGGCGAATGACCTTCCAGGTGCACGAAGCCGAACGGTTGAG
>JAFLBB010000122.1 GCA_017304135.1 Acidobacteriota bacterium | reverse complement strand
CGCCGCCACACCGCCGCCCGCCGCCGGAGGCGTCGCGGTCCGCTTCCTGCCCGCCGAAACCCGTGCCACGCTCGGCGGCATGATCGTCCTCACACTCAACGCCGAAGGCGTCACTGACCTCTTCGGCTCGCCCATGGGCGTCTCGTTCGATCCCAAAATCCTGCGTCTCAATGATGTCGTCCGCGGCAACCTGATGGCCTCCGATGGACAGACGCCGCTGTTTTCGCGCAATATTCGCAACGATGCCGGCGAAGCCTCCATCCTGCTCAGCCGCCTCCCCGGCACGCCCGGCGTGAATGGTTCGGGTGGCCTCGTGTCGCTCATGTTCCAGGTCGTCGGCAAAGGAGCCACCGAGGTCCGCCTCACCGAACTCACGCTGCGCAACTCGCAAATGCAGACCCTCAGCGCACCACCTCCCGTGGCCAAGGTGGTGGTGGAGTAAGCCATGCGCCCCCTGCGTATCAGCACGCGCCGACAGGCGGGCATGACGCTGGTTGAGGTCATCGTCGCCTTCACCATCCTCATGCTGCTGGCCACTATGGCCGTGCCGCTGGCCCGCTACAAAGTGCGCCGCGATAAGGAACGCGAACTGCGCTGGGCCCTGCGCGAAATCCACACCGCTATCGACAAATATAAGGACGCCGCCGACGCCAACATGCTCGGACAGCAGAAGATCGACACCGACGGCTACCCCGAATCGCTCGAAGTGCTCGTCGAAGGCATCAAGATCAGCGGCCAGGTTGAGAAAAAGGTGAAGTTCCTTCGCCGCATCCCCAAGGACCCCTTCAGCGGACGCGCTGAATGGGGCATGCGCTCCACCCGCGACGACCCCAAATCCACCAGTTGGGGCGGCCAGAACGTCTTCGCCGTTTACTCTCTCACCTATGAGAAGGCCGCCGACGGAACCCCCTATTCGGAATGGTAACCGCGATGACTCCACGACTCACACGCCGCCGCGCCGGCTACACCCTGATCGAGATCATCATCGTGATGACCATCATCTCGATCCTCGTCTCCATCGCCGTGCCCATCTACCAGAAAATGGTCCTGCGCACCAAGGAAACCGTCCTCCGCAACAACCTCTTCACCATCCGCACCGTCATTGACGAGTTCACCTACGACAAGCAGAAGGGCCCGCAATCGCTCGAGGACCTCGTCCAGGCCGGCTATCTCCGCCAGGTTCCCGAGGACCCCATCACCGGCTCCAACTCCACCTGGAAGATCATCATGGAAGATGCCCTCACCAGCGTTAGCCAGACCGAACCCGGCATCTACGACGTCCGCAGCGGCAGCGACAAGACCAGCCTCGAAGGCACCCCCTACGCCGAATGGTAGACCCCTCTCTGGTACCCCGTCTCTAGACCTCCCCCTGCCCCGTACTCCACTCGTACAGGTACTCGATTCGGTACCTTTGTCCAGCTTGGTCTACCCCGCCCCGCCCCCTACACTAACCTCAGACCGGCAGTGACCGGCGACCACCGATTTCGGAGAACCCAGATGATTCGCGCCATTATTATTTCCCCCTCGCCCACAACGATCCGCCAGCTGGAGGCCTCGCTCGCCGGTACGGGTGAACCCATTGAACTGGCCAAGGAATACACCCGCTACCCGACCAGTGACGAACTGGCCCGCGTCATCAACGGCCTCGCCGCCAACGTCGTCTTCCTCGACCTGGACAACGCCACCGCCGCCGCGCGCATCCTCGAGGCCATCGGCCACCTCCCCACGCGCCCCGCCCTGGTCGCCATCCACAGCTCCACCGCCGGCATCGTCGAGGCCATGCGCCACGGCATCCGCGACTACCTCATCGCCCCCTTTGACCAACCCATGGTTGACTCCTGCGTGAAGCTGCTGCTGGGCATCCTCGACCCCAAAAACGGCTTCCAGCCTGCTGAATCCGGAACCAAGATCATCAGCTTCATGCCCGCCAAGCCCGGCGCCGGCGCCTCCACCATCGCCCTCAATACCTGCGCCGCCCTGGCCATGCGCCAGCGTGCTTTGCTCGTGGACGCCGACCCCTTCAATGGCCAGCTCGCCTTCATGCTGAAACAGGACAACAGCTTTTCAGTGCGCCACGCCCTGGAGCGCGCCGGACAGCTCGACGAAGATGTTTGGGACAAGATGGTCCGCTCCTTCGGCCAGCTCGACGTGCTTTCCGGCGAGGACTACCTCGGCGCCCACGCCGCCGAAGCCGCCCCGCTCCGCCGCGTTCTCGATTTCGCCCGCGCCTACTACGACGTCGTCGCCTGCGACCTTCCCGGCTCGCTCGACGAAACCGCTCAGATCGTCCTCCAGCAAAGCTCCAAAATTGTCCTCGTCGCCACCCCCGACGTCGCCTCCCTGCGCCTGGCCTACTGCAAACTCCACCTGCTGGACGGCCTGGGCTGCTCAAAGAAAGTCACCCTCGTCCTGAACCGGACCAACTCCCGCGCCGAGTTCCGCAAGGTCGACGTCGAACGCTCTCTCGGCCTGCCCGTCGCCTGCGAGGTCCCGGCGCACAACTCCGCCGTCCACCGCGCCCTCGTGGAAGGCAAACCGGTGCGCGAATGGGCGCCCCGCTTCCAGGCCTTCGCCGCGCAGTTGGCCGGCCGCTCCGTGGAAGCCGCCAAACCGCGCTACCGCCGCCGCTTCCTGCAATTCTTTTCCATCGGCCGCTCCGCCAACGCCCCCGTGGCCCTGCTCGGCGACGGCCGCAAATAACCCTGGCCACACGTGATAGCATCGCCTCGCGATGCCCACGTTCAATCGCCGCCATTTTCTCCACTCCCTGCCTATAACCGCCGCCCCCGTTCTCCTTGGGGCGGCGGATTCTTTTTTCCGCGTCACCCGCCACGCCGGACGCTGGTGGTTCCTCGACCCCTCCGGCAAACACACCTTCTCGCTCGGCCTCAACCACCTCGACCCGGCCACCCTCCGCTATGGCCCCGACGGCGGCCTGTGGCACTCCCGCTACGCAAACAACATGGAACGCTGGCTGCACGACAAGGTCCGCCCCGACCTCCTCCGCTGGGGCTTCAACTGCCTCGGCTGGAACCAGGAGGTCATCTCCCGCGGCCCCACCAACCACAAGCATTCCCGCCCCTTCACCTTTGATGAGTACCAGTGGCTCGGCCTGCCGTACTGCCACTTACTCCCCTTTACGGAATTCCACCAGTGGGAGGCTCAAACCCGCCACCCCGACCTCTTCGCCAGTGAGTTCGAGGACTGGTGCGACCACGTCGCCCGCGAACACTGCGTCCCCTTCGCGCGCGACCCCAAGCTCATCGGCTACTTCTACGTGGACTGCCCCACCTGGGTCCACACCCGCCCCGAAAACGAATGGAAAGGCCCGCTCTTCGACCCCGCCCGCCTCACCACCGACGCCGGCCGCAAGGAGTTCACCGCGCTCGCCACGCGCTATTACAAGGTGACCCACGACGCCATCCGGCGCTATGACCGCAACCACCTCATCCTCGGCGACCGCTACGAAGCCGCCGCCGCACTGCCGGTCGAAGTCGTTCTCGCCGCCCGCCCCTACATCGACGTGCTCAGCTTCCAGCAGTTCGGCGCGCCCGACAAGGTCCGCGCCGACTTCGACAAGTGGCGCGGCGTCGTCGACCTCCCCATCCTCCTCGCCGACGGCGCCGGCAACCTGCGCACCCCCAGCGGCGTCGTGCGCCACGACACGAAGAAGTACGCAGACGTGATGGCCGTCCTCCGCGACAACCCCAACTGCGTCGGCTTCCACCTCTGCGGCGCCTACCTCGCCAACCGCATCCGCCGCCGCGGCCTGCTCGATGAACAGGAGCGCCCCGACGAAGAGGTGGTCGCCGCCATCACCGCCGTCAACCGCGAAACTACCCGCTGGGCCGAACGCGCCGCGCGCTAACACGCCAACCTTCGCGCCCGCCGCGTGAGTCATTCCCCGCCCCGATTGCGCCAACACGGGCATGAGGGCATTCAGCATCATCCTGGCGGTTCTGGTTCTCGGAGGTTGCTCGGCGGCGCAACGCAAGCTCGCCGAAGTGAGCGGCGACTGGACCTCCGCCTGGCACGAAGACCCCGACGGCTTCCGCATCCGCGTCCCCTCGGGTTGGAAGCTGCAGAAGCTCGGCAACGGTCAGGTGGCCGTCGTTTCCGGCGACCGCAAGTCCTACATCGTCGTCGCCCCCGTCGTCGGCCGCCTCGATAGCTGCGGCTCGCTGCTCCAAAGCGCGATGACCAACGGCTGGGGTGCCTTCCCCAATGCCACCGGCGTCAGCGTCCGCCCGCAGAACCGCGGCACCGCCCTCGCTGAATTCACCATGCACTCCGGACAGATCCGCGCGGCCGTCCTCTGTTCCGCCGCCGGACCCAACGCCGCCATGCTCTTCGGGCTCGCCGCCCCCGCCGCTGAGTTTGCCTCCACCCGCCCGCAACTTCTCTCGCTACTGCACAGCTTCTCCTACGCCAAGCCCACCTCGCCCTCCACCCCCAGCGCTCCGGCCGAGCTCCCCATGGAGCCCTGGCGCGACCCCACCGAAAGCGCCTTCTCCGTGATGAAGCCCGCCGGCTGGCGCGCCGAAGGCGGCATCACGCGCGTCAGCAACCTCGACGTCCGCGCCGCCTTCCGCTTCACCAGTCCCGACGGCCTCTCCACGCTCTGGATCGGCGACTCACGCCTCGCCACCTGCATGGTCCCCGGGCCGCAAACGATGCAGGTTCCCGGCACCGGCAGCTACGGCGGCTGGTGCCAATACGCCACCGGCACCCAACTCGCCGAAGGCTACGTTCAGCGCGGCCTTGGCGGCGACTACGGCCTGGCCAACGTCCAGATCACCAACCGCCGCGACCGCACCGACCTCTCCCAAGACGCCGACCGCCTGCCCGCAAACGCCGGCCTGCGAGGAGTCCGCAATGCGTTCGGCGAGGTCGACTTCACCGCCTCCCGCAACGGTTCCCCCGTCGCCGGCCGCATCGCCGCCAACACCACCTTCATGCCCTCGGTCGATCCCAACCTCGTCGCCGGCAGCCTCCAGCGCAACATCAACGGCTTCATCGCCGCCCAGGGCAAAGAGGCCGAAGGCGCACGCCTCATGGCCCGCGTCATCGCGTCGTTGCAGTGGAATGTGCAGTGGGTGATGGCCAACCGCGGCGCGGCGCAAAAGGACGCCAACGCCACCATGAACTACCTCCGCGGCCAGGCCGAACTTGGCCAGCGCATGTTCGAGGAACGCATGGAGTCCGCCGCCAAACACGCCGAAGCCAGGGGCGACCTCCTCAGCGGCACCGTCCGCCTGCAGGACTCCCAAGGCAACCGCTACCAGGCCAAGGCAGGCAGTAATTACTACTACGCCGTCGAGCAAGGCTTGGCCGTTGAAAGCGACCCCAACCGCGCCGTCGTAGGCACCGACCAATGGGCCCCGCTCCACAACGGCTCCATCGACCTTCGCCCGCTCGAAGTAATCCAGTAAGTCGCACTAACTTGACACCGACGCCCCGGCAATCTCAACAAATGCATTGCGCCCTGTGTCCGGCCCCGGCCCCATGCGCTGGATCAGGTACACCATCACGGCGTTGTTCTTCGGATCCACCATGCCCAGCGTTCCAAACGCTCCGCCGTGCCCATAGGCGCCCTCGGGCGTCAGCATCAGCTCGCCCAACGGCTCCTTCACCACCGCCCACGACAGCCCGTAGCCCTGGCCCGTGTTGTGCGCCGCCGGCGTCATCCCCAGGTTGTGCCACTTCGTCATCACCTCCACCGAAGCCGGAGCCAGCAGCCGCTTGCCGTTGTACGTGCCCCGGTTTAGGTTCATCTGGTAAAAGGCGAGTAAGTCGGTTGCCGTCGAATACAGTCCGCCCTCCGGCATCGAATACTTCGCGCCCTTGCGGAGGATGCGATCGCCCATCCCCACCGGCTTCGCGTTCGGCACACCCACCATCACATCGGCGATGCGCGCGTGTTTGGCCGCCGGGGGAAAGAAGAAGCTGTCGGTCATACCCAGCGGCGTGAAGATGCGCCCGGCCAGGAAGTCCTCATACTTCTGCCCCGAAGTGACCTCCACAATCCGCCCCAGCGCCGCGATGCCAGGGTTCGAATACTGCCACTTCGTCCCCGGCTCAAACAGTAAGTTCGACTGCGACCACTGCAGCACAGCCTCGGCCAGCGTCAGGTCCATCTTGGAGTAAAACGCTCCGCCCTCCGGCCCATACTCGGGCAGTCCGGAAGTATGTGTGAGTAAGTCGCGTAGCGTGATCACCCGCGACGGACTGCGCAGCGTCAAGCTTCCATCGGCGTGCCGTTCGGAGATCACCTTCAGCCCGCGAAACTCGGGCAGGTGCTTCTCCACCGGGTCGGTCAGCGCCAGCCGGCCTTCTTCGGCCAGCATCATCACGGCCACGCCCGTCACCGGCTTGGTCATCGACATGATCTGGAAGATCGAGTCCCTGGCCATCGGCTTCGACTTAGGCACATCGAGAGCCCCCACCGCCTCGTGATGCACCACCTTGCCACCCTGCGCCACCAGCGTCACCGCTCCGCACACACCGCCGCGGGCCACGGCTTCTTCCATGCGTGTGCGAATCAGGCCCAGCCGCGCGGCATCGGCAGCACCAGCTCTGGTGACAAACGGAGCAGCGATCAGAGGGAAAACATGACGGCGTCGCATAGCGCGTTCCAGTATACCGGACGCACCCGCGCGCCCTCTACGACGGCTGCAGCGTATTCAGCTCCACGTCCTTCTTAGCCTCATACGCCTCAATCGCCGCCATCTGGTGGAGGATGTAGCCCAGCTCATCCACGCCCTCAAGCAGGCAATGCTTCGAGAACCCATCCACCGGAAACTCCACCTTCGTGCCATCCGGCAGCGAGAGCGTCTGCGACGCCAGCTCGATGGTCACCTGCGCCTGCGGGTCCTTTTCCACCAGAGCGAACAGCTTCGCGTGCACCTCACGCGACACCACCACCGGCACCAGCCCGTTCTTCAGCGCATTGCTCTTGAAGATATCGGCAAACGATGTGGAGATGATCGCCCGGAAGCCCCACTGTGTGAGCGCCCACGGCGCATGCTCGCGCGAGCTGCCGCAGCCGAAGTTATCGCCGGCAAGCAAAATCGCCACGCCCTGCCATTCCGGAGCGTTCAGGATGAAATCCGCCTTCGGCTTGCCCTCGGCGTCGTAGCGCCAGTCGTTGAAGAGCTGCTTGTCGAGCCCTTCTTTGGAAATCGTCTTCAGGAAGCGCGCCGGAATGATCTGGTCGGTGTCGATGTTGTCCACCGCCATCGGCATCATGCGGCTCGTCAAGGTCGTGAACTTGGCCATGGTGTTGTGCTTCCTCTCTCTTAGCTCTTGAGCGCGCGGATGTCGGTCACCACGCCGGTCACGGCGCTGGCGGCGGCGGTCAACGGCGAGGCCAGGAACGTGCGCCCGCCCTTGCCCTGCCGCCCTTCGAAATTGCGGTTCGAAGTGGACACGCTATACTCGCCCGGCTGCAACTGGTCACCGTTCATCGCGATGCACATCGAGCAACCAGCCTCGCGCCAGTCAGCCCCGGCTTCGCGAAACACCTTGTCCAAACCCTCGGCCTCGGCCTGCCGCTTGATCTCCATCGACCCCGGCACCACCATCATGCGCACCTTCGGATTCACCTTGCGGCCCTTCAGCACGCCCGCCGCCGCCCGCAGATCGCTCATGCGCGAGTTCGTGCAACTGCCCACAAACACCACGTTGATCGGCTGCCCGGCCAGCGGCTTGCCCGGCTGCAGGTCCATGTACTTGAGCGCCTTGGTGAGCGAATCGCGCTCCAGCGGATCGCTGATCGACGCCGGATCCGGCACCACGCCCGACACCGGAATGCCCATGCCCGGGTTGGTCCCGAAGGTGATCATCGGCTCGAGCGTATTGGCGTCAATCGAAATCGTGTGGTCGTAGGTCGCGCCGTCATCGGTGGGCAGCGTCTTCCAACGCGCCACGGCGGCGTCCCAGCCGGCGCCTTTGGGTACAAAGGCCTTGCCGGCCAGGAACTGGTAGGTGGCATCATCAGGTGCGATGAGGCCAGCCCGCGCGCCGCCTTCGATCGACATATTGCAGACCGTCATGCGCTCTTCCATCGTCAGCGCGCTGATCGCCGATCCGCGATACTCAAACACACAGCCAGTGCCGCCACCCACGCCGATACGGGCGATAAGAGCGAGAATGATGTCCTTGGCCGTCACGCCGGGTTTCAGCGTGCCGTCCACGCGCACTTCGTAGGTTCGCGACTTGCGCTGCAAGAGACATTGGGTGGCGAGCACCATTTCGACCTCGGAGGTCCCGATGCCGAACGCCAAAGCGCCAAAAGCGCCATGCGTGGCCGTGTGCGAATCCCCGCAAACCACCGTCATCCCCGGTTGGGTCAGGCCGTTTTCGGGTCCGATTACGTGTACGATTCCTTGTTTCGGATTCTGAAATCCGAAATAGGGAATCCCGAATTCCTTGCAGTTGGTCTCCAACTGCTCCACCTGCGCCTTGGCGATCGGATCGACAATCGGCAGCGCCCGCGGCGTCGTCGGCGTCGAATGGTCCGTCGTGGCGAAGGTGTTCTGCGGCCGGCGCACCTTCAAGCCGCGTGCCCGCAATCCGGCAAATGCCTGCGGCGACGTAACCTCGTGCACCAGGTGCAGGTCGATATAGATCAGGCTCGGCGCGCCTTCGCGCTCAGCCACAACGTGGGAATCCCACAGCTTCTCGATGATCGTGCGTGGTGTGGACATTAAGTTCTCATTCAAAGTCAGATTTCCAGATTTGCGTGGCGATCGCGGCGAGTTGTTCCTGCCGGGCCTGGATCGCGGTCGGGGTCCATTCAGCGGACTGGATCTGCCGTGTCATTGCGTACGAGCTTCCCGAATAGGTTTCGAGTTTCGCGCTGGGTGAGGCGGCCCCTAATTCCCGGTTCAGTTGTTTCTCCAGCAGTGTCAAGTTGCCCAGTCGGTTGACGTAGAGATCCGGCGCGGGGAACGCCGCACGCCACTCCTGGCTGGGATTCTCAGGCAAGATGTGCTCAATCGTACCGCCATCAACATCCCGATCCCGTGCATTCCCCAAGTGCTCTTCGATCTTGTACAGGATATATCGGACGAGCTTCTTGTTGCGTCCGGCAGTGGGAAAGGCCGCAAAAGAAAAGTCGCGCTCGAACTTCTCGTTGGCGACATAGACGGACCGCAAAACTCCAAACACATGGCCCGGCCGCGTCAGCCTCCCGTGATGAATTCCGTGCGCGGCCTCGTAGTATGCATTCTCCAATTCGTTCGTGTTGAGGTTGCTGATGACATTGAAACGGAACGAGAGCGTGACAACCAGCTTCAGCAACCGGGTGAAGTCTTCCGGTGAGAACCGCGCGTAAGCGGCGAACAGCACCGGGTAGACCTGTCTCACACCGAACACCACCAGTTCGCGGATAAGGCGTTGGTTTTCAGTAGACTCACGCCACAATTCGCTCGTCGGGTCTCCCAATGCGGCAAAGAGATCAGAGTAGTGAGCGAGTTGATCGAGGATGCGGAACGCGTCCTCACCCGTCCTGACTCGTTCGCGAGCAGTTTTGAACAGGCGCTCCTTGCGAATCCGCGGTTGTTCCAGACTGAGGAAATAGCGTAGGAAATCCGGAAATCGCCGCGCTTCGACCGTATCGATGAGGGCCGTCCATTGGCGCTCCATCCGTTCCAAATCAATCCCTGGCTTCACCATCGAGAACAAGTAGTTCTTCAATAGATCGGTAGAGGTCAGTTCAACGCCGCGAGCATTGAGTGTTTCAAACACCGTGTAAGCATCTAACTGGTCCTCCACAACGATCCGGATGAAGACCATCTGATCCGCCACCCGCTGAGAGAGGAACGTCGCCAGAGCCTCGCCGCTGGAACCGATAGCCGGGATACCTGCCAATTGTGTCTCGAAGAAACGTAGCCCATCCCAAAGCACCCGGTCTTGCGGTTTCAGTGCCGCCGGGTTAGGGGGCGTTCGCAGTTGCGTGAGGTAATCCAGATAGAAGTCGTTGTTCCGCCTGTTCAACGAGAGTTTGTTTGAGTAAGTGAGCGAACCAGGATCCTTGTCACCGAGAAAATTCCGGCGCAGGATTGTGATTCGCTCCGAGTTTGCCTCGACCTCGATCCCTTGCTCCACCAGTCTTTGCAAGAGGCGGAGCACGGCAACCACCAACAGGCTCAGCGTTGCCATCCGCTGTTGGCCGTCCACCACGAGCATGTCGTGATCCGTTCGGGCCTGCAGAACGATCGCCCCCATGTAATGCCGGTAATCAGGACTCCCAAGCGCGGTCTGAATGTCGTCCCAGAGGTCTTCCCAGTTCTCCTGTGTCCAGGAATAGTCACGTTGAAAGGGCGGCACCTGATAGGTGAGACCATTCGCGAACAGCCCGCCAAAGCTGACGGTTCCGGTATCGCGAAAGAGGGTTCTTGCCATTGCCGCCGCTGATCGTTAGATCGCCTCGCAAACGCCCGCGCCCACCTGCTCAGTGGTCGCCGGCGCGCCTTTCGGTTTCAAGTCCGCGGTCACGCGTCCGCTGTTCAACACATCTTCCATCGCGCGATTCACCGCCGCCGCTTCTTCCTTCAAATTGAAGCTGTACTCCAGCATCGCCGCCACCGAGCCGATCGCTCCCAGCGGGTTCGCCTTGTTCTGCCCCGCAATGTCCGGCGCCGAGCCATGCACCGGTTCGTACAACCCAACCCACACCCCCGACGGCCGCTTCGCGCCAATCGAAGCCGAGGGCAACATGCCGATTGACCCGGCCAGCACCGCGCCTTCGTCCGACAAGATGTCGCCGAACATGTTCTCGGTCACCATCACGTCAAACCGCCTCGGGTTCAACACCAACTGCATCGCCGCGTTGTCCACCAGCAGGTGGTCGAGCGTCACATCCGGATAGTCCTTGGCCACATCGACGATCACGCGCCGCCACAGCTGCGAGTTCTCCAGCACGTTCGACTTATCCACGCTCGTCAGCTTCTTGCGCCGGTTCCGCGCCAGCTCAAAGGCCATCCGCGACACCCGCTCAATCTCGGCCCGCGTGTAAGTCATCGTATTGACCGCGCGCTCTTCCGGCCCCTCACCTGAAACCCCGCGCGGTGTGCCATAGTAAATGCCGCCCGTCAGCTCACGCACGATGATCATGTCCGTGCCTTCCACCAGCGCGTTCTTCAACGGCGAGCTGTCGATCAGCGCCGCATAGGTCCGCACCGGGCGCAGGTTGGCATAGACGCCCATCGCTTTGCGAATCCCCAGCAGCCCCTTCTCCGGCCGCTTTTCCGGCGGCGCTTCATCAAACTCCGGCAAGCCCACCGCACCCATCAGCGTCGCGTCGCATTCCAGGCACAACTTCTCCGTCTCGGCCGGAAATGGCCCGCCCGTTTTGTGAATCGCAATGCCGCCCAGCAGCGCTTCCCGCGTTTCCACCGTGTGGCCGAACTTCTCGGCAACACGGTTCAGCACGCGCACGGCTTCGCGCGTCACTTCGGGCCCGATGCCGTCACCGGGCAGAATGAGAACGTTGAGGTTCATGGTTTCCTTTGGTTGGTTGGCGCGGCCGCGTTAGTCGGCGCAGGCGCCCTCTTTCGTCCGCGCGATCACGTCCTGAATCATCTGCGTGATCTCGTCGTTGCGTACGCCCTTCTTCCGGTCGGCGACCGCCGTGAAGTGATTATAGATCTCGTTCAACTGCTCTTTCGTCAGCCGGAAGCCCAGGTCGTTGCAGCGCTGCGCCAGCGCATGACGCCCGCTGTGCTTGCCCAACACCAGCCTCGACTCCGGCACGCCCACCTCGGACGGCTCAATGATCTCGTACGTCGACTTGTGCTTTAGGTAGCCGTCCTGGTGAATGCCCGCCTCGTGCGCGAACGCATTCTCACCCACCACCGCCTTGTTCGGTTGCGGGCCAAACGTGATGATCGAGCTCAACAACTGGCTGGCCGGGTAGAGCAGCTTCGTGTCAATGCCCGTCGTGTACGGCAACCGGTCGTTGCGCACCTTCATCGCCACCACGATCTCTTCGAGCGAGGCATTCCCCGCCCGCTCGCCAATGCCGTTGATCGTGCACTCAATCTGCCGCGCCCCGGCCTTCACCGCGGCCAGCGAATTGGCCACCGCCAGCCCCAGGTCGTCGTGGCAGTGCACGCTGATCACCGCGCGCCCGTTCACCGCCTTCACCATACGGCCGATCATCTCGCCATACTCGTCCGGCGTCGACCAGCCCACCGTGTCCGGCAAGTTCACGCAGGTCGCGCCGGCGTCCACCATGGCCACCGTCACCTGCTCCATATAGTCGCCATCGGTGCGCGTGGCGTCTTCGGCCGAAAACTCCACGTCATCGCAGAACGTCTTGGCGTAGGCAACCGCCTTGATCGCCTCTTCCAGAATCTGTTCCCGCGATTTGTTGAACTTGTACTTGAGGTGGATATCGCTCGTCGCGATAAACGTGTGAATGCGCGGCGACTTCGCCTTCTCCAGCGCCTTGGCCGAACGCTCAATGTCGATCTTCACCGCCCGCGATAGCGCCGCCACGCGCACGCCCGTGAACTCCGCTGAGACCGCCTTCACGGCCTCAAAATCGCCATCGCTGGCAATCGGGAAGCCCGCTTCCAGGTAATCCACACCCATGTCCACCAGCTTGCGGGCCATCGCCAGCTTCTCGTGGACCGTCATCGAACAGCCGGGCGACTGCTCTCCGTCGCGCAGCGTCGTGTCGAAAATGATAATGCGGTTGTTGTCTGACATTGCCTCTCCGTACCAAAGGGAGTGAACGACTCAAGGGAGAGGCAGGTTCGCCCCGGCGGCTGCGGAACGGTTCGTCCCGAGGTCGCCTGTCGATGATTATGCCAAAGGCCTGTTCAATTTGGCAAATTTATAATCGTACGAAAAGAAATAACAGCGCCGGATAACATTTGCCTACCTTATACGTCTATTCCCTAGCGATCCCGTATACTAAGGACCCTTGCCATGACCCTGCGACTTCTCCTTCTCTTCGCCTGCGCCGCCAGCCAGACACTTTTTAGCCAAACGAACCCAAACTCGGATTGGAAACATTACTGTTTCGGCTTTCTGAACGCGCATCCCGACCGCAAAGAGATCCCCCAGGCCGAAGCGATGGAGATCCAGAAGGGCCACATGGCCCACATGGGGAAGATGGCCGCGGCGGGCAAACTCCTCGTCGCCGGACCCTTCATGACCGGGGCCAGCCCCCGCGGTGTCGTCATTTACGACTGCGCCACGGTCGCCGAAGCCCAGGCAAGCACCGAACCTGACCCCGCCGTCGTCAACAAGCGCCTCTCCATGGAGTTCTACCGCATGCACTCGGTCCCCGGCATGGGCGAACCCTACGCCGCCAAGGCCAAGGCCGACCCCAAGTTCCAGCCGGCCATGGTCCAGTTCCCCTTCTTCATCCTGTCGAAGACTGACAAGCTGAAAACCGCCGCCCTGCCCCCCGCCGTCGGCCAGGCCCACTTCCAGCGCTCCCTTAGGCTTATGGGCGAGGGCAAGATTCGCTTCTTCGGCCGCTTCGAAGACTCCCCCGAAAAACTCGGCGTCTACGTCTTCAACAAGATGCCCATGGACGAAGCCCGCAAGCTCATCGACGAGGACGAACTCGTGAAAAACGGCTTCGCCAGCGTCCACGCCATCATGTGGATGGCCGCCGACGAAGCCGTTCCTGGCTTCAAATAGCCCGCCCTACTTCACCGGGTTGACGGTCAACTCCAACTGCATCTTCCGCTTCGAGTCGAGGTCGTCGGAGGAGAACAGCGTCGTCGCCTTCCCGATCGGCACAACAACGTTGCCCGTCCAACGGTTCTGCCGCACCACCGGCGGCAGCGTAGAGTTCGCTTCGCGGCCCGCCGGCAGGCTGCTCACATCGGCTGTCACCACCAGACTCAGTTGGCTGCCCATCTCCGTCGCCGTATTGCAGTCGATGTTCACGCCGATGTCGTAATACTGCACCTGCACATTGGGATTGCCCGCAGGGCTCGTCTGGATCGGGAGTCGAGTTCCCGTCCGGATCGAACACCCGCGCGAAGGCCGCCCCGTGGCCACCATCGCCGAGTACGTCCGCGACGACACCGTCCGCGCCTCATCCAGTTCCTTCACTACGAAGTCGAGCTTGAAATACTTCATCTCCGGCTCTTTCACCGGCTCCTGCGCCCACATGGGGGAGGCCAGGCACACCACGAGCACTGCTGTTGTCCATCTCATCGCTTCAGTTCTCCTCGCCGCCCAGGGCGGCCAACGGTTCAATCGAAATCGGTGCAACCTCAAGCGGAGCCACCGCCACCGGCTCCGCCATTCTCAACGGCGCTTCCACAAACACCTGCCGCGCCACCTCCGGATTCGCCTGCACGAACCGCAGCAACCGCTCCTCGCGCGGCGTCAACCCGCGCGGCGTTAGCCCGTGGTCGGCCGGCCGCCGCACCGGCCCGCGCCGCGGGCCAAGCATCCCAACGAAGAACCTCCCATGAGAGCCAGCGAAATCAAGAAGGGCAACGTCGTCGAATACAACAACGGCGTCTACCAGGTCCGCGACATCGAGCGC
>JAFLBB010000121.1 GCA_017304135.1 Acidobacteriota bacterium | reverse complement strand
GGTGCGCCGCGGCGAACAGGCAGCCCAGCGGCGCCGGCTCGGGCGCCATCGGCCCCTCGCCCTCGCCGGCGAGCAGAGCATCGACGATGGTGAACAACGTGCGTTGCGGCGTCTCGTGCAATACGCCTTCGGAGTCGGCATAGAGGGCGGCGCGGTTCAGATCGAGAATCGTCCGCCACAGCGTGTCGTTGCCGCTCCAGGAGCCCTCCCAGGAGCGGTCCGTGGCGGCCATGCTGCCGAGGCCGTAGACGAGACGGCGGGCGGCGTTCCAGGAGAGCTTCTGGGCGATGTGGCCGGCCGTCTCCTCGCGCTCCACCAGCCAGCTGCTGAGCCGCTTCCAGGTGCTGCGGCCGCCATATTCATCGCCGCCGTCGCGCGAACTGCCGCTGGAATGGTGCGGCAGCCAGTCCTTGCAGCCGTTGATGCCGACCATATTCTTCAACGGCCCGGTGAGCCCGGACTTGCGGTGCGTCTTCAACTTCGGCAGGTTGATGACAACCGGCGAGCTGAGCACGGAGCCGGCCACCAGATACTCGTGGCGCGTGGCGTTGTGATGCTCGCGCATGGTGTGCGGGTTGTAGTTGGTGACGCGGAAGCGCCGCCAGTCGCGCCCGGCATGGAGGCTGTCGCCGGCCAGGTCGACGGGGCGGTAGCCGGCCGGATCGCCCGCCAGCGGTGTGGGGTCGCACTTCATTCCCCGCCGGTCCACCGTGCGCAGCGTGCGGAAATCGCGCAGCGAAAGCCGGTAGCCGTGCGAGGCGTAGAAGCCTGGCAGCCGCTCGATTCGCGTCTCCCGCACCAGCGAGTCCCAGTCGGCCGACTGCAACGGGGCGTCGCCGACGATGACGTGGCCTTCACGGCCCACGGCGAGAAAGGCATAGTCGCAGACGGCGCGAATGAGCCGCGGATCGGTCACCAGCCAGTGCAACTGGCCGCCGCGGTAGTGCTGGTGGTGCACCAGGTTCGGCTTCACCAGCACCTGCTGGCCCGGTGAGAGGATCTCCGAGAGCGGATTCCAGTGCGGGGTGCCGATGCGGGCCGCATCCAGGCCCATCGCCTCCAGCAGCCGCCGCAGCAGCGCATACACCGGATTGGCCAGCCGCGCCGTGGGGAACGGAAGCTCCGGGTAGCGCTCGGGCGGGGATTGATAGCGGAGGTCCTCCGAAGCGGCGGCCTCGGCATCGCGCACCAGGGTGACCTGGTGCGGGGCCAGGCGGGCGGTCCGGGAAAGGGTCGTCGAGTCGCGATTCATGCGAAGGTGCTCCCTGCGGAGAAGAAACTGCGTCAGGCCTTGCCTTGCGCCGTGTAGTACTTGCTGTAGTGGCCGTAGTAGTAGTAGCTGGAGCTGATCTCCTGGTGCACCTCGTTCAACACGATGCCGAGGACATTGGCCCGCAGCCGGCGCAGCGTGTTGAGCACGCTCGACACCGCCTTACGGTCGGTTTGGCCGGCCCGCGTGACGACGATCACGCCGTCCACGATCGAGGCCATCTGCAGCGGTTCGGCAAAGCCCAGCAGGGGCGGTGCGTCGAGAATGATCAGGTCATAGATCTCGGAAGCCTCGGCGAGAAGCTCCTCCAACCCGCGGCCGATCAGGTCAGACGCTTTGCGCGAGGGCGGGCCGGCGGGCAGCACATGCAGCCCGGGCAGCTCCTCGGGCGACACGAGCAGACTCTTCCAGTCCTCCTCGGTGGTGAGGACATTGCTCAGCCCCTTGCCCGCGGGCAGATTGAAGCGCTTGTGGACGCTCGGTTTGCGCAGATCGCCGTCGATGAGCAGCGTCTTGTGGCCCTGCTGGGCATGGGCGATGGCCAGATGCACGCCCATGGTCGACTTGCCCTCGCTCGGCGAGGCGCTGGTGATGAGCAGGGAACGCAGCCGCCGGTCGACATCGGAGAGCAGGATCGAGTTGCGCAGCGTGCGCACGGCTTCGTCGAAGCCCGACACCAGGCCCTCGGGCTGCTGCGAGGCACGCACCAGAGCCGTCGATTCGCCGCCGCCGAGGGCCGGACCAAGCCGCCCGCGCCAGTTCTTCACCGACGGCAGGCTGCCGATCACCTCCGTGTTCAACGTCCGCGACACCTGCTCGGGGTCGCGCACCGTGTTGTCGAGCAGGTCGCTCACCAGGGCCGCCGCGAAAGCGAAGACGGTGGAGAGCAGCAGCGCCAGCGCCAGGTTCAGCTTCACGTTGGGGAACACCGGCAGGAAACCGGGCCGGGCCGGGTCGGCCAGGCGCACCGAGGAGTTCTGGAAGCCGGCGTTGATGCCCGCCTCCTTGATCTTGCGCACCAGCTCTTCGTAAAGGTTCTTGTCGGCGTCGGCTTCCCGCTTCAGCGCCTGGTATTCGAACGAGCGGGCGTTCAAACGGTCGAGCTCGGTCTTGGTGGTGGCGACTTCTTTGTGCAGCATCGCCTCGCGGGATTGCGCCTGGCGCAGCTCGATCTCGACGCGCGACAGGATGTTTTTGCGCGTGTACTCGAGCGCCCTTTGAATCTCGGTGACTTTGGCCTGCGACTTGCGAAACTCCGGATGGTTGGCGCCGTAGTGGGCCTTGACCTGCACAAAGTCCTCCTGGGCTTCGTTCAGCCGTTCGGTGAGCCGGCGCAGATCCTCGCCCTGGGCCGAGGTTTGCAGGGCCTCGATGGCCCCGCCCTGGACCGAACCGAACATGGCGTCGCGGCGCACACGGTCGGCCTGGGCGTTGGTGAACTCGGTGTTCAACTGCAGCAGGCGGGCCGAGAGAATGCTGGTCTTCTCCTCGGGGTTGATCACGTTCAACTCGCGTTCAAAGCGCGACAGGGCCATCGAGGAGCGCTCCATCTTCGCCCGCAACTCGTCAAGCTGCTTCTCCATAAACGTGGACAGGCTGGCCGACGATCGGATGCGGATGTTGTAGGTGTGCTCCAGATACGACTGGCTGATGGCGTTGGCCACATCGGCGGCCAGTTGCGGATCCGACGAGCGGTAGCTGACCAGCAGCAGATAGGTGCTGGGCGGGCGCGTCACCTTGAGGTTGCGCAACAGCACCGGGGCATCGCCGGCGCGCTGCCGCGATTCGGCCGCCGTGCGGTCGTCAGCCGTGCTTTCCTGCTGCAGCAGGCCGTATTTCATGGCCACCGGCCGCAGCACCGAGTCGGCCTGCAACAGCCGCACCTGGGTCGCCAGAAACTGGTCTGAATCGTTGAGCGTGCTGCGCACCGCCTCCTGGCCAATGACACCCTGCGGCGTCTGGCGGTCGACGTCAATGGTCGCCGTGGATTCGTAAATGGGCGTGATGCGCAGCGAGATGGCCAGTGTCGCGATCGTGCAGATGAGCACAAAGGCCAGCATCTTCCAGCGGTGGCGCTTGAACACCCAGAGGTAGTGGGAAAGGGGCATTGAGCTGCCGTCGGGGTCGGCGTCCAGCGGCGGCATACCGCCTCCGGCGGCCGGCAGCAGGTAGGCGGGCAGGCGCCCGTTTTCGGGAATCATGAGGCTGTTTTGGTTGCGTTCATCGGACATGTCAGTTCTCCGTTCGGCCGCGCGGCGCAGACTGGCCGCGCCTCAGCGCGCGACTCCCCAGATGAGAACGCCCGAGGCGGTGGCCGAGCCAAAGCCGATGATGCGCTCCAGCGCCGTCATGCCAATCCGCTTGCCGCGGTTGTCCGGGATATACAGAATGTCGTTGGAGAGCAGGGGCACGTCGGGCGACTTGCGCTGCATGATCTGGCTCAGGTGCAAGGGGATTTCATTCTTGGCTCCGCTGGAAGCCTCACGCCGGAAAATGTAGGCGTCCTTGGAGGCATACGGGGCCAGCCCCTCGGACAAGGCCAGCATCTTCAGCACGGTCGTGTCGCCGGTGTCCCCCGCCGTGTAGGCGCCGGGCTTCTTCACGTTGCCGACGACAAAGATCTTGCCCGCCTCGGGGACGCGAATCTCCTCGCCCCCGTGGAGGGCGATGTTGAACTCCGGATCGGCGGCGTCGATCAACGCCTTCACCGGAATGCGCTGCACCAGCGAGATGTCGGCCCCGGCGTCGCCCTGCTGCCGCCGCGTGACCAGAATCTCCGCGCCAGCCTCCGGCGACAGCCCCTCGGCACGGGCAATGGCATCCAGCAGCGACACCGCCCCGATGGCCTGAAACGTCGCCGGCTTGCGCACCGCCCCCATGACGCTGATGGGGCGGCTGAAATACTCCACGATGGTCACCGTCACCACCGGATCGACCAGAATCTGGCCGTCGCGCAGGGCCTGGCCGATGCGCACCTCCAGGTCCATCGGCAGCTTGCCGGCGGCCTGAATCTGCTCCTTGATCATGGGCAGACTCAACTGTCCCGTGGCGCTCACGCGCACACTGCGCGTCAACTCCGGCGCGCCGTACACGGTGATCGACAGCAGGTCGTTGGCGCCGATCTTCTGCGCCGGCAGATTGCCGGAAACCGGCGACGGTGAGCCGCTTTGCCCCAGCAAAGCGCCCACAGACACCACGAGCATCGTGAACACACGGTTCATTCGCATTTCCAAACTCCTGTTCTGGCGGGGCGAAACGGCTATGCGTTGGAAAGGTCGGAGGTAACCAGTTGCGCCAGCGGCTCAGCCATCTCCTGGCGTAGGGCCGGCTGTGAGGTGCCGGTGGCTTCCAGCAGGTGCAACAGTTGGCCGACACGCGTTTCCAACTCGTTCACCTTCGTATCCAGCGACACTATGCGGTGGCTGGCCGCCGTCTCCTGCCGCGGGTCCTGCTCCAGCCGCGAAAGCACCGAGCTGCGCGCAAAGTCGGAGATGCTCCGCGCGCCAAACAACGCGCAGCAGTCGCGCAGCTTCACGAATTCATCCTCGCTCAGGCGGAAATTGACTAGTCGGTTCCTTGGTCTCAAAACGCTCATGGAAGTCCCGGGGAAGTGGTTTGTGTCTCCGCGGGACTACCCGCCGCGGTTTGACAAACGCGCTTGAAACGAGCGCGCGCCACACTTAGCTATCGGTCGTTATCCGGAGAAGAAGAGGAAAACAAAAGTTTTCTTTTCCGGCGTCCACACACATAGTGCACACGGGGTTTTCATCCTCTCAGCACAGCGAAAACAATGAGGAATATGCGGAGTTATCCGATGTGTTGTGAAAGGTTTGGACTACCTTATCCCCAAAGTGTTACAACGTACCCCTCCACATTCCGAAGCCCTACCCCATTACTCCGTCGCTCCCTAATTCTGAATGGGGGGGGTACACTGCGGTGTCCATCAGCGGCCGGCCCCAAAATGACCGGTTCTCTGCGGTGGCACAGCCGCACCGGGTTGGCTGATTTCGCTGACGGCCGGAGCTCGGACATCGCACCACAAATGTGTCCGGCCCCGGGTGGAGAGGCACACGACAGGGAATGGGAGGGAGGCAGGAGTAGCTCCTGCGCCAGGAGCGACAGAGACTAACCCAGGCACGTTCCGTGGCGCGGAAGTGCCCTTGCGATCATTTCCGGTATCGGAAGGAGGTAACGGGTGTATTCTGTTGGCGGAACAAATACCGGGAATGAACGTTCCGAATCAGGATGCCCGCGGGCGTCCAAGAACTTAGCCGCCCTTCGGTCCGGTGCTCGGACTTTGGCGAAGTGCGGAGCGCAGGGGGTGTCGCATGCTCTCCGATGCGGTCAATGTCGCGCTCGTCTATCCCCCATCGAGGACCCAGTGCCACACGGCCTGTCCGATGGGGCTGCAGATGTTGGCGGCGGTGCTCGAGAATTCCGGGTATCGACCCATCCTGCTGGATGCCAACGCCGCCCGCCGCCGTCTCGACATGGAAGCCCTGGTGGCCGAGTTGGACCGCCTACGGCCGGCCGTGGTTGGCTTGACCTTGGTGACCCCTCTCGTGAGGGACGCCTACCGTCTGGCTGGGAGGCTGCGCGAGCGCGGCATGAAACTGATCGCCGGCGGTCCCCATGCAACCCTGCTTCCGGAGGAGCCGCTGGAGCACGGCTTCGATGCCGTTGTGGCCGGCGAGGGGGAGCCCACGGTGGCCGAAGCGGTGGCCGCGGTGCTCGGCCGCATCAACCTGGATTCGGTCGCGGGCCTGGTCTGGCGCGACGCCGCCGGGCGGGCGCACAGGAACCCGCCCCGGCCTCCTGTCGCCGACCTCGATACGCTGCCCCGCCCGGCGCGCCATCTGGTGCCCGCCACCGATTTCGGCCCGCCGGACGACCCGGCGCTTCACGCCGACCTCTTTACCTCGCGCGGCTGCCCGGCACGCTGCAGTTACTGCGCGGGCGGACTCTTCGGCAAAAGATTCCGCTTCCGCTCCGCCGACAGTGTCGTCGATGAGTTGATCGACGTCCATCGGCGCTACGGCACACGCCATTTCCATTTCGTCGACGACGCCATGTCGATGGACCGCGAGCGCATGCGCCGCATCTGCCGCCGCCTGATGGACGAACGCCTGGGGGTCACCTGGAACATGATGACCCGCGTCGACAGCGTCGACGAAGAGCTCCTGGACCTGTCGGCGCGGGCCGGTTGCGTGCAGATCGACTACGGCGTGGAAAGCGGCTGCGCCGAGACTCTCCGCCGCGTGCACAAACCCCATTCGGTGGAGATGGTGCGGCGCATCATCCCCCTCACCCGCCGCCACGGAATTCGCCCCGTCGTCTTCTTCATTCTGGGCTTTCCCTGGGAGAACACCTCGGCCCTCGATGAGACGCTGCGGCTGATGCGTGAACTGGCCGGCCACGTCGAGTTCCACCCGGCGATCGCCTCCATCCTGATTCCGTTCCCCGGCACGGAAATCTATGAGCAGTACCATCAGGAGCACGGCTTCGAGCGGTGGTGGCTGGGCGACGACCGCCGTTACGACGCCCCCTGTGACGGTGTGCACGCTTTCTACCAGCGCAAACTCTACCGGCTGGGCTCGGTACTCGACGCGGACTTCTTCCACTATCCTCCTCGAGTGAGGTCGAAGATCCACGACCTGTTCCGCTTCATGTACGCCCAGAACCTCCGCCGTGAGCCGTGGCTGAAGCGCAACCTCATCCTGTTGGCCATGGACGCGTCCCGCGCGCTCGACGCGCTCGCTCCGCCGCTGGAGCGCCTCCTGGTCGGCGGCTCGCTGCATGTCGTCGAGCGGCTGCGGGCGGGGAGACAAGCGGCCTGAAACCCCCCGTACGGTGCGGTGGACGCCGGCGCTCGCCGCACCCCGGCGGGCGGACTTCGCTCGCGTGCGGCAGCCTTACTCGTTCACGGTGGGGTAGGCAATCCCCAACTGTTCCAGGTAGGTGCCGTAGCGCGACGGGTCGTAGCGCAGCTTCTTCAATTCAGGCGCGGCGCGCTCCATCTTTTCTTTGTTGAAGTGCACCGGCGGCTTGGTGTCGACAGGAATCAACGACTGCCACTTCGTGGTGGCCGTCTGCTTGCGGAAGTAGTCCTTGGCGGCCGCGAGCAGTTCGGGCTTGGTAAGCAGGTCGATCACGGTGAGGGCATGCGCTTTGGCCCCGGCGGTGGCGCCTTTGTGGGCAATGGGCGTGGCCATGGAGATGCCGCTGGACCAGTGGTGGCCGATCATGCCGGGAATGTTGCCCGGATAGCGTAACACCACGGTCGGCAGATTCCACGACACCTCGGCGATGTCGTCCGAGCCGCCGCCTGTGCGCCCTTCGGCCCCGGAGTCGATGAGCTTGCCGCCGTCGGAGGGCAGGCCGCTGATTTCCGACTTCATCATCTTTTGCGCGGCGCGGGCCAGTTGCTGGTCCTTCTCGCTCCAGGCGGGCATGCCGACTTTCTGAATATTGGCGTAGAGCGCCTCGGCCAGCGGTTTATTGAAGTGGCCCGGCCAGGCGGCGCCGAGAACGCGCTCGGTCATCGTCGTGTCGGTCATGTCGGCGGCGGCGCGGGCGATCTTGGTGCCGGTGGCGTGGAGTTCGCGGATGCGCTCGTAGTCCCACTCGCGGAAAAAATACCAGACGGTGGCCACGGGGGGCACGACGTTGGGCTGGTCGCCGCCGTGGACGATCACGTAGTGCGAGCGGTGTTCGGGGCGGAGGTGTTCGCGGCGGAAGTTCCAGCCGGTGTTCATCAACTCGACGGCGTCCAGGGCGCTGCGTCCGCGCCAGGGCGAGCCGGCGCTGTGGGCGCTCTGGCCGTGGAAGGTGTACTGGGTGGAGACCAGTCCCGAGCCGCTGGGGAAGCCATGGGCCGTATTGAAGGCGGTGGAGATGTGGCTGGAGAGCATGACGTCGACGTCTTTGAAGAGCCCGGCGTTGATCATGTAGGTGCGCGAACCGAGCAGCTCCTCGGCCACGCCGGGGTAGACGCGAAGGGTCCCCTTGAGGTTGTAGCGCTGCATGAGCTGCTTGGCGATGACGGCGGCGGTGACGTTGACGGCCTGTCCGGCGTTGTGGCCCTCACCATGGCCGGGGCCGTTGGGGATGAGCGGGGCGTGAAAGGCCACGCCGGGTTTCTGCGAGGTCTCCGGCAGGCCGTCGATGTCGGCCATCAGCCCGATGACGGGCGCGCCGCTGCCCCATTCGGCGACGAAGCAGGTGGGCAAGCCCGCGCAGCCTTTCTGGATGCGGAAGCCCTCCTTTTCGAGCAGGCCGGTGACGTAGGCAGCGGTCTCAAACTCCTGGTAGCCGAGCTCGGAGAAGCTGAAGATGGAGTCGACCATGATCTGGGTGAACTTGGCGCGGCCTTCGGCCATTTCGAGGGCAGCCTGTTTCAGCACGTCGGGGCTGGGAGCCTGCCCTAAGCAGGGCAGAGCAGCCAGCGTGGCAAGGGCGAGGAGGTGAGCCGCTTTCATGCCGAGGGAGGATAGCACACACGGGAACGGCGGCGGCATTGGGATGGCCAGCTGTGCCCCGGCGCGGTAGCCTTCGGCGGGCGTTGGCAGTATGATGCGGCTGATGCGACTTCTAGCTCTCTTACTCTTGTGCGCCTCCTGGCTGGCCGCCGCCGAACGGCGCATTCCTCTCACTGAACTGCGCGACCGCATTGAAGGCGGCTGGGCCGGCCAGATGATCGGCGTCAGCTTCGGCGCGCCCACCGAGTTCCGTTCCCTCGGCAAAACCATCGACGGTGAGTTGCCCGCCTGGACGCCGGACAAAATTCGAAACTCGCTCAACCAGGACGACCTCTACGTCGACATGACCTTCGCCCAGGTGCTCGACGACAAGGGCCTCAACGCCACCACCGAGGATTTCGGCCGCATGTTCCGCGACTCGCAATATCAGTTGTGGCATGCCAACCTGGCGGCAAGGCGGAACCTGAAGCGCGACATTCCGGCCTCGCTTGCCGGCGATCCGCGCTACAACGCCCACTCCGACGACATCGACTTCCAGATCGAAGCCGACTTCATCGGCCTGATGGCCCCCGGACTGCCGCGCGCGGCCACCGGCATCGCCTGGCGCGCCGGCCGTGTGATGAACTACGGCGACGGCATCTACGGCGGCATCTTCGTTTCCTGCATGTACGGCGCGGCGTTTGTCGAAAAGGACCCGCACAAGGTGGTGGAGGTCGGCCTGGCCTGCCTGCCCAAGCAGAGCCGCTACGCGAAGATGATCGCCGACACGCTGGCCTGGCATAGGGCGAATCCGAAGGACTGGCGCGCGGCGTGGAAACAGCTCGACGCCAAGTGGGACCGCCAGGATCCCTGCCCGGCCGGGGCGGCGGCGGCGTTTAACATTGACGCATCGCTGAACGGCGCCTATATTGCCCTCGGCCTGCTCTACGGCGACGCCGACTGGGACAAGACCATCGACATCTCCACCCGCGCCGGGCAGGATTCGGACTGCAATCCGTCAAGCGCCGCCGGGATTCTGGGTGTGATGACGGGCTACCGCGCCATCCCCGAAAAATGGAAGGGCGGCATTCCGGCCATTGAGAACGAAAAGTTCAATTTCACCAACTACACGTTTAAGACCATCGTCGATTCGACGGTGAAGCGCGCCGTGGCGCTGGCCAAAGCCAACGGCGGGCGGGTGGAGGGCGAGACGCTCGTGCTGCGGACGCAGGCGCCGCAGGAAGCCAAGCTGGAGCAGTTCCACCCCGGCAAGGTGCAGGGTCGCTATGACACCGCCGACTCGCGCTGGAAGTTCAGCGGGGCTTGGGAGACCGTGGCCACAAAGCGGCGGGACGGCGACGCCCCCCAGGGCCGCCGCGCCACCACCAAGGGCGCCGAGACAACCGTCACCTTCACCGGCACCGGAGCCATACTGGGCGGCACCTACACAAACGCAGGCGGCAAGGCCGACATCTATCTGGACGGCCAGTTCCAGCGGACCGTCGACGCCTATCACGAGGGCCGCGGCGACCGCCTCGGCGAGAGCATCTGGCATGTCTTTTCGCTGAAGCCGGGGCAGCATACCGTGAGGCTCGTGGTGCGCGGGGAACCCTTTCCGGGCTCCTCGGGGAATGAGGTCATCCTGCGCGACCTGATTGTGTTTGAATAAACGCGCCGGCGGAGAAGTGCGGCCGGCGTGGCGCTATCATGGAGTGATCGATCCGCTTAGGGACATGCCTGGTGTTGCATGCGTCTAACGCGGTGAACCAGCACTTCAGGGAGGTCCACATGCCGTATCGCCGTCTCGTCTTTTTGTTCATCGTTGTTCTCTTCACGGCCGCCGCTTTGCCGGCCCAAACCAGCACGTCGGCCATCTCGGGGACCATCACTGACGCCACTGGCGGCGTAGTGCCTTCGGCCAAGGTTTCGGTGACGAACGACGCCACGGGCGCCGTGAACCGCCAGGAGACGACCCCCTCCGGGCTCTTTAGCTTTGCCTCGCTGCCGGTGGGCCTCTACACCGTCGCCGTCGAACAGCCGGGCTTCAAAACGGCGCGGCGCACGGGCATCACGCTCACGGTGGGCACGCCGGTGACGGTGGACATCGCCATGGAGGTGGGCCAGACGAGCGAGACGGTTTCGGTAGCCAGCACCTATGAGCAGTTGCAGACATCCAGCGCCACGCTGGGCAACGTCGTCGAACGCAAGGTGATCGTCGAGCTGCCGCTGAACGGGCGCAACCCGCTGAACCTGATCGTGCTCGAACCGGGCGTGGTGCAGCGCACGCAGGGCGGCGCCGGGACGGGCATTCACGTCAACGGCTCGCGCGATTTCGCCTTCAACACCACCATCGACGGCATCGAGGCCAACGAGTCGAGCGTGCCGAACCCGACCAACAACGTCTTCCGGCTGAATCCGGACAACGTGCAGGAATACAAGGTGACCACCTCGAACGCGACCCCGGAGGAGGGCCGCAACTCGGGGGCGAGCGTCTCCATCGCCACACGCTCAGGCACCAACGAACTGCACGGAACGGTGTTCCACTTCCTGCGCAACACCAAGCTCAACTCGAACGATTTCTTTTCCAGCGCCAACGGCACGCCGAAGCCGGACATCAAGATGAACCAGTTCGGCCTGGAAATGGGCGGGCCTATCCGTCGCAACAAGACCTTCTTCTTCGGCAGCTACCAGCAGGCCAACGTCAACTTCGCGCAGCCGATCGATCAGGTCTTCGGCGGTCCGCCGATTATGTACACGCCCGAGGCCCTGGGCGGCAAATACCGCTACTTCCGCGTCAATCCCAACTCGCCCTTCACCGTGAACGGCACGCGCATCTCGCAAAACGTACCCGCGCTGGTTGATCCCAAGACGGGCGCGCTGGCCGCCGGGGTGCGCACCTGCGGTTCGAACACCGACCTGAACTGCATCGGCACCTACGACATTTACGCCAACGATCCCCGCCGCATCGGGGCCGACCCGAAGGTGATGAGCCTGCTGCGGCAGTATCCGGCCCCGAACTCCTGGACCGCCGGCGATGGCCTGAACACGGCCACCTATTTGTGGAACCCGCCCGTGCGGCTGCGCGGCCCGAACATCATGGGCCGTGTCGACCACACGATCAACGACAACAACACCGTCTTCTTCCGCTACCTCTTTGGCGACGCGGATACGATTGGCGGCGACCCCAACAACTCCCGCCCGCAGGTGTTCCCGAACTTCCCCCCGCTGGGCGAGGTCTACCGCCGCTCGCACAACATGGCCGCCAGTTGGCGGACCGTGATTTCGCCACGCATCGTGAACGACCTCACCCTCGGCTATTCGCGCTTCTACTTCCTCTTCACCCAGGGCGAGGCCAACCCGGCGTTTCCCGACATTCCGCCGTACGACTTCGCCAACATCAGCGACGCCGTGCTCAACCGGCCGCGCACCAACCGCGCTGTGAACACGCCGCAGATTCTCGACAACCTGAGCATCGTCAAAGGCTCGCACGTGGTCCGCATGGGCTTCAACTTCCGCTTCTACCAGCACAACGACCAGCGCGGCCAGCCCGGCGGCGTAAACGTAACGCCGGTGATGAGCTTCAGCCGCGTCACGCGCCCGCCGGCGCTCGATAATACGCTTGTGCCCGGCATCAACGTGAACGACTCGAACCGCCTGTTGCAGGGCATCAACGAGCTGTTGGGCATTCCGGCGCAGTTGCAGCAGGTGTTCCTGGGCGACCTGAAGAGCGATGCCTTCCTGCCCTACCGCACCGGCAACTCCGTCACCATGTGGGCCCAGGGGCAGCGCATGAAGCAGTACAACTTCTACCTGCAGGATGAGTGGAAGATCCGCCGCAACATGACCATCAACTACGGCGCGCGTTGGGAGATCAACATGGCCCCGACCGAAGCGGGCGGGCGCGTGTATGTGCCCGACAAGTCGTTCCTCGGCGGCGAGCTGGTGAGCTTCGTCAACAAGGACCGCTGGTATCAGAACAACAACCTCGGCGCCATCGGTCCGCGCCTCGGCCTCACCTGGGCCCCCGGCAACGGGCGCACCGTGTTCCGCACCGGCTATGGGATGGCGTTTGATCCGATCGCTTCGTTCCAGGTGACCGCCGTTGCCGGGCGTCCTCCGGGTATCACCACCACTTGCCAGTCGATTCCGGGCGGCTCGACGACGCCGGGGTGCGCCGTGGTTCCCGACCGCCGCGTGAACGAAGGCTTCCCCGAGGAGTTGACGCCGCCAACGCGCAAGCCGAGCGAGTTCCTCACGCCGCCGCGCCAGCTCACCGGCACAGCGCCCAACGTCACCGTGTTTGACCAGAACCTGAAGCTGCCCACCGTGCACCAGTGGAACTTCAACATCCAGCGCGAACTGGCTGGGGGCACGCTGGTGCAGGTGGCCTATGTCGGCCGCCGCGGCACGCGCCTCTACCGCGGCTACGACTTGAACCAGATCAGCGCCGCGCCGATTCTTGACGACTTCAAGGCCATGCAGGCCAACATCCGCGCCGGGTGCGCAGCGGCCGGCACGGGTTGCCCGGCGGGCGTTTCGGGCACGGCGATCCGGCTGGTGAACGCCGGCGTGGTGAACGCGTTGTTCGTGAACTCGGCTACCACGCGTAACGAACTGCTCCAGAATGCCGCCGGCGTGTTCGCCCAGCGCATCGAACAGCAGACGCTCACGGCGAACCTGCGTCCCAACCAGCAGTTCAACAACATCACCTTCGTTGACTCGGGCGGCGACAGCTACTTCCACAGCTTCCAGGCCGTGCTGCGCAAGCGCTTCTCCAGCGGCCTTACGGTGAACGCCACCTACGCCTTCGCCAAGTCCATTGACAACCAGTCGGTGGACCCCATCGCCTCGAGTTCCGGCGGCGGCTTGAGCACGACGAATTCGCGCACGCCGGCCGACATCAGCAACTGGCGCAACGAGCGCGCGGTGTCGGATTTCGACCGCCGCCACGTGTTCAATTCGGCCTGGCTCTATGAGCTGCCCTTCGGCAAGAACAAAGCGTTCCTGGGCTCGGCGGGCGGCGCGCTGAATCACTTTGTCGGCGGCTGGAGCCTGAACGGCATCTTCAGCGCCTACACGAGCGAGCCGTGGACCGTCAACAGCGGCACGCGCACCAACAACGCCTCGCACATCTCGCGCGCGGCGCTGGTGGGCAACACGCTGCCTTCGACCGAGTTGAAGGAGCAGGCCGGCTCGGTGGGCCCTGTGCTCTTCACACGCGAGCAGACGGCGCAGTTCTTCGCCATCCCCGGCCCCGGCGAAAACGGCATGGGCCGCAACATGTTCCGCGGCCCCGGCTACTGGAACTTCGACCTCGCCGCGCAGAAGAACTTTCAACTGACTGAACGCTTCCGCTTGCAGTTCCGCGCCGAAACGTTCAACACGCTCAACCACGCCAGCTTCCAGAATCCGTCCAGCGCTTCGAGCGGATCGAACCAGATCACCAGCGCGCGTTTTGGGGAAACCTGCTGCGAGGCGGTGGCCCCGAACACGACCTCGAACATAATCCAGACGGGTGAGTCCGGCCGTGTCGTCCAGTTCGGCCTCAAGCTGAGTTTTTAGCTGAGAATATCCTTCACCACGCGCCCGTGGACGTCGGTGAGGCGGTAGTGGCGGCCCTGGAACTTGTAGGTCAGCCGCAGGTGGTCGATGCCGAGCAGGTGGAGAACCGTCGCGTGCAGATCATGCACATCGACGGGGTTTTCGGTGATGTTGTAGCTGAAGTCGTCGGTCTCGCCATACACGAGCCCCGGCTTCACGCCGCCGCCAGCCAGCCACATGGAGAAGCAGCGCGGGTGGTGGTCGCGGCCGTAGTCGTCGGCGGTGAGCTTGCCCTGGCAGTAAGCCGTGCGGCCGAACTCGCCGCCCCAAACGATGAGCGTGTCGTCGAGCAGGCCGCGCTGCGCGAGATCGGTTACCAGCGCGGCGCTGGGCTGGTCGATGTCGCGGCACTGCTTGGGGTGGTTCGCGGGGAGGTTCACATGCTGATCCCAGCCGCGATGGAAGAGCTGAATGAAGCGCACGCCGCGTTCGGCCATGCGGCGGGCAA
>JAFLBB010000013.1 GCA_017304135.1 Acidobacteriota bacterium | reverse complement strand
TGCAGGGCCGGGAGATGTCAATCGAAACGCGGCGAGTGTCGGCGCGGCGCGTTATGCGGGCGACTGGAACTGGAAGGGGTCGGCGCCGAGGGCGCCGGTGAGCTCATCCAGATAGGCGGGCGACGACGCGCGAGCCAGTTGTGCGCGGGCGTTGGCGAGGCGTTGGGCAACGTCGATGTGAGAGGAGGCCGCGCCGACGGTGCCGCCGCGGAAGTTCTCCAGGGCGTGGACGTGGCGGGACCAGAGGGCGATGTCGCGTTGCTGCTTGGTGCGGAGGCGTTCGGCGTACCAATCGCTGGAGAGAAGGGCTTCGCGGGTGAACATGGCGCGCAGCTTGGCGTCGTGGATGGTCATGCCGTAGAAGCTGCCGTTGGCCATGATGTGGAGCAGCGCCTTGAGGGGAGGGCAGGCGGCTTCGACGCTGCCGTCCTCAAAGTAGAGCCTGGCCACGCGCTGTTGCGCCTCAACGATGGCGTCGATGCCGGAGGCGAAGGCGGCGCGGTCCTGGAGTTCGGGGCGGAGCAGTTCTTCGGTGAGGACGGCGTCGGGGGTTTCAAAGATGCGGCCGAGGAAGCGTTCGACGAAGAGTGGCGTGATGCGGTAGCCGAGGCGGCTGCCGAGCACGGTGCGGCCTTCGAACTCGAAGTCGCTGACCGGTTCGAGGTAGCCGCCGTCGATGAGGAACGAAGGGTCGCGCTCGCTCACCTGCATGCGGCACCAGACCTCAGGCACGAGCATGCTGATGTCGTGATCGACGCGATACTGCGTGCCGATGTGGCCGGCGGCGGTGGTGAAGCCAGCGTAGCCGGTGAGGATGTAGCTGACCAGGGCGTTGTTCAGATCGACGACGGGCCAGAGGGCGTTGAAGGGCCCCTTGGTGAGCGCACCTTCACTGCCGAAGCCGGTTGTGGAGGGCGACTTGCCGGTGAGGCTGCAGACGAAATCCATGAACAGCTCGGGCAGCTCCTGGTAGTGAATGGGCCCGTATACGGCTAATGGGGGAAGGCCGATGGCGGGCTCGGCGGGATTGCCACGGCGGCCGGCCAGGACGGAGTTGACGGGGAAGTGGACGGGGTCGGGGGCGGGGATGCCGCGGTCGAGGCGTGCGCAGACCTCGGCGAGGTAGCGATCGAGTGGGTCGGCGAGGTCGGGGCGTGTTTGCAGGTAGCGGGGATTCTTGGAAGGCTTGCCATCGACGAGGCGGGCGTGCGCGGAGGAGACGATATAGGCGGGTGAGCCGGCCTTGACGAAGGAGGCGAGCAACTGCTTCATGGGTTCGCTGTAGTCGTCGAACTCGACGACATGGTCGACGAGCGCCTGGGCGGCCTGGCGAGTGAGCGGTTCGAAGTTGGAGATGAAAGTGCCGGGGGAGGCGAGGTCGGCCTCGGCTTGTTTGTCGAAGCCACGGTGGACGGCGTCGTCGGGGCGCTGGAAGAGGAGGCGCTCGCAGTTTTCGACGAGTTTCACGGACAAGTTGGGGTACTTCGGGTCGACGTCGCGCAAGGCTTCACGCGGCACGACGACGGAGGCGGTGATGTCGTCTTCGACCTGCACCTTTTCGGCGGGGTGGAAATCGGGCCGTAGTTTGTAGATGCGCCAGGCGCCGTTGGTGTCGAAGCCGATGCGCAGGTAGTTGGCCACCAGTTTGCGGTCGCCGAACTTCAGTTCGTGGCCGAGGTAGCCGTTGATGCGGTCGACGGTGAAGTTCTCGCGCCAGTTGCCTCCCCACTCGGGCCGGTAGTAGCGCTTGACCGTGAAGATGATCTGGCGGATGGTTTGGGGGATGCTCTTCAGCCAGGCGTTGTACTCATCGGTGTAATCGGCGGAGGGTGTGAGCAGGCGGATGACGCTGCCGAGGGAGCGGGCGGGGCTGAGGATGGGGCGCGCGACGCGGCTCTCCTGTTGCGGCTCGCGGAAGATGCCGGAGAAGTCGCGCTGGAGGATGCGGTCGACTTCGTCCATGTCGCGTTGATAGTCGCGCACGAAGACGGGGCCTTTGAGCAGGGCATTGGCAATGGACTTGGAGATTTCGGACTTGCCTCCGCCGGAGACGGTGCAGGGCTTGTGGCAAAGCGTTCCATGGGCCACGGAGCCAACGAGGCGCCAGGCGGTGCCGAGCAACTGTTTTTCCAGGCGCACTCGGTAGCCGGAGGGGAGCACGTACGTTTCCTCGGGGCGCAGAGTGAGTGAGCGGGTGATGCCCTCGTGTTGCCAGCGAATGGCGCCGGAGGGCACGTGGAACTCGGCCGAGTGGGGCAGATAGTGGATGCTGGGGTGCGCGCGGTCGACGGCATAGCCTTCGGGGCGGGGTTCGGCGAGTGGGCCCAGGAGGCGCAGGGCCTGTTCAAAGGCAGCATGCTTGAGCATGGCCGAGCGCTCGGCGCAGAACTCCTGGCCGAGGACATAGGTGGGGAACGCGATGGCGCCGCCGGCGTGCTCCTCTTCGCAATTGCCGTAGAGATTGGCGGCGAGGCTGATCTGGGTTTTTACTTCCTTCTTGCAGTAACCGTAGTAGTTGTCGGCGATGAGGGTGACCATGACGCCGCGCGAGTCGCGGCAGGCCAATTTGAAGGCCTGGCCATCGTTGTAAAGCTCGCCCTCGTCGCGCCAGCACATGCCCTCGCGGCGCTGGCGTGCGGTGGCCTCGTCGTAGTGAGGCAGGCCGGCGGCTTTCTTCGTGATGCCGGCGAGGTGGGGGGCGAGGATGACGCAACCGCTGTGGCCGGTCCAATGCTCGGCGTCGAGGGCGGCATCGTTTTCGGGCAGGTAGGGGTCGCCGCCGTTGCCGAAGATGCCTTCCACGAAGTCGAGGTTGCTGACGAGGCTGGCGGGGGCGAAGAAGCGGATCTCCATGCGCTTTTCCGGGTCGCGGCCTGTGGCGGGGCAGACGAGGGGGCGCAGTAGCAGGGTGACGAAGGTGCGCGCCTGGCCGTCCTGGTCGGAAGTGTAGGGAAGCGTCATCAGGTCAGGCGGCGGTTGGAAGGCGCGTTCGAGAAAGACGGCCAGCGTGCGTCGCGGGACGGCGATCTTGTCGGCGGGGACGGGGAAGCCGTCTTCGACGATATGGAAGATGCCCTTGGTGGTGCGGCGGTCGCTCTTGGGGTTGTGGAGGACGCCTTGCGCGATGCGGTAGGAGCTGAGCAACGGCGAGCTGAAATAGTCGCCGCGCGCGGGCAGGGAGAGAACGCGGGCCATGCCGGGGCGGTCGAGCGTGAAGGTGTTGGCGGGGAGGCGCGGGGCGCCGTCGGGACAGAGGTCGCGCAGCGTGGCGTCGAGGAAGGCCTGGATGCGGGCATCAGAGGGACAGAGCTTGCCGGCCAGGAGGATGTCTTTCTGGTGGAAGTTGCGCAGCAGCGGCCCTGCGAGTTCGAGGAACTTCGGGTCGGAGAGATGAGTGCAGGTGGGCAGCCCGAGAGCTGCCAGCTTCAGATTGATGTAGCGGTCGAGTTCGCCGCCCGGAGAAGGGTTCCCTGTTTTCATACCCAATTTTAACGAATCGGTGCTCCGCAATCGACGGGTGTTGGGTGGCACGGGTGTTGGGTGGCGCGGCGATAGAATGAACGCGATGAAGGTTCGGGGTTGGCTTGCGCGCTGGCTGTGGGTGACGCCGTTGCTGGCCGCGGCGCCGGTGGTGTTTGAGGAACTGCCTGCGCGGTCGGGCATCGCGTTTGTGCTGCGCAATGCAGCCTCGGCGGAGAAGCACCAGATCGAGTCGATGACGGGGGGCGTGGCGGCGCTTGATTTCGACAACGACGGTTGGATGGACCTGTTTTTTGCCAATGGAGCGCGGCAGCCGGATTTGCAGAAGAGCGGTCCGGAGTGGTGGAACCGGTTGTATCGCAACAAACGCGATGGGACGTTTGAAGACGTCACCGAGCGGGCCGGTGTGCGGGGCGAAGGCTTTTCGATGGGCGCGGCGGCTGGCGATTACGACAACGACGGGCACACGGATCTGCTGGTGACCGGCGTGAGGCGGAACACGCTGTATCGCAATCGCGGGGATGGGACGTTTGAGGATGTGACGGCGCGGGCGGGGATTCGCGCCGAGCCGTGGACGGTTGCGGCAGGGTTCTTCGATTACGACAACGACGGGCATCTCGACCTGTTCCTAGCGAACTATGTGACGTGGGATCCGGCGAAGGAGCCGTTTTGTGGTGACCCGAAGGGCGCGTACCGAACGTATTGCCATCCGAAGTTCTACACGGGGTTGCCGAACACGCTCTATCGAAACCGCGGCGATGGCACGTTTGTGGATGTTTCGCGCGAGTCGGGGATCGCTACTCACGTTGGTAAGGGCATGGGCGTGGCGTTCGCCGACTACAACGGCGACGGGCGAATGGATGTGCTGGTGGCTAACGACACGGTGCCGAACTTCCTGTTTCGCAACGACGGCGGTGGGAAGTTCACGGAGGTGGGGCTGCTGGCGGGGGTTGCGTTCAACGACGATGGCCGCGCGCTGTCGTCGATGGGGGTGGACTTCCGGGACATTGATGGCGACGGCCAGCCGGATCTCTTCATCACGGCGCTGGCGAACGAGACGTTTCCGTTTTATCGCAATCTCGGGAAGGGCCTGTTTGCCGACGCTACCTATGCGACGCGCGTGGGAGCGGCGACGATGCTTTATAGCGGCTGGGGCAACGGCATTTACGATTTCGACAACGACGGCCGGCGCGACCTCTTTGCCGCCAATGGGGATGTGAACGACAACACCGAGGTGTTCTCCAGCGGGCGTTCGAAGCAGCAAAACCTGCTGCTGCGGCAGACGGGTGAGGGCAAATTCGAAGCAGTTTCGGTGGGGACCGCGGCGCTGCATCGCGGGGCGGCCTTTGCCGATTTCGACAATGACGGGCGGGTGGATGTGGCGCTGTCGCGGATCGGGCAGACGGCAATTATAATGCGCAACTCGATGGTTGCGGATGCGCACTGGCTGGGGCTGCGGCTGGTGGGAAAGAAGAGCAATCGCGACGCGATCGGGGCGCGCGTGAAGGCGGATGGCCAGTGGAATCACGTCACGCGGAGTGTCGGCTACGCTTCGTCGAGCGATGCGCGCGTGCATTTCGGATTGGGCGCGAAGACGACGGCGGAGGTGGAGGTACACTGGCCCAGTGGCGCGGTGCAGAAGCTGGGGCGGGTGGAGGCGGACCGGTATCTGACGGTGGAGGAACCATGAGGCGATTGGTGTGCCTGCTGGCCGGAGTGGCCGCGATTGCGTTATGGGCGCAGGCGCCGCCGCCGGAGGCAACACGCAAGGCCCGGCTGCTGCTGCGCGAGGGCAAGACGGTGGAGGCGCGGAGGGAACTGATCCGGCTGCAGGGGCAGTCGCCGAAAGATGTCGAGATTGCATTTCAGATTGCGCGCTCCTATTTGATGGAGTTCTACCAGGGAACGGATTTCGAGAAGCGCCGCATTGCGCTTGGCCTGGCGATGGAGGCGCTGGCGCAGACGCTGAAGCTGAACGCGGATCACATTCCGGCGATGCGGGCGAAGGCGGTGATCCACGCGCGGGCGGAGCTGCTTTTCTACGATCCGAACGAAGCGTTCCGGCTGGCCAAGCGGGTGGCCGAGTTGGAGCCTCATGCGCATGAATACATGCTGGGGCTGACGGACTGGCTGTCGGGCGAGGTTCGCTTCACGCACGAAGGAGGGCACCGTGTACCGCATGATCCGCTGCTGGGGCTCGACCGTTCGCTGGAACTGCTGGAGAGCATGATTGACAACACGATGCCGTACAGTCCAGAAGAAACGGCGGGGATGTTTCAACTGGGCAAGACGCATTCGCGGCGGGGGAACTTTGCCGAGGCGATCACCTATTTCCGGCAGGCGCTGGGACGGACGCAGAACCCCGAGCAGAAGCGCGAGGCGTTGCGCGAGATGGGCACAAGCTACTATCGCAGCGGCGATTACCTGGAAGCCGCGCGGCAGTATTACGAGGCGCTGCAATGGGGCGGCACGGCGGTGGACCAGTGGCTGCTCAAGGTGTCGCTCGATCAGATTCCCGAAGGTGGGCGGCCACCGCTGTCCAAGAACGTGCTGTTTCCGGCCGCTGTGATGGAGCGTGAGGCGGGCGTGCAACTGGAGTTTCGCGAAGAGGGCAAGGCGCTGGGGATTGACCGCTTCGATGGCAATGGCACCTCGGCCTGGGGGGACATCGACGGCGACGGTGATCTGGATCTGATGGAAGCCGGGAGCGGTTCGTTCATGATGGTGTTCCGCAATGAAGGGGGCAAGTTTCGCGATGCGACGGCCGAGGTGGGGCTGGCGGGCGTGCCGTCAGGCTACAGCCTGAATCTGGTCGACTACGATAACGATGGCAAGCTCGACCTGTATGTGTCGTTGAACGGCTGGAGCGGGCCGTATCCGAACCGGCTCTTCCGCAACACGGGCGGGCGGTTTGAGGATGTGTCGGCGAAGAGCGGTGCCAATGACCCGGGCAACGGGTTCGTCTCGGTGTGGGGCGACCTGGACAACGACGGCTGGCTCGACCTGGCGATCGCCAATGGGGTGTTGAAGGACGGCAGCACGCCGCAGATCTACCGCAACAACCGCGACGGCACGTTCACGAACATGACGCGGGTGGCGGGGATCGTCGAGCCGCCGACGTATGGGGCGATTGGCACGGCGCTGGGCGATTATGACAAGGACGGCGACCTCGACCTGTTGATCAACGGCCTGGGTGATGCGCCGAACCGGCTGTATCGCAACGATGGGAAGTGGAGGTTCGCTGAAGTGGCCGCGAAAGCGGGCCTGGCGCAGCCGCCGCATAACGGATTTGTCTGTTTTTTCGTCGACTACAACAACGATGGATTTCCGGATGTGCTGACGACTAGCCTGGCGCCTTGGGAGAACGTGGTGGAGGGGATGCGCGCAGGCTACGCGCCTGCCGGGCCGCGCGCCGTGCACCCCGATGCGAACCGGCTCTTCCGCAACAACCGTAACGGGAGCTTTACCGACGTCACGTTCGAGGCGAAGCTCTACTATCCGATGGGGACGATGGGCGCCGGGGTGGCCGATCTTGATAATGACGGTTTCGTGGATTTCTATTTCGGAACCGGCGATCCGCAATTGACGCGCCTGGAGCCGAATCGCTTTTTCCGCAACAACGGCGACGGCACGTTCACGGATTGGACAACGGCGGTGGGCTTCGCGCGGCCGGGCAACAAGGGGCACGGCGTCACGTTCGCCGATTTGGACAATGACGGCGACCTGGACATTTATGCGCAGTTGGGCGGACACTACCCGGGCGACGCGGCACGCAATGCGTTTTATCGCAACCTGCGCGGCAATCGCAACCGTTGGGTTGCCTTCGAGTTGAGGGGGACGCAAAGCAACCGGTTTGGCGTGGGGGCGCAGGTGACGGTGAGGGCGGGCGGGAAGGTGTTCTATCGCGAGGTGAAGGGGAGCGAGGCCTTCGGTTCCACCGATGCGTACCGGGTCCACATCGGGCTCGGCTCGCTGGCGCGCATTGAGGGCGTGGAGGTTCGCTGGCCGAACGGCATTGTGCAGGAGTTGGGCGCGGTGGAAGCGGGCCGCGTGCACCAGGTGGTGGAAAAACAAGAAGGGCGGCAGCCGTAGCCGCCGCCCTTCCGGTTTGAAGCTAGCTTCTGTTTACCAGAAGATCTTGATGCCCAACTGGACCTGGCGCGGATACCCGTTCTGGGTATTGCCCTGGTTGGGGAACATGGTGCCGAAGTTCGGGTTGTTGGGATCGGTGATGAAACCGTCGTTGCGCCCGAAGAAGTAGTAGTTGGTGAGGTTGAAGGCCTCGGCGCGGAACTGGACCCTCAGGCGCTCGGTGATGTTGGTCATCTTGCTGACGGAGGCGTCCATGTTGAAGAGCCGCTGTTTGCGGATCTGGCCCGAGCGGGAAGGATTGTAGCGGTCCGGCGAGTAGTCGGCCACCATCAGCCAGGCGTAGTTGGAGGTGTCGGTGCCGCAGCCGCGGCCCCCCTGCTCAATAGAGCGAGAGCTGAAGGCCTGGGGCTCAATCCTGCCGTCGTTGAACTGGCGCAGTACGCAGGGATTCCAGCCGCGGACCTGGTGAGCCTTCCAATCGGCAGTGCCATTGAAGTCGCCACCGACCGTGCGCGGGTCCTTCAACTGGATGACGTTGCCGGCGAGGTCGTTCGGTTCACCCGAGGAGAACTGGGTGTAGGTGGAGAACTGCCAGCCGCTGATGAGCTTGTTCAGGAAACCGGAGGTGCCCCCGCCGAAGGCCTGGCCCTTGCCGAAGGGCAGTTCGTACACGGTGTTGAACTTGATGTAGTGGGGCCGGTCGTTGAAGTAGAGGCCCTGCTGCTTGATGTTGTTGACCGCGTCGGTGTAGCCCCAGCGCTCCACCATTTTGCTGAGCGTGTAGTTGCCGAGCAGGGTCAGGCTGCGTCCGATGCGGACGTTGTAGTTGATCTGCATCGAGTTGTACCAGATGTTGGACTCGCCGCGGCCCTGTTCAAGCAGGTTGCCGGTGAACTGCGGGAACGGCCGGCTGATTTGGGCGCGCGAGATGCGCTCTGGTGCAAACAAGCCTGAGCCTCGAAGCGGTTCGAGCCCGCGGAAGGGGTTGGGCACCAGTTCGTTGCAATAGCCCGGGTTGCCTCCCTCGAGCAAATTGCACTGCTTGCGAATATCGGGTGGGAGCACGTTCAGGTTGCGCTCGTCGTTGGCGCCGATGGTGCGGCTGCCGACGTAAGCGAACGAGAGCGTGCTGGTCTGCGTGATCTGGCGCTGGAATTCCAACGAGAACTGGTGCACATAGGGCACCCGCATCTCGGGGTTGTAGTGGGTGAAGTTCTGGCCGGCAAAGGTGTTGTAGCCGAGCGAGGAGCCCACGGGCAGATTGATGCCGCTCGGATAGGGGTTGCTGAGCAGCGTGTTGCTGGCCAGCGTGCGTCCCTCGTCGAGCGAGTTTACCAATGGCGTCGAGGTGGAGAACCCGATGGTCTGGAGGAAGTTGTTGTTCGGGTTCATGAAGTACAAGCCGTAACCGCCGCGGACGACGAGCTTGTCATTGATGGAGTAGGCCGCGCCGATGCGGGGCTGCCAGTTGTTGAGGTCCTTCACGCCAGTGATGCGCGGGTTGCCGTTGACGCCGGCGAATTCGAGGCCGCCGCGGAGGTTGCGGAGGCTCGGATACTGAGCGAGCATGGCAGCCGGAATCAGGCTGGCGATGGGGCTGGTGGCGTTCTGGTTGAAGCCGCGGTTGATGCGGTTGTACTTTTCGTCGGCAGCCAGGTTGTAATCCCAGCGCAGGCCCATGTTCAGGGTCAGTTTGCGGCTGATCTTCCAGTCATCCTGGAAGTAGGGGGCGAAGTACCACTGGCGGAAGAACGGGTACATCGGGTAATTCTGCGAACCGCCGACGCCGCCGATGAGGAACGACGCATAGCCGTCTCCGGCGGTAACTTCACCCTGGTTCCAGAGCCGCTGCGTCCAGCGGGTTTCACCGGTGAAGGAGAGGATGTCGCCGCTGTTCTGCTGAATGAAGTGAATGCGGCGCCAGTCGATGCCGAACTTCATGGTGTGCGAGCCCATGATCTTGGTCATGCTCGCCATGATGTTGTAGTTGTTGGTGATGTTGATGCTCTGGCCGCGGCCGAGGGAGCTGTAACCATTGATGTTCCAGCGGCCGAAGTAGACCGGGCTGGGCAACTGGCTGAGCAGGCTGGTGGGCAGGCCGAATTTGGACAGGTCGAAACCCTCATTGGCGCGGCCGAAGCCTTTCTCGATGAAGCGGTTGCTGGAGGCGCGCAAGTTGAAGAGCGTGGTCGGGGCGATGGTCCACACCCAGTCAGCCACGTAGGCGTCGTTGATGCGCTGGAAGGGCTGCTGGCCGTCGGTGCCGGGAGCGTTGTCGATGCCGTTCACGGAACGGTCTTCGGTACGGTCGTTGGAGGCGTGACGGAAGTAGGTGCGGTGCTTTTCGCCGATGTTGAAGTCGAACTTCAGGATCAGGTTGTAGAAGTTGTCCACCGCGGGGTATTCGGGATTGAGCCGGTTCTGGACGGCGTAGCGCTGTCCGGCGGTGACGGCATTGGGCTCAGGCATGAAGGCGGTGACGGCGCGCGCCACGGGGCTGATCATGCTGGCCGGGATCTGGTTGTTCGGGAAGGGCGAGCGAACCGGGTCGCCGTTCACGATTTGGGCCGAGTAGGGGTTGTAAATGGTCACCGGCTGGCCAGTGACGGCAGTGAGCTTGCTGAAATCGCCGTTGCGCATTTCCATCGCCGGATAGGAGTTGCGGAGGAATTGCGGCCAGAGCTCGTAGTAGTTCTCAAAGCTGCCGAGGAAGAAGCCGCGGACTTTGCTTTCGCGGGTGAGCAGTTTGGGGATGAGCAGCGGCCCTTCCAACTGGAAGCCGTACTGATCAAGGCGGTGGCCGGGACGGGCCGCGCCGACGGAGTTGTTCTGGAAGGTGTTGGCGTCGAGGAATTTGCGGCGGAGGAACTCCCAGCCGGTGGCATGGAAATCGTTGGTGCCGCTCTTGAGCACGACGTTGAAGACGCCGCCTCCGGTTTTGCCATACTGCGCGTCGTAAGAATTCTGTTGAATGGAGAACTCCTGCACGGCGTCGACGATGGGCACATAGGCGATGTTGTTGTTGCCGCCCTGGCCGTTGTTGGGAGCGCCGTCCATGAGGAACTCATTGTTGGACTGGCGGCCGCCGTTGACCGACCATTCGGCGATGGCGCCGTTGTCAAACGGACGCTGCCAGATGGCCGCGCCGCGGAAGGTGACGCCGGACATCATGGCGCCGAGCATGAACGGGTTGCGCGAGTTGAGCGGCAGTTCCGACACCTGCTTGGTGCTGATGACGGCGATGCGGCTGGCCGTCTGCGTTTCCAGCAGGGCGGCTTCCGCGGTGACGTTCACTGACTCGGTGAGCGCGCCGACTTCAAGGTTGACGTCGATACCAGCAATCTGACCCACCGTCAAAGTGATGTTCTCACGGTTGAAAGTTTTGAAGCCGTTGGCCGTAACGGTTAGCTTGTAACCGCCGGGACGGAGGAACGGAATCGTGTAGACACCGGAGGCGTCCGATGTGGCATTGGATGTCTCAGTGGTGGCGACACTGACAGCCTGGATTTTCGCATTCGGGACAGCCGACCCACTGGCGTCCAAAACACGACCCGAAATCGTCGCACGGAATTCCTGTGAATAGACATGCGACGTGAGCAATAGGCTTAGGGCCAAAGCAAACGCACGTGGCTTTGTATGCACGCAAGTCTCCCCATTAAATTGAAATAGTCGTGGCAGCAATAGCAGTAGACCCCACGGTAGCAGCGTGGATACTATCAAACCGAAATGTGGGAGTCCATGGTAAGGGCTTACTTTTTGGTTAACATTTTTTAATTTACGTGCTCATTGAGGCTGCTGAGAGCCCTGCTCGAGGTGTGGAGCAGCCTCCGATAACAGTCCCAATCGAGTGTAGACGCGGCCGAGCAGGAGGTGCGCTTGCGAGGAGTTGGGAGCGAGGGAAACGGCGCGCTCGAGGTGGGCGCGGGCATCCGGGAGGCGGTTCAATTGAAGAAGAATTCTGCCGAATTCGAGCTCGGCGCGCGGCAATTGGCGGCCTTGCTGGAGGGCGGCCTCCAGCAGGGGCACGGACTCGGCGGCACGGCCCTGGCGGGCGAGGGCGACGGCGTAGTCGATGCGGGGGTTTTCGCCGCCTGAGTCGTTGTCGACGGCCTTTCGATAGAGGGTTTCGGCGTCGCTCCAGCGGCCGAGGGCGTCGTGGCAGAGAGCTTCTACCCGAAAGCGCCGGCGGTCAGAGCCGAGACGGGCCAGGACGGCAAGCGCTTCCGAAAAGCGATTCACGAGGTATAGGGCGCGGCCGTGGTAGAAGCAGGCGTCGGGGAGTTTGGGTTGGAGCGAACAGGCACGGGCGAAGGCTGGTTCAGCGGCGGGATAGTCGCCCTGGGCGGCATGGGCCACACCTAGAGCAAGCCAGGCGGGGGCGGATTTTGGATCGGCGGCCACCACTTTTTCCAGCGCCTGCCGCGCCTCGTGGAACCTGCCCTGGCGGAGCAGTTCCAGCGCCGGCTGGTACTGTTGCTTGGCTCCCTGCATGGCACAGGCCGCCACGGCGGCACAAGCCAGGGCGAGGAATGCCCTAAGCGGCGGCATACGGGCTGAGGAGCTTGCGGATGAAGGCGAGGTTGCGCCTCATGTCGTCGGGGACCGATTTCGATGGGGCCGAGGTTTCCAGATTGGCAAAGCCGGAGAAGCCGCCCAGGGAGGCGATCGATTCGAGGACGGCGGGAAAGGGGATGGAGCCCTCTCCGAGAAAGTGCGGATTGTCCTTGAGGTGGAACTGGCAGATGCGGTCGCGGCCCAGCCAGCGGATCTCCTTGACGACATCGAAGCCGCGCGGGGCGGAGTTGCCGACATCGTAATAGACCTTGAGCGCGGGGGAGCCCACCTTGTCGATGATGCGCGCATTGGCCTCAGCCGAGATCGTATTCTCCAGGCCGAGCAGGACGCCGGCTTTCTCGGCCCGGGGGGCCAGCGGCTTGAGCGATTCGGCGACGAAATCCTGTTCGGCGCGCTCTTCGATGGCCCCCTTGCCAAAGAAGGGGAGCAGCATGACGCGGGCGCCGAGGCGCTGGGTGATGGGGATGCCGTCGGCGACCCATTTCCTGCCGAGGGGGTCGTTCTTCAGGTAGTTCACGTGGAGGATGTTGAGGCAGGTGCCGGCGAGGGCGACTTTGTGTTTGGCGGCAGCGGCGAGGTAGGAGTCCTGGAGGGTGCGGTCGTCCAACTGCAGTTTCTCGCCGATGGCGCGGCGGCCGAGGCTGACCTCGACGCCTTCGAAGCCGAGGCTTGCGGCGAGGGCGAGGGCTTCGGGATTGCTGGCCATTTGCAGGTTCCAGTCGGTGACGCCGATGCGCAAACGGGCGAGCGGATTGGCGGCACGGAGCGTGGATACGGCAAGAAGGGAGGCGGTGAAGGAGCGTCGGGTAGTCACGCCAGTATCGTAGACCTGAATCACGGCGTGGACAAGTGGAATCCCCGGCCGATCGGCGGAACCAATGGAAGGCGGCGTGCAGTCCAAGTGTGTGGAGGTCCTGTTCCGCCGACCTGAAGGAGGTTCGATGAAACGGTTGATTCTTGCTGCTACGGCAGCGGTTGCGGTGCTTTGCGTTCCTCTGAGTGCGGCCGGAGACGCGGCTGCGGGCAAGGCGCTGTATGCGAAGAAGTGCGCGATGTGCCACGCGGCTGATGGGTCTGGAGCCCCAGCCATGAAGAAGAAGTTTGGCGACAAGCTGAAACCGCTGGCCAGCGCCGAGGTTCAGAAGCTGAAGGACGCCGACCTGATGAAGGCGTTCAAGGAAGCCGCCAACCACAAGGCGATTGCGAAGGCGACCACGGACGCTGATCTGGAAAATCTCGTCGCCCACATCCGCACGATGAAGTAGTCTCGTCAGTTTTCGAGGCCAGACCTCTACAATGAGAGGTTGGCCCTCATTCTCAACGCAAAAGAGCTGACGAAGTCGTTCGGCTCGGCTCCGCTCTTTGACAACATCTCGTTCACCTGCGAGGAGGGAGAGCGGATTGGCCTCATCGGGCCCAATGGCTCCGGCAAATCCACCCTGCTCAAAATTCTTGCAGGTGAATTGTCTCCGGACTCGGGCGAGGTTGCGCTCAGGAAGAAGACGCGGTTCGCCTATGTCGCGCAGGACTCTGTTTATGCGCCAGGGGTGACCGTACGGCAGTGCATTGAGCAGGTGCTGGCAGCCTCGCCGCTGGACCACGATGAACACGAAGCGCAACTGGTGCGCACGCTCGGCCGGGCAGGCTTTGAGGATTTTGAAGCCGAGGCGGCGGCGCTCTCAGGCGGTTGGCGGAAGCGCCTTGCCATCGCCGAGGCGCTGGTATTGTCACCGGATATCCTGCTGCTGGACGAGCCCACCAACCATCTCGACCTGGCGGGCATCGAGTGGCTGGAAGATTTGCTGAGCCAAGCCCCGTTCGCCTCGATTGTGATCAGCCACGACCGTTACTTTCTGGAGAACGTGGCCACGGCGATGGCGGAGTTGAATCGCGCCTACCCGGGGGGCATTCTTCGCACGCCGGGCAACTACAGCGCCTTTCTCGAGAAGAAGGACGAGTTTCTCCACGCCCAGGCCAAACGGCAAGAGGCGCTGGAGAATATGGTGCGGCGCGAGATGGAGTGGCTGCGGCGGGGGTCGAAGGCGCGCACGACGAAATCGAAAGCGCGCATCGACAAGGCGCATCAACTCATAGACGAACTGGGCGATTTGAACGCACGCACTCGAACGGGCACGGCGGGCATCGACTTTTCGGCCACGGACCGCAAGACGAAACGCCTGCTGGTGCTGGAAGGCCTGGGCTGTGAACTGGGGGGGCGGAGGCTGCTGGATTCGCTCGATTTTGTGTTCACGCACGGGACGCGCGTCGGGCTTGTGGGCGCCAACGGCAGCGGCAAGACAACGCTGCTACGCCTGTTGCAGGGACTGCTGCCGCCAAGCGGCGGTACGGTGACGAAAGCCGATGGCCTGCGCATCGTCTACTTTGACCAAAACCGGCCGCTTGAAGCCGACGTGACGCTGCGGAGGGCGCTGGCGCCGGACGCCGATTCGGTGGTCTATCAGGGGCGCGTGATTCATGTGAACGCCTGGGCGGCGCGCTTCCTGTTCACGCCGGAGCAACTGGGCCAACCCGTGGGGCGGCTCTCGGGCGGCGAACGGGCGCGGGTGTTGATCGCGCGCCTGATGTTGGAGCCGGCCGACCTGCTGCTGCTGGACGAACCGACGAACGATCTCGACATCCCGACGCTGGAAATCCTGGAGGAGAGCCTGCTGGAGTTTCCGGGCGCGCTGGTGTTGGTGACGCATGACCGCTATCTGCTCGATCGCGTGTCTACGGTGATTCTGGGGCTCGACGGCAAGGGCGGCGCGCAACGGTTCGCCGACTACGCGCAATGGGAGGAGTGGCTCGACGAGCGCACGTCGGGCAAGGGGAAACCCGTTGCCGCTGCGGCGTCGGCTCCAGCGGCTGCGCCGGTCAAGAAGAAACTCTCCTACGTGGATGCGCGCGACTACGAAACGATCGAATCGCGCATTGCCGCGGCCGAAGCGGAAGTGGAGCGATGCCAAGCGGCGCTGGAGGATCCGGCGGTGTTTTCCGACCACACGCGCATCGCCGAAGCCTCGGCCGCGCATGAGGTCGCGCAGCAGGCGGTGGACGCGCTCTACGCGCGCTGGCACGAGTTGGAAGAAAAAGCCGGAGGTTAGCCGAGCTTGGGCGGCACCTCGCGGAGCGGACCCATCCACTCCAACTGGCGTTCGACGTCTTTGTGGTGGCGGTACTTGCGGGCAATCGTGGCCAGTTGCGGACCATCCAGATCGATCTTGTCCAGTTCATATTGGCCAAGGCCGTTCTGGTGGCAGTAGTTGAGGTAGCCAATCCACTTCGGGTCGATGCCCATCAGTTCCAGACCGACGCGGTCGGCGGCGACATAATCAGTAGAGGCGATGGCGGCGCGGCTGGGCACCGGAGTGCCGGAGGCCGGACCGTTGCCTTCCATGCCCTCCCAACCGTCGATGACGGTGGCGCCCCAGAAGGGCTTCAGCTTCGACGCCGTGAGGAACATGTTGTAGTGCGTCTGGCGAACACCGCCGTGATACTTGCGCTTGTCGTTCCAACGGGGCGTTTCCCCGGGTTTGTAGTGAATCGGTGCACCGAGGGTCATGTTCTTGATGGACTGCGTGGCGATCACTGTGTTGTGCGTCTTCAGGATGGCGGCGCAGATCTGGAACGACTCCGGATCGAGCATGCGCGCGGCGAGTCGGACCGGCTGCACGTGGAGGTCGGGGGTGATCAGGTGGGTGAGCTTGTATTCGGCCTCCTGATTGAAGTCGACCAGTTGGATGCGGAGGCGCTTATACTCGCCGGGCAGGCGGGTGTAGCGGAAGTTCTCAAACCCCTCCATCGTTTGGCCCGCGCTCGACTCGGCGATGATCACCGGACCTTTCCAGCGGCCGTCCAAATAGTCGAGGATTCCGCGCAAGGCGTCGGCGTGAGTCGAGGCCAACTGATTTTGCGTGGATACGTTATTCGGTTTGATTAATATATACTTCTTACTTTTCCAAGAAGTACGGATTTCCTTGTCGATTCCTTCGAGAGCTTCCCGGACTATCTTCCGGCGCTCCTCACCGTGGCGAATCGCGACAAGAGATCGCTTAGTATTGGGGACAACGGTGGGAAACTCAACAGGACCGGGAGGAGTTACTTCTTGACCCTGAAGCGCTGCCGCGGAGAGGGTGGGCAGAGTGGCGAGCAAAGAACGTCGAGTGAGCATCGAAAAAACGATCCTCCTTTCGTGTTGATCCGATTATACTGTAGCTGCCATGTTTGACAATGCCTCTCGTCGATCATTCCTGGCCGCTCCCCTAGCGCTCCAGGCGATCTCCACTCCCTCCACGGCGGCCCCCGCCATCAAGACCAAGGTGCTCGGTAAGACAGGACTCAAAGTAACTACCGTTGGCTTTGGCACCATGATTACCTCCGATGCCTCAGTCATTGAGCGCGCGGCGGACATGGGCGTCACTTACTTCGATACTGCACGCGGTTACCAGTCGGGTAACTGTGAGCGGATGGTGGGCGCGGCGTTAAAATCGCGCCGGAAGCAGTTGGTGCTGTCCACCAAGAGCAACAAGGAGGACAAAGAGTCGGCTCTGCAGGAGCTGGAGACCTCACTGAAGGAACTCCAGACCGACTACGTGGACATCTGGTACATCCACGCCAAGTCGAAGGCCGAGCAGATTACGGAGGGGCGGCTGGAGGCGCAGCGCATCGCCAAGCAGAAGGGCATGATCCGGTTCAGCGGGGTATCCACGCACGCCGGGTTTGAGGAAGTGATTCCGGCGGCGATCAAGTCGGGTGCGATTGACGTGATCCTCTCTTCGTACAACTTCACGATGGGAGCGACGATCGATCCGCTGCTGGCCGATGCGAAGAAGGCAGGACTGGGCATTGTGGCGATGAAGGTGATGGCGGGCGGGTTCCGGCGCGTAAAGCCGGGCGATCCGAACTACGCGAAGTTCAAGCAGGAAGGTGTGTTTCCGGCGATGCTGCGCTGGTCGATGCGCAATCCGAACATTGACACGACGATTCCGTCGATCACCGATCACGATCAGCTCGATGAGAACTTTGCCTGCATGGACAAGGGCTTTTCGCCGGGCGACGCGACGCTGCTAGCGGTGCAGCGCGATTTCATCACGCCGCTCTATTGCCGGGCTTGCGGCAAGTGTTCGGGCGTGTGTCCGAAGGGGCTGCCGATTCCCGACATGATGCGCTATGTGATGTACGCCGAGGGCTACGGGCAGTTTGGGATGGCGCGCGAGCAGTTTCAGATGCTGCCGGCCGAGGTGCGCGAGGTGAGCTGCAAAGACTGCTCGACGTGCGCCGTGCGCTGTCCGAACCATGTCAACGTGATGGCACGGATGTCGCGGGCGCAGGAGCTGCTGGCATGATCGGACTGCTGCTGCTGGCGGCCGCCGCGACCGCTGGTGGTCCGGCGCCGGACTGCGCCGCCGCGCCGGGATTCACGCAGAAGGGCGGGGTGCGCACCTACGACGTGGACACGCTGTTCGAATACATGAACGGCAACTCGGAGGGCTACTTCGCCTACGGCTTCAAGCGCATGAACGGCGTGACGTGCACCAACGGAACGGTGGACCTCGTGTTCGACATCTCCGAGATGGAGAATGCCGACCTGGCGTGGGGCATGTTCACGGCCAACCGCGATGCCAACCTGCCGCTGGCCAAACTCGGAGCGGCGGGGCAGGTGACGGCGCGGCGGGGGGCCTTTGCCAAGGGCGTTTACTATGTCGAGGTGGCGTCGAACCCGACCGGGGATGCCGCGCTGCTGGAGAAGTTCCTGGCGGCGTGGGATCAGCGGCTGGAGGGTTCGACGGGGCGGCCCGTGCTGTTGAGTGTCTTCCCCGCGAAGGGACTGAAGCCGGAGAGCGTACGGCTGGTGCCGGAATCGGTGCTGGGGTTCCGCATGCTGCGGCGTGGCTACATGGCGGCCTATGAGCAGGGCAAGGCGTTTGTGGTGCCCGAGGCGACGCCGGAGTCGGCGGCGAAGCTGCTGGGGCAGTTCCGGCAGCGTGTGACCGCGGGGGCGACGGCCCAGGTGGGCGACGAGGCGTTCCAAACCACCGACAAGTATCTCGGACGGCTGGTGGTATTCCGCAAGGGCCGCTACCTGGCCGGAGCGGCGAACTTTCCGGCGGAGGTCGATCCGCTGCCGCTGGTGACGGAACTGGCGGCTCAGCTTCCCTAACTGTGTATGGGCGTGAGAGGAGTGAATCTCACGCCCGTTTCTTCACCAGCGTGAGCACGATGGTCATGGCGATGAGGTGGAGGAAGCCCATCACCCAGAAGACGGCGCCATAGCCGAAGGCGTCGACGATGCGGCCGACGAGCGGCGTTGAGATGGCCCCGGCGAGGCCGCTGCCCAGTCCCACCACGCCCGCCGCCGAGCCGACGACCTCGGTGGGGAAGATGTCGTTGGTCATCGTCATCAGATTCGTCTTCCAGGCCATGTGCGAGAAGGTGATGAGGCAGATGACGGCCAGCGCTTGTGACGAAGGCAGGTAGTTGACGGCGATGCCGATGGGCATCACCAGGACGAAGGGGATCATGGTGTGGCGGCGGGCGTCGAGGACGGGTTTGCCGCGCGAGATCCAATAGCCCGAGAGCCAGCCGCCGAAGAGCGAACCGAGGTCGGCGGCGAGGTAGGGCATCCAGGAGAAGAGGCCGATTTCGACGAGCGAGAAGCCGCGCACGTCGCTGAGGTATTTGGGCAGCCAGAAGAGATAGAACCACCACACGGGGTCGGCGAAGACGCGCGAGACGAGGAGTCCCCACACCTGCGGCATGCGCAGGAGTTGCTTGTACGGGATGCGGTGGCCGGGGCGGGCGACGCGGCCATCCAGTATGTAAGTGCGCTCTTCTTCGGTGATTCGTGGATGCTGCCCCGGCACGTAGTAGATGGCCAGCCAGGCGGCGAGCCAGATGAAGCCGAGCGCGCCGGTAGCGACGAAGGCGAAGCGCCAGCCGTAGTGCAGCGTGACGAAGGCGATCAAGGGCGGCGAGATGATGGCGCCGGTGGCGGCGGCGGCGTTGACGAGGCCGTTGGCGAAGCCGCGCTCCTTGGCGGGGAACCACTCGGAGATGGCCTTTTCGGCGGCCATGAAGTTGCCGGACTCGCCCATGCCAAGCAGGAAGCGAAAGGCTCCCAGGCCGAAAGCTCCGCGGGCGGTGGCGTGGAGCATGTTGGCGGCGCTCCACCAGGCCATGAAGGTGGCCAGGGCGCGGCGCGTGCCCCAACGGTCGCAGAGCCAGCCGGAGATGACGTACATCACCGTGTAGGGAACGAGGAATGCCGTGAGGATGTCGGCGTACTGGGTGTTGCTGATGCCCAGTTCCTTGGTGAGGACGGGGGCGACAACGCTGAGCGTTTGGCGGTCAATGTAATTGATCACCGTGGCCAGGAAGAGCAGCCCGGCGATGTACCAGCGGAGGTTCTTCACATGGGCCTCAGCGAGATGCCCAGCCCGGGGCCGGTGGGCACCTGGTAGTGGGTGCCGTCAAGCCGCAGAGGTTCGGTGAGGAAGCGGTTGGCCACTGCGAGCACTTGCGGGTTGTATTCGGCAAGCGAGCAGTGGTCGACGGCGGCGGCGAAGTGGAGCGCGGCGGCTGCCTGGGGGCCGAAGGCGATGCTGATGTGGGGGACGACGTCGATGCCGTGGTCGGCGGCCATGGAGGCGAGGCGGAGGCCTTCGGTGATGCCGCAGCGGCCGATGTCGGGCTGGTAGAGGCCAAGGGCGCGGGCGCGGAAGAAGGGGCGCATCTCGTGCTGGGTGCGGTAGCTTTCGCCGATGGCGATGGGCACGCGGAGGTCGTGGGCGAGGGCGGCGTGGGCGGCGGCGTCTTCCGGGGGCAGGGGCGCTTCGAACCAGAGAGCGCCGCGCTTTTCCAGTTCGGCGCCGAAGTCGAGCGCCGTGGTCGGGGTGTGACGCCAGAGGGCGTCGACGGCGATGTGGCCGCCGGCGTCGATGACCGCGTCGGCGTGTTCAAAGAACTCTTGAGGGGTGTGGGTGTCGTAGAAGAGCTTCACCAGCCGGAAACCCTGCGTATCCGTCACGCCGCGGGGAATGCCGCTCAAATACGCGGGGATGGTGCGCTTGGCGCGCGGGCTGAGCAGGGCGCTCACCGGTTTGCCGGCGTGGAGGCCGGCGATGTCCCACAGGGCGATGTCGAGGGCGGAGATGGCGTCGAGCATGAAACCGCCGGTTTGGCCGCGCACGCGCATGGTGGCGTACATGCGGTCCCAGAGCTCGGCGATGCGCTCGGGCGAGCCGTCGAAGTCCTCGCCGGTGATGACGCCGGCCAGGAGGCGGTCAATGATGGAGCAGGCGACTTCGGGAGCAAGCGGCGCCTGTGCCTCGCCCCAGCCGGTGAGGCCGGAGTCGGTCTCGACGCGCACAAGGGCGGTCTCAAACTGGGTGGAGTAGAGGCAGGGGTAGACGCTGGACCAGCGGTAATCGGCGGCGCTTTCTGTGAGCACGGTGGGAGAACCGGCGGTTCCCGTGGCGGCGCCGATGTCGCGCGGCAGGCGCACCGGCAGAGCCGTGATGCGCGTGATCTTCATGGCCGGGCTGCCGCCAGCAGTTCGCGCAACACCTTGAGTTCGGCCACCGCGGCGGCGTCGATGGATGAGGTCGGGTGTCGCACGCGGGCCGAGGCGAGGATGCCTTCGGCCACCAGGTTGTACTTGGCCGCGGAGACACCGAGTCCGGGCTGAAGCTCGAAGCGGATGAGCGGAAGGGCGATGGAGAAGAGCCGCCAGGCCTCGGCTTTGTTGCCCTTGGCGAGGAGGTCCATGACGCGGACGTAGAGCCAGGTGGCGTCGCTGGAGGGCATGGTGCCGACGGCGCCGCGCTCGCATTCCTCGATGAGGAACTGTCCGTTGAGGCCGCCGAACAAGGCGAGCGCACCGTTGGCGGCGGCCTGGAGCGCGCCGATCTTGGGCACCGTGGGCGGCGCTTCCACCTTGACGCTCTTCACCTGCTCGATCTCGCGCGCCATTCGCGCCAGCAGAGGAACGGGCATGGGGACCTGTGTCATCAGCGGCGCGTCCTGGACCATGATCGGAATGGGCACGGCCTGCGAGATGGCGCCGAAGTAGTGCATCAGGCCTTCGCCGTCGGTCTTGAGGAAGTAAGGCGGGAGCACCATGAGGGCGGAGGCGCCGAGATCGTACGCCTCCTTGCTCAAGGCGACGGCGGCGTCGGTGCCGGTGTGGCCCGAACTGACGACGAGCGGCACGCGGCCGCGTACCCGGGCAGCGATGCGTTGCAGCATCCCGGTGCGTTCGGAAGCCAGCAGCGTGTAGCCCTCGCTGGCGTTGCCGAACAGCCCGAGGCCGTGCGCGCCCTGCTCGAGCAGGTGCTCCACCAGCCGGTCAAGCGACGTGTAGTCGACGCTGCCGTCGTCATGAAAGGGCGTGACGACGATGGGATAGACACCTGCAAGCATAGTGAAAGGGTCCTTGGTGCGGAGTGCGGTTAGAGGCGTTGAGTCATGCTGAGGCGGCCGCGCAGGATGTGCGTGCGCAGGGCCTGCGTGAGGCGTGGGAGATCGCGCGCTTCCAATGCGGCGACGATTTCCTCATGTTCGGCCTGCTCGACAGCGAGCCGTTGTTCCCAACCGGCATCGCGGGAGTGGGCGCGGGCGATGACGAGGTGGGCGTGCAGACCTTCATAGGCTTCGGCGAGCCGCTTGTTGCCGGAACAGTCGATGAGCAGGCGATGGAAGCGGGAGTTGTTCTCCTCGTGCAACTTGCGGTCATCCTCGCTGAGGATGGGCTCAGCCATGGCGGCGAGCAACTGGTGAAAGCGCGCCGACTCTTCGGCCGTGATGCGCTCCACCGCTTTCTCCCCGGCCAGGCATTCCAGGGCGCAGCGGAGGTCAGAGGTCTCCTCCACGTCGCGGGCGGTCAGGGTGGCCACAAAGGTCCCGCTGCGGGGCCGGATTTCGATCAGGCCTTCGGCCGAGAGCTGCTGGATGGCATGCCGGACAGGCGTCAGACTTACGCCCAGTTTGTGAGCGATTTCATCGACTTGGAGGCGTTCGCCGGGCTTGAAGAGATGGCCGAGGATGCTCTGCCGGAGCGCCAGGTAAACCTCGTCGGTGGCCCGTTGGCGCTTCAGTTGAGTCAGTTCCATACGAACTTAAGAATATACACTTGAGACGGAAGGTCAAGCAGTGAAATCTGATATTTTTTTCTTGCCTGCCCCCGGCCGAATGTGACAGAATGCCCGCACAGGCTGGTTCGTACCAGCACACGAGGTGTGTTTCGCCATGAAGCGTAGAGATTTCTTTGTCGGTCTCGGCTCCTACTCCCTGATTGTGGACGCGAGCCAACTGCCGCCCCCCGCCTATACTCCGACCCAGGCCGAGATGCATGGCATCTTCCAGCGCCCGGGGTTTGACAAGATCGCTCCGTCGGTGCCGCTTGAGAAGACGCTGGCCGCCGAACCGCACATGACGCTGGTCGATCTGAAGACCGACATTCTGATTGCGGGCGGAGGGCTGGCCGGCGTGCTGGCCGCCGTCACGGCTGCGCGCCATGGCTCGAAGGTGGTGCTGGTGCAGGACCGCTCGCGGCTGGGCGGCAACAGTTCGAGCGAAGTGAAGATGCACGTCGTTGGCGCCAACAGCCATAAGAGCCGCCCTGGTTGGCGCGAAGGTGGCTTGCTGGAAGAGTTCCGGCTCGACGACGCCGTGAATAACCCGCACCGCTGCTGGGAGATGTGGGACCTTCTGCTCTACGACAAGGTGATCAGCGAGCCTAACATCACGTTGCTGCTGGAAAGTGTGCTCTATCGCGCCACGGTGGCGGGCGGGAAGATTCAGGAAGCGCTGGTGCGCTGCGACAAGAGCGAGCACATTTACCGCATCCAGGCGAAGGTGTTTTGCGATTGCACGGGCGATTCGCGGCTGGGGCTGGAGTCGGGCGCGGAGATGCGCTTTGGACGCGAGGCGCGCAGCGAGTTCAGCGAATCGCTGGCGCCCGAGGTGGCCGACAAGGAGACGCTCGGTTCGAGCGTTCTGTTTACCTCGCGCATTTATCCCCGCAAGGTGCCGTTCACGCCGCCGAAGTGGGCCCGCAAGGTGACCAAAGAGCACCTGTTCAAGCGTCCGACCAACACCTGGGAATACGGCTACTGGTGGATCGAATGGGGCGGCGATAAGGACACCATCCGCAGCAATGAGCTGATTCGCTTTGAGCTGATGTCGATTGTGATGGGCATCTGGGACTACATCAAGAATTCCGGCGACCATCCCGACAGCGACTACTATGGGCTGGACTGGGTGGGCATGATGCCGGGCAAGCGCGGCAGCCGGCGGATTGTCGGCGACTACATGCTGAAGCAAGGCGACCTGGAGAACTCGGTTCCGTTCGCCGACGCGGTTTGCATTGGCGGCTGGCCGTTGGACGATCACCCGCCGGGTGGTTTTGACCGCGTGAACCTGCCGCCGAACACCTCCATACGCACCAAGGAGGTCTACCATATTCCGCTACGTTCGCTCTATTCGAAGAACGTGTCGAACCTGATGATGGCGGGGCGCAACATCAGCGCTTCCCACGTCGCCTTCACCTCCTCGCGCGTGATGGCCACCTGCGCAGTTGAGGGCCAAGCTGTCGGGCTCGCCGCGGCGATGTGCGCCAAGCACGGGCTGACGCCGCGGGCTCTGGCCAACGATTCCGCGCGCGTAAAGCAACTCCAGCAGATGTTGCTTCGCGATGACCAGACAATTACCGGCATCACGAATCAGGACCCGGCCGATGTGGCCCGCCGCGCGCAGGTGACCGCATCGAGCGAGCAGGACGCTGCTCCGGCGCGCAACCTGCTGGATGGCCAGGTGCGCGACATTCCCAACGGCGCGCGCCACCAGTGGGCGGCGAAGATGCAGCCGGGCGGCGTGTGGGTGGACTACACGTGGGACTCGCCGCAGAGCCTGTCCCAGCTTCAGGTGACCTTCGACTCCGGCTTCCAGCGTGAACTCACGCTCACGTCGCTCAACCGCGCCAACGAGAGCATCGTCCGCGCGCCGCAACCGGAAACGGTGCGCGACTACCGGATCCTCTACCGTGAATCCGCCGGCGGCGAATGGAAGCCGCTCGTGGAGCGCAAGGGGAACCACCAGCGGCTGGTCCGCCACAACTTCAACGCCGTTCGCGCGCAGGCGCTCCGCCTGCATGTTGACGCCACCAACGGCGATGAGCTTGCCCGTGTGTTTGAACTCCGCTGTTACGCCTAACCGATATCGCATTGCTTTGTGAGGGGTCTATCATGAAATCGCTGTTGCTTCGCATGACGGCTGCCGCTTTGGCCGCAGCCTTGAATCTGTTCGCCCAGGTGCAATCCGGCACCATTTCCGGCGTCGTCACTGACCAGCAGGACGCCATCATCACTGCTGCCCAGGTGGAGATCAAGAACACCGGCACTAACGCCGTGTTCCGCACGCAAACCAATGACAGCGGCAACTACACGGCCCCCGGCCTGCCCATCGGCAACTATGAGATCACGGCGCAGTTGCAGGGCTTCAAGCGCACGGTGCGCTCCGGCATCCGGCTGCAGGTGAACCAGAATGCGCAGGTGAACATCCGCCTGGAGGTGGGCCAGCTTGCCGAATCGGTGGAAGTGACCGGGGAAGCTCCGCTGGTGGATACGGGCAGCGCCACCCTCGGCGTGGTGATCGAGAACCGCCGCGTGCGCGATCTGCCGCTGAATGGCCGCAGCGCACTGGCGCTCACGCTGCTCAACGCTGGCGTGATCTCCAACGCGGGTCCGACCAACTCGGGTTTCGGCGACCGCGGCATCCAGCTTTCGTCGCTTTCCATCAATGGTTCACCGAACTCGATGAACAACCAGACACTCGACGGCAACAACAACATCCTGAGCTATGTCGGCGAGGTGGGCATTCCGCCGGCCGTCGATGCGGTGGAAGAGTTCAAGGTGCAAAGCGGCGCCATGTCGGCTGAGTTCGGCTTCACCGCCGGCGGCACGATCAACCTCGTCACGAAGTCGGGCACGAACCAGATTCACGGCACGGCCTATGAGTTCTTGCGCAACGACAAGTTCGATGCGCGAAATACCTTTGCGGCGAACAAACTACCGCTGCGCTATAACCAGTTCGGCGCCTCGGCGGGTGGTCCGGTGATTAAGGACAAAACCTTTGTGTTCGGCAACTGGGAGGAGTACCGCCTGCGCCAGAGCCGGCCGCGCATCACCTCGACGCCAATCGCCGAATGGCGGCAGGGCAACTTCGCCAACCTGCGCAACGCCACCGGCGTGCTCATTCCCATCTACGACCCCAACACGATCCGGGCCAACCCCAACGGGGCGGGCCAGGTGCGCGACCTCTATCCGGGCAACATCGTACCCACATCACGCTTCGATCCGATCGCCCGCAAGATCGTCGATTTCTATCCGGCTCCGAACCGCGTCCCATCCAACGCCTTCACATTCGCCCAGAACTTCCAGGACAGCGCCCTCACGCTGACCGATTGGACGCAGTGGAACTTCCGCGCCGATCACCGCTTTAACGAGAGCCACGCCATTTTCTTCCGCTACACCTCGGCGCAGCACGCGCCGTCGGGCAACAGTATTTTCACCGACCCCACCGTGGGCCAGGACCGCGTGGACGATCAGGTCAACCGCAACGCGGTGATCTCGGATACCTACACGTTGTCGCCGACGCTGATCAACAACCTGCGCGTTGGCCTCATGCGCCAGTTCTTCACCTTCCGAGCCATCAACGGCGGGCAGGGCTGGCCGCGCAAGCTGGGCCTTCCGGAAATCGTACCGAATGACCAGTTCCCGCAGATCGCCTTCGGCTTCGACACCATCGGCGGCCAGGCCTTCGGCACGCGGGCCTCGCTGAACTGGGACATCCAGGAGATGCTCACCAAGGTCACCGGCAATCACGCGACCAAGTTCGGCTTCAACTACCGCATCCTCTACGGCGGGAACCGCCAAGGCGCGGCGCTGTCGGGCGACTATGCGTTCGGCGGCCTCACCAGCAATCCGCAATCACCCGCCGGCACGGGCAACAACATGGCGCAGTTCCTTACCGGCGATGTGAGCAGCTCCTTCATTGACCGCATCCTCGGCAACTCCAACCACGGTGCGGCGATCAGCTGGTTCATCCAGGATGACTGGAAGGTAAACCGCCGCCTTACACTGAACCTGGGTGTACGCTGGGACTGGCAGAAGCGCCCCTATGAGCGCTACAACGGCCTGATCGACTTCGACCCCAGCGCCCGCGTCACGGGTTCGCCCTTTACGGGCAATACGGTTTTCGCGGGCCGCGATGGCCAACCGCGCAGCTTCCTGAAAGAGGACTACAACGACTTCGCCCCGCGCTTCGGATTCGCTCTCGACGTGTTCGGCTCGGGCAAGACCGTCATCCGCGGTGGTTATGGCATCTACTACCCGTCCATCTTCTTCCGGCCCTTCCTGGGCAACCCGCAGTTGTTCTCCAGCACCCGCACGAACTACGTCGCGCAAGGTCCCGGGCTGCGCGCCTTCCGCTTCCAGGACGGCTTCCCCACCAAGCCGCTGGAGTCCCCTGGCGCCGCCGCCGGCCCCCTGGCTCTGCTTGGGCAGGGTGTAAGCTTCACCCAGCGCGACGAAACCACACCGCTCACCCAACAGTGGAACTTTGGCATCCAGCACCAGATCGCCAATTGGCTCATCGATGTCACCTACGCCGGCAACAAGGGCAACGGATTCATGGCCGGCGGGTACAACCTGAACCAGGTGGACCCCACGGTTCGATTCCAACTCCAGCAGAACCTGAACACGCCCGTGCCGAATCCCTACGCGGGGCTGGTGCCGGGCGGATTGGGCGCGGCGACGATCACGCGCGAGCGGGCGCTGATGCCGTTCCCGTACTACACGGGCGTCACAGTGAGCAATCCGTTGTTAGGGAACTATCTGTCACACCAATTGCAGGTGAACATTCAACGGCGCATGTCCACCGGCCTGCTCCTCAATTTCGCCTACACCAATGGGAAGAAGATCAGCGATTCGACGCTGGTGCCGGTCGATTTCGGACCGATTGAGCAGATTACGGACAACGGCTTCCAGGACGGCCTGTTCAACCGCAAGCTGAACCGCTCGGTTGACCCTGGCGACGTCAGCCAGCGGCTGGTGGTGAGCGCACTGTATGAGCTGCCCTTCGGCCGGGGGAAGGCGTTCAGCCCTGCCAATGGAGTCGCCCAGCGCATTGTCGGTGGCTGGCAGATCAACATGATCTCGGTGATGCAAACGGGCATTCCGCTCACCGTGCGCGGGGCCAACAACAACGCCGCCGACCGACCCAACTCAACGGGGATCAGCGCCGGACTGCCGAGCGATCAGCGCACCGCTCAACGCTGGTTTGACACGACGCAGTTTGTGAATCCGCCGCAGTTCACGCTCGGCAACGTGAGCCGCACGATTGGTGATGTCCGCCACCCCGGCACGGTCAACTTCGACCTTTCGCTGGTAAAGGACACGCGCATCACGGAGCGCATCAACCTGCAGTTCCGCGCCGAAGCATTTAACGCCTTCAATCAGGTGAACTACGGCCTGGTGGACGATACCTTTGGCGCCGGTCCGGATGGCAGGAACGCGCGCGCGCAGTTCGGCACAATTACCACGGCGCGCGATGCGCGCATCATGCAGTTGGGCTTGAAGCTGATTTTTTGAGCGCGGCGCGGATGGGGCGGATCGGCAGCGCTCAGTGCGACCCGCCCTGCCCGTCCACGCGGACAGCGGCCAGTTCCTGCGATTCGCGGCCCGATCCATCTGCGGCCGTGAACGTCATCACCACTTCGAGCCCGTGCGGCTTGCGGTTGCGCGCCTCCACTGAGCCGTGGCAGGCCTCGACGCAACTGCGTACGATGGCCAGCCCCAGTCCGGTGCCGCCCGTTCTGCGGTTGCGCGATTCATCGAGGCGGAAGAACGGCGTGAAGATCTTGTCCACGGCCTGTTCGGGAATTCCAGGTCCCGAGTCGGCTACGGCGATTCTCACCTGGCCGCCGCGCCGTTCGGCTGAGATTGCAATGGGGCCGCCGCTGCCGGCGTAGCGCACGGCGTTCCGCAGGAGGTTGGACACGGAGCGGAAGAGGAAATCCGGGTCGGCCATGATGGCGAGATTCGAGGCTACGTTCACTTCCACCGCGGCTCCCTCGCGTGCTTCGGCCCGCACGGCGCGCTGGACGCCATCGAGCACGTTCACCGGCTCGAGTTTGATGGACCCGGCGCTCAGCTCGGCTTTCGCGAAGGCCAGCAGCTCGTCGGTGAGCCCGGCCATGGTCTCCACATCCTCCATCAGGTCGCGCACATAGCTCTGGCCGTCGGGGCCGGCTTTGCGCTCGAGAATGCCGAGGGCCAGTTGCATGCGCGCCAGCGGCGAGCGCAGCTCATGGGCCACGTCGCCCAGGAAGCGCTTCTGCCCGCGTGTGAAGGTCTCCAGGCGTGACGACATGCGATTGATAGCGGCCCCGAGCAGGCCCAGCTCATCACGCCGCGTGTCGCCGACGTGGACATCGAACTTCCCTTCGGCAATTTCAGCCGTGGCGCGCATCATACGGGCTGTTGATTGAGTCAGGCCATGCACAAGCGGCAGCCAGCAGAGGAAGGAGACGACAATGGCCGCGGCGGCGATCCAAAGCCAGGGCCGCAGCTGGAAGAAGAAAGGATTGCTGTAGAAGGTGGAGGAGACCAGCAGCAAGGAGGCGCGCACCGGCTCGCCTTCGCCATCGGGAGGCAGCATGAGACGGACGCCCACCCAGTAAGGAGTCGCCCCTTCGGAGACTACAAGAAGGGGAGGGGTCGGATTGAAGTAAGGGATGGTGCGGAAATAGCGCCGGCGCATCTCGCTCTCGGCCTCTTTAATTTCCCTCCCGGCGGCTTTCAGTTCCCTGCCGGCGGCCTTCATTTCACGCTGCATCCGGCGCAGCTCCTCTTCACGGTTGACGGGTGGTTCCGGCGGAGGCCCGGGGCCTTTCCATTCGCGGAAAAGGTTGAAACCGGGAATGCCACGTTGCGGCGGGCGCACGAGCCGCTCCTGTACGACGGCGGGCAGTTCCAGCTCGGGACCGGCCATCACCTGGCCGTCGGTCTGGATGAGCATGAAGGTGACGCCCTGCTCGTCGGAATACTGCTGCAGCAGCCTGCTCCAGTGCGAACGGTCGTGCTGCTGCATCTCCAGCGCGAGGCTGCGCGAGACGCTGCTGATGCGGTCGCGCGCCGTCGACATGAGGAACGACTCCAGTTCCTCACTCAACTGCCAGCGGACGAAGACGACAAACACGACGGCCAGCAGCGCTACGTTGAGCAGCGCCAGCAGGGCGAACTTCGTGGACAGGGAGAAGCGGGGGTTTACTCCCATGGCTCACTCCCCGGTTTTCGCATGCGGTAGCCGGCGCCGCGCACAGTCTCAATGAACTTAGGCGATTTCGGATCGTCACCCAACTTTTTCCGCAGCGAGGAGATGTGGACGTCGATGGAGCGGTCAAAGGCTTCGAAGTCGCGTTCGGCCACTTCCAGCAGCAGGGCCTCGCGGGTTTTCACGCGGCCCACGCCGCGGGCCAGGGCGAGCAGCATGTCGTATTCAATCGGCGTCAGCACGAGCGGCTTGCCGTCGAGGGTGGCCTCGCGCGCTTCGGGGTCGATGGAGAGCGGGCCGACCACCACCGCGGCGCGCGTTTCCTCGCCCTTGGCATGGGCCTTGGCCGTGATCATGGAGCGGCGCAACACGGCGCGGAGCCGGGCCAGCAATTCCCGTGTGGAAAAGGTCTTCGGCAGGTAGTCGTCGGCGCCGACTTCGAGCCCGGCAATGCGGTCCGGTTCGTCGCCCAGGGCGGTGAGCATGAGCACGGGAACCGAGCTCGTTCTGCGCAGCTCGCGCAGCACTTCCATGCCGTTCATGCCCGGCATCATCACGTCGAGAATGACGGCGGAGTAGTTGCCTTCGCGGGCCTGCTTCAGCCCGGCCACACCGTTGTGAACGAGGTCCACGCGGTAGCCGAGCGGCTCCAGGTAGTCGCGCAGCAGACGGGCCAGCTTTTCGTCGTCGTCGACAATCAGCAGACGCGTTGCCGACAATTCCATTTCATGAGCCCCGGTTCCGCTCATCTTCGGCCTTTCATCCTCTCTCGCCCAATTCGATAGTACACACTCAACTTGCGCGCTGCCCGACATTTACCCAACCTTTACACAAACCTACAATCGGCCACACACAACATTTACGTTGCCCTGCGACTCTGGACTTGGCCACAAGGAGGCCGGCACGAAATGAAACAAGATACCTGGTTGAAGATCCAAACGACAGTGATGGCCGGCTTGGCTCTGGTGTGCAGTGTGGGCGTGGTGATGTCGCAGCGCCCCGACGGCGCGCAGAAGGGGCCGATGGGCGGCGGCCAGATGGTGCAGCGGCAGTTGGACGAGATGAAGGACCGGCTGAAGCTCACCGCCGAGCAGGAAGCCAAGGTGAAGCCAATCCTCGCCGAATCGGCCAAGAACATGATGGCGATGCGCGAGAAGATGGAGCCGGGCACGCCTCCCACCGAGGAGATGATGGCGGCGATGCGCGAGAGCCGCGAAACAACGGCGAAGAAGATCAACGAAGTGCTCACCACCGAACAGCAGGCTGAGTACAAGAAGATGATGGGCGAACGCCGCGGCTTTGGGCCGGGCGGCCCGGGTGGACCTGGCGGCCCCGGCGGCCGTAAGGGCGGCCCTCCTCCGCAGCAGTAACCGCTGATCCCGCGCCTGAGGCACACCGCAATGAAGACCATCACCCTACTGCTCGCCGCCACGCTGACGCTGGCCGCTCAACAGCCGGCCCGGCTGCTGGGAACGATCACCGGCAACGATGGCAAGGCGATCCAGGTGAGGTCCGAGCAGGGACAGGAGACGATGGTCCTGCCCACGCCCCAGGCCAAGATCCAGAAAGTAGCTCCCGGCGAGCGTGACCTGAGCAAAGCGCAGGCGATCACGCTCGCCGATTTGCAGCCCGGTGACCGGGTGATCGTGCGCGGCACGACAGCTGAGGGCGGCGTGCTGGCCGACTCGCTCATCATCATGACGGCCCGCGAAATCAGCCAGAAGAACGATGCGGAACGGCAAATGTGGCGCGATCGCGGCGTGTTCGGCGTGGTGGAGTCCGTCGATGTGAAGGACCACCAGGTGAAACTCCGCACGCGCGTGGGCATGGAGACGAAGACCTTCACCGTGACCACTGCCGAAACGACCGAGATCAAGCGCTACGCTCCGGATTCGGTGAAGTTCACAGATGCGGTGACGAGCAGCCTCGGTGAGGTGAAGAAGGGTGACCAGTTGCGCGCGCTGGGCGTGAAGGATGACGCCAATGCGAAGTTGGCCGCCGAACGTCTGGTGTTTGGCACCTTCCGCACCTTTGCCGGCACAGTGACCAGTGTCGATGCGGCCGCAAAATCGCTGCAATTGAAAGAAGTGGATGGTAAGAAGCTCCTCACCGTGCGGGCCACCGACGATTCCACGCTGAAAACCGTACCACCGCAGATGGGGATGATGATGGCGCGTATGTCGCAAATGGGCGGCGGTATGGCGCGCACGGGCGGGCCTGGCGCTAGCGGCCCTGGCGCCGCAGGCGCACAGACCGGGCCTGGAATGGCCGGCGGACCTCGCGCGGGTGCGGGTCCGGGCGGTCCCGCAGCGGGCGGCCCTGGTATGGGACCGGGCGGGCCAGGTGGATTCCGGCCTGGCGGTGGTCCCCCCGACATCGCCAACATGCTTGACCGCATGCCGGCGACGGACTTTGCCTCGCTCAAACCTGGCGACACTGTGATCGTCGCCAGCACACTCGGCGCCAGGCAGGATGACTACACGGCCATCACTCTGCTTGCCGGCGCTCAACCCATTCTCGACATGCTGGCAGCCAGCCAGCAGGCCGCGCAAATGCGCGCCGGTACAGGGCTCTCCATTGGTGGCGCGGGGGGCATGGGCGGTGGCGCGGGCGGCGGTGAAGGCGGACTCGGTGGGCTTGGCATCGGCATGATGCCGTGAAAACAGGAATGGCACGCGTACTTGCAGGTCCTCTTATGAACTTTCTACGTTCCTTCTTAACTCTGGCGGTGTTGGCGGTGCTGGTTGCCGTGTCCGCCGTGGCGCAGGTCGCGGGCATCCGCGGCAAGGTGACCGACCCTTCGGGCGCGGTAATTCCCAAGGCCGATGTTCGCCTGCGCGATGGGGGCGGCCGCGAGCAGCGCACCACCACAAACGAGACCGGCTCGTTTGAGGTGCGCGTCGCGCGGCCCGGCAACTACACGCTGGTTGTGCAGTCGAAGGGCTTCACGCCGTATGCGCTCGAAGCAGTGGAGATCAACAGCATGCTCACCTTCGATGTGCAGATGACGATCGCCACACAGGCCGAAAAGGTGGATATTCAGGACGAAGTGGCGGGGGTTACGACGGATCCGTTGGACAACGCCGGGGCGATCACGCTGAAGGCTGAGGATTTGAAGAGCTTCTCCGACGACCCCGATACGCTTGCCGATGAATTGCAGGCGCTGGCTGGGCCGGGTGCGGGGCCCAACGGCGGCCAGATCTACATCGACGGCTTCACGGGCGGCAAGATGCCCCCGAAATCGTCGATTCGCGAGATCCGCATCAACCGCAACCCCTACTCTGCCGAGTTTGACCGCATTGGCTTCGGCCGCATTGAGATTCTCACCAAGCCCGGCTCGGACAAGTTCCGCGGCGACCTCTTCTTCAACTTCAGCGACGAGTCACTCAACTCGCGCAACCCGTTCGCGACAAACAAACCGCCCTACCAGACGCGCATGTATGGCGGCCGCATCTCAGGCCCGATCAGCAAGAAGGCCTCGTTTGGCCTCGATATCGAAGGCCGCAACGTGGACGAGAACGCCGTGGTGAATGCGACGATCCTCAACACGGAGCTGATCCCAACGCCGTTCCAGCAGGCGATCGTGACGCCGCAGACGCGCTATTCGATTTCCCCGCGGCTGGATTACGCCCTCAGCGAGAAGCACACGCTGATTCTGCGCTACGCCTATTCGCCGATGAACTCGGACAACCGGGGCGTGGGGCAGTTTGCCCTGCCCAGCCGCGCCTACAACACGCGGGACCGTGACCACTCGATCCAACTGACGGAGACGGCCGTGCTGAGCGCCCGTTCGGTGAACGAGTTCCGCTTCATGTACAACCGCTCGACGATGATTCAGGACGGCGACAACACGCTGGCTGCCATCAACGTCCTGGACGCTTTCAACGGCGGCGGGGCGCAGACGGGCCTGGCCGACCAGCGCTCGACGCGCTTTGAGTTCAACAACTCCACCAGCTACATCATGGGCCGGCACTCGTTCAAGTTTGGCGGACGCGTGCGCGGCGGTTCGCTCGACGACATTTCGCCGAACAATTTCGGCGGCACCTACTCCTTCGCGGGCGGCCAGGCTCCGGCGCTGGATGCCAACAACCAGGTGATCGGAGGCGCCACGCTGGTGCAGATCACCTCGCTCGAACGCTACCGTCGCACGCTCTACTTCCAGAGCCTGGGCTTCACGCCCGCGCAGATCCGTGCGCTCGGCGGCGGCGCGAGCCAGCTCACCATCAACGGCGGCAACCCGGCCGCCTCCGTCTCCCAGTGGGATGCCGGGCTGTTCGGCGCCTGGGACTGGCGCGCCTCGGCCCGCCTCACCTTGAGTGGCGGCCTGCGCTGGGAAGACCAGACCAATATCTCGAACCACAACAACTTCGCCCCGCGCTTTGGGCTCGCCTACGCGCTGGACGGCCGCAACGGCAAGGCCACCAAGACCGTGCTGCGCATCGGCAGCGGCGTCTTCTATGACCGAGTCGGCGAAGGCCTCACGCTGAACGCCCTGCGCTTCAACGGCACCAACCAGGTGAACTACATCGTTCCCAATCCGGACTTCTTCCCCACCACGCCGGCGGTGAGCGAGCTGGCCCCCTTTGCCAACGTGCTGACGATTCGCCAACTGGCCGGCGACATCAAGGCCGGCTACCTGATCCAGTCCTCAGCGGGCATTGAGCGCCAGTTGCCCAAGAGCACGACCATGGCGGTGAACTACATTTTCAGCCGCGGTGTGAACATGCTGCGCTCACGCAACATCAACTCGCCCTACGCCGACGGCACGCGGCCGTATGGCAACATCGGCAATATCTTTCTGTCCGAGTCCACCGGCTTCAGCCGCCAGCACCAGATCATGACGAACTTCAACACGCGCTTCAGCCGTTACGTGAGCCTCTTCGGCTTCTATCTGCTGAACTATGCGCGCAGCGACACGGACGGGTCCGGCAGCTCGCCCGCCGACCCGTACAATCTGGCCACCGAGTGGGGCCCGTCGCGCATGGATACGCGGCACCGCGTTGTGATGGGCGGCTCGCTCAACGTCAAGTGGGGCATCTCGCTGAACCCCTTCCTGATGGTCTCCTCGGGCGCGCCCTTCAACATCGTCACCGGCCGCGACACCAACGGCGACTCGCAATTCCTCGACCGCCCGGCCTTTGCAACGAATTTGTCAGCGCCGGGCGTGATCCAGACCATCTACGGCGCCTTCCAAACCAACCCCGGAGCAAACGACATCATCATTCCCCGCAACTACGCCCGCGGCCCCGGCCAGTTCTCGCTCAACATGCGCCTTGGCAAGACGTGGAGCTTTGGCGACAACGCCGAGCGCGCCGAAGGTGGACCTGGAGAGATGCCGATGGGCCCGCCTCCGGGCGGCGGCCCTGGCGGTGGCGGTCCGGGCGGTGGCGGACCCGGCATGCGTGGTGGTGGTGGCGGGATGCGCGGCGGCCCTGGTGGTGGTCCCGGCGGGCCGATGGGCATGTTTGGCGGAGGCAGTTCGCGCAAGAAGTACAACCTCACGCTCTCCATCCAGGCGCGCAACCTTTTGAATACTGTGAATTTATCAACTCCGAACGGTAACCTAAGCTCACCGTTGTTCGGCATATCTACTTCGACAGCAGGCGGTTTCGGCCCCGGCGGTGGAGGCGGCGAAGGTCCCAACCGGCGCATTGAGCTGTCGCTTCGCTTCTCGTTCTGAGTTCCATGAGTTCTTGCCGCGGCCAACCACCCACCCTGGCCACGGCAAGCGGGCGTGACTTCTCCCCAGGTCACGCCCAACCCTTTTTCCCCAGGGGCCTGGCTGACCCATCCGCCAGGCCCCGATTTGTTTTCCCGCGGCAGGTCCGCGCTTCCTCCACCGGGGTTAGAATGGGGGCGCAATGCTCTGGTCACTCGACGGGCTTCTCGGCTACGCCATGCATGAACAGGATGGCGACCTGGGGAAGGTCCACGATTTCTACTTCGATGACGCGAATTGGACGGTCCGCTATCTTGTCGTCGAAACGGGGCGCTGGTTCCACCGCCGCCGCGTCCTGATTTCCGCCGGCATCGTGATGCACACCGGTTGGGAGAAGCGGAAGTTCTGCGTGCCTCTCACCAAGGAGCAGGTACGCAACAGTCCGCCGATCGATATGGACGCGCCCGTTTCCCGGCAACACGAGATCGACATGCAGCTTCACTACGGCTGGCCGGCCTATTGGACCATGGAGCCCTACACGCTCACCCCGCCGCCAGAGGCTGTGGAAGGGGCTACGGAAGGCACCGCGCACGGCAATCCGCACCTGCGCAGCTTCCGCGAGGTGACCACGTATCGCGCCTGGTCGCGCGAGGGGTTCGCCGGCTTTGTTGAGGACTTCTATGTGGACGACGGCGACTGGGCCATCCCCGGACTGCGCATCGCGCTGGGCGAGTGGTGGCCGCACAGGATGGTCTCCGTCGAGCGGCGTCACGTGTGCGAGATCTCGTGGCGGGAAAAACTGGTCCGGTTCGACCTTAGCCGTGCCGAGATGGAATCCTCACCCACCGCCAGCCAGGTGGCTCGCGCTGGCGCGCGCTGATCCCTCGCGCTACCCCGAGCGCTGAGTCAAGGCTCAGTCCATTTTCAGATAGCGGTGCGTGACATACTGCACGTGACGCACCTGGTCGTTCTTGCCCTCGACCTCCACCAGCACTTGAAAGTACGGTGACTTCCTGCCCCTGGGGCCATCAGCGGGATCCGCCGTCAGCCGCCGGTCCAACTCCAGCAGATGGTCTTCCTGAATGGCGTACTGCGCCACGCCGTTGGTCGTCCAGGAGTGCATTCCGGAGGCGTACAGGATGCGCGTGCCTGGTGACTCGCCCGGGTACACCGTGAGCAGCCCTGGGGCCTTGTCCACGCCGGGACCATTCCGCGGCAGGTAGCGGTTCTGTTCTCCACCAATCGGCCGCTCGTTGATCAGGGCGCCACCGGCGCCGGGCTCGAAGCGAAACGCCACGGGGAGCTCGCGAGCGTTGAGCAGGGTCTGAAACCGCATGGAGGAGATCACCACCAGGTTCTTTCCCTTGAGGTCAGACTCACCCAGGAAATGCGAATTGGCCACGGTCACATCGAGCCCCAGGCGGTCCAGCCACCGGCTTACCCGCGCCATCCCCATGGCCTCGCCCACTCCCGTGTAGACGTCTTCGTGCACCGTCATCCGCGTGCCCAGCGCCGCCTCGATCCTGCGGATCGGTTCACTCGGCTCGCTCCCCTGGTTCTTTTGCACGTCACGCACATAGAGCCCGCCGCCACCGTTGAAGAACAGGGGCACACCCAGGCTCACCACCACGGGACGCTTCGGCTCCAGGAACCCCCTCCACACCACCTCGCCCGCCTCCAGTCGCGGGGCGCTGCCAGGCAAGCGGATCAGCACTGCGGCCGTCAGTGTCACCGCGACTCCGAGCGCGAAGGCGCCCCAGGCAAAATGCTTCCGCTCGAACACCACCTCAGCCAGCCTGGGGTCGGGCAGTCCGGGCACGGCTGGAACCGCCGTTGTCCCTTCCGAGGCCACCACCAGCTCATGGCTGGTCTGGGCGACAAACTGGGGCACATACCCGCCCCGTGGCAACTCGATCTTAAGCGTTGTTCCCCGGCCCTCGTTCTCGTAATAGGCCGCCAACTTCTTTCGCAGCTGGCTTGCCTGCACGCGCACGATGGCGTCGTTCCGGGGATCATAATCCCCCGGGCGATGGAACACCGCCAAGCCGAGTGCGTACTCCTTCAGCCCCGTCTGCCGACCCGCAACCGTCTCCTCCACAACATACCGGAGGAGCGCTTTCAGCGCGGCCGACTCCCGCAGCCAAGGGCTTTCCAGGATCCGCTCTAACTCGGACTGGATCTCTGAAACATTTGAAACCAAAGCTTCTTAACCGTTAACTGACCCCATTCTATCCCCCCTGCCACGAAAATCAAGCCCAGAATGTTGTGGTACAGGACCACATCCATGTTGAATCGCACCCGTTTGCTATCCCTCCTTTTGTGCGCGACCGGCCTATTCGCGCAATCGCCGCTCGGTACCATCACGGGCACAATCACAGACTCCACCGGCGCTGGCGTGCCCAACGTGGCCGTCACCCTGAAGGCCACCGCCACCGGGCTGGACTATCGCGGCGCCAGCTCATCCGATGGCGTCTACGTTGTCCCAAGCTTGCCGGTGGGTGGCTATGAGCTATCCGCCGTCGCCCCCGGTTTCAAGTCCTTCCGTCAAACCGGACTCAACCTGGAAGTTTCCCAGCGCCTGCGTGTCGATATCGTCCTGCAGGTCGGCGACGTCGCCGAGAGTGTGAACGTCACGGCGGAGATCCCGCGTGTGCAGACCGAGGACTCAAACGTCGGCACGGTCGTGGAACGGCGCCGCATCGAGGAACTGCCCCTCAATGGCCGCCACGTCTTCAATCTGGTGAAAATCGTCTCCGGCGTGCAGCCGCGTTCGAACACCACCGATGGTTTCGCCGAAGTCTCCAACCAGACGTTCTCGCAGATGCGCATCAATGGTGGCCCGGCCTACGGTAACCAGTTCTTTCTCGATGGCGTGTCGAACTCGGCGGCTGTCCACAACGAAATCAGCGTCGTTCCGCAAACCGATACCGTCGAGGAGTTCCGCGTCGAAACCAACGCGCTCAAGGCCGAATTCGGTCAAACCGCGGGCGGCGTGGTGAACGTCGTCACCAAGTCGGGCGGCAACCAGATGCACGGTTCGCTGTATGAGTTTGTCCGCAACGACGCCTTCGATGCACGCAACGCCTTCGCCATCACCCCGGACGCGCGCACGGGCCGCATCAAACAGGTGCTGCGCTACAACCAGTTTGGCGGAACCTTTGGCGGCCCGGTCTACATTCCCAAACTGTACGATGGCCGAAACCGTACATTTTTCTACACTGGCTATGAACAGTGGCGGTGGGTCTCCTCCGGCTCGCCGCGTATCGGTACGGTGGCTCCCGCGGAATGGCGCGCCGGCGATTTCTCGAACCTCCTTGACGGCAACGGCCAAGCCATCACCCTCTACGATCCCGCTTCCACGCTTGCCAATCCGAACGGCTCCGGCTTTGTTCGCCAGCTTCTGCCCGGCAATGTTGTTCCGCGCTCGCGCATGGACCCGTTGGCGCTCAAAGTGCTCCCCTTCCATCCCACCGCCAATGCGCCTTCCACCAATCAGTTCGCTCCGGCCAACAACTACTCCGCGCTGATCCCTTCCCTGTCCAATCAGGGCATCTTCACCGTGCGCGCGGACCACCGCTTTGGCGACAAAGACTCCATCTTTTTCCGCTACTCCTCCAACCGCAACACCCTCGATAACCGCGGTTGGGGTCTCGGCCCCGCTGACCCCGCCGCCCGTAAGGACCAGCGCGACAACCACAACGCCATCGTGAACTACAGCCGCCTGTTCGGCTCCAGCATCCTGAATGACCTTCGCGTCGGCGTCACCCGCCAGAACCTGCCCTTCCTCCACCCCAGCTTTGACGAGGGCTGGCCGGCGCAGCTTGGCTACCCGAGCATCATTCCGCAGGACCAGTTCCCGCCGGTGAACATCTCCGGCCTGCTCACCATCGGCTCCAGCGGTTTCTCCGGCGGACGGCGCGCACAACAGATCACCCAGATCACCGACAGCGTCATCATCACCCGTGGACGTCACAACTTCAAAACCGGCTTTGACCTCCGCTGGTGGCGCCTCAGCTTTATTAACCGCCTCCAGCCCTCCGGTCTCTTCAATTTCACGGGCAGCCTCACCAACAACCCGCAACGCCCCGCCGGCACCGGCTCGGCCATGGCTGATTTCCTTCTCGGAGAGGTCGCCAGCGGAAACCAGGGCTTCCGCCCCTTCTTCCAGTTCCGCGCCATCCCACTTGGTGTGTACTTCCAGGACGACTGGAAGGTTAGCCGTACTCTCACACTCAACCTCGGTCTGCGCTACGACGTCAGCATAGGCCCCAGCGAACTGCACAATCGCTACTCCAGCTTCGATCCGTACATTGCCAACTCCTCCACCGGAACGTCGGGCCAGTTGCTCTATGCGGGCACCGGCGGACTCCCGAATAACTTCGTTGACACCGACAAGAACAACATCGGCCCGCGCGTTGGTTTCGCTTGGGATCCTCGCGGCGACGGCAAGACCGCGATCCGCGGCGGCTATGGCCTGATCTACCTGATGCTCGAAAGCGGCAACGCCGTTCCCGACAACGCCAGCGCCTTCGGCTTCTCCGTCGATACGCCCTTCGTCGCTCCCGGCGCCGGGCCTTTTAAGGCCTTCCAATTCAGCCAGGGCCCGGGCTTCCTGCTCACCCCACAAGGCGCTGCCGGCGGCCCCAACGCCTTCCGCGGCTTCGGAGTCCGCTACCAGGACCGCGACGCCCCCGCCGGCTACATGCAGCAGTGGAACTTCGCCATCCAACGTTCGCTCACCAAAGGCGTTGTCATCTCCGCCGTCTATGCCGGCTCCAAGGGCACCAAGCTCTTCGGCTCCAACTACAACGTGAACCAGATGGACCCCAAGTATTTCAGCGAAGGCCTCGCCCTGCAGAACCTGGTCGCCAACCCCTTCTTCGGCCAGATCACCACAGGCGCGCTGTCGGCACGCACCATCGCCCGGTCGCAACTGCTGCGCCCGTTCCCCGACTATCTGAACATCGAAACGTGGGGTAACAACGCCCTCTCCACCACCTATCACTCCTTCCAAATGACCGTCGAAAAGCGCTTCTCCGACGGCATCTCCGCCCTGCTCAGCTACACCAACGGCAAGCTGATTTCCGAGAGCTTCGCCATCGGCGGCGGCAACTCCGGCAACTCCGGCGTCGGTGACTTCCGCGTCGGCGCATACAACCGCCGCCTGGATCGCGCCATCGACAACGACGACGTCAGCCAGCGCCTGGTCATGAGCGGTCTGTGGGAACTCCCCATCGGCCGCGGCCGCAAGCTCGGAACGGACATGAACCGAGTCGCCAACGCCGTCATCGGCGGCTGGCAGCTCAATGGCATCTGGACCCTTCAGAGCGGCCTGCCTCTGTCCGTGCGCGGGTCGAACAACTTCACGGGCATTTCGTACCCGGACCTGGTCGGCGACGCGACGCTGCCTTCCGATCAACGCACGGTGGCCCGCTGGTTCAACACCGATGCCTTCCGCAATCCCGCCAACTTTGTCATCGGCAACGGTCCGCGCACGCAACCCTCCACGCGAGGGCCGGGTTTGAACGATCTCAGCTTCTCGCTGTTCAAGACCTTCTCCTTCGCCGAACGGTTCAAGCTCGAAGCTCGTGCCGAGCTGTTCAACGCGATCAACCACGTCAACTACAACAGCCCGAACACGACCTTCACGCCGAACGCCCAGGGTGTGAACGCCAACAACAACTTCGGCCGCATCACCAGTTCGCTCGACGCACGCCGCGCCCAGTTCGGCCTGCGCCTGTCCTTCTAAGACGCATTCATCCATACCGCGCCGCCGCCGCAAGGCGGCGGACCCCATGGAGCACACACATGAACAAACTCGCCCTCCTGCTGGCCACGGCCGCAAGCCTCACCGCGGCCTCGCATGAATTCGACCTCGTTGTCTACGGCGGCACCGCCGGTGGCGTGACGACCGCCATCGCCGGTGCGCGCCATGGGTTGAAGACCGCGCTGCTTGAGCCGCGCCGCCATGTCGGCGGCATGGCTACCGGCGGGCTTTCACGAACCGACACCGGCACGCGCGAGGTGATCGGTGGCCTGGCGCTGGAGTTCTACTACCGCGTCGGCAACGAGTATGAGATCCGCCGCTTCAAGAATCCCGTGGCCTGGTTCTATGAGCCCAAGGTGGGCGAAAAGGTGATGGTGGACATGCTCGCCGAAGCGGGCGTGACGCTGCTTTACAACCACCGCCTGCAGGAAAAGAACGGCGTCGCCAAGCAGGGCCTCCGCATCACGGAGATCACGACCGAAAACGGCGACCGCTTCCGGGCGAAGATCTTTGCCGACTGCTCCTACGAGGGCGACCTGATGGCTCAGGCCAAGGTGAGCTACACCTACGGCCGCGAGTCCTCGGCACAGTATGGCGAGCCGCTCGGCGGGGTGCGCGACAAGACGCCCTATCACCAGTTCCTGTTCGACGTGCCTGCGCTCGATGCCAACGGCAAGCCGCTGCCGGAGATCACCGCCGAGAAGCCGCTCTCGCCTGGCGTTGCCGACAAAGGCGTCCAGTCATACAACTTCCGCATCATCGCCACCAATGTTGCCCACAACCGGGTGCCCTGGCCCCGGCCGCAAGGCTACACCGCGGCGCGCTATGAACTGCTCGCCCGCTACCTCGATGCCTTTGTGAAGAACCGCGGCCGCTCGCCCGTGTTCCACGAACTCACCCTCATCGCGCCCATCCCCAACGGCAAAGCCGACTTCAACAACAACGGCCCCTTCTCCACCGACTACATCGGCAAGAATTACTCCTATCCCGATGCCTCCTACGCCGAACGTGACCGCCTGTGGCAGGAACATATCGATTACGTCCAGGGCTTCTACTACTTCCTGGCCAATGATCCCCACGTGCCGAAGGACCTGCAGGCTGAGGTCAACTCGTGGGGCTTGTGCAAGGACGAATACACCGACACCAACCACTGGCCGCACCAACTCTATGTGCGCGAGGCGCGCCGCATGGTCGGTGAGTTTGTTGCCAGCCAGAAGGACCTGCAGACCGACCTCACCAAGCCCGACGTGATCGGTATGGGCAGCTACAACTCCGATTCCCACAACATCCGCCGCTTCGTGAACTCGCGCGGCATGGCCGAAAACGAAGGCGACATGCAGGTGGCCGTGAAACCCTATCAGATTCCCTTCCGCGTCATGCTGCCGAAGCGTGCCGAGGTGTCGAACCTGCTCAACCCGGTGACCTTCTCCGCCTCGCACGTCGCATACAGTTCGCTGCGCATGGAACCGCAATACATGATTCTCGGCCACGCCGCCGGGGTCGCCGCCGCCATGGCCATCAAGGCCTCGCAGCCCGTGCAAGATGTCTCTGTGCCTGAGCTGCAGAAGACCCTCAAGAGCGAAGGCGCCGTGTTTGAGTTCGTTCGCACGCCGCAGATGGACGCCCTTGGCATCATCCACCGCAAGATGCAGCCCAAAGCCCCGCTTCGTTACAACTGGGAGTACTAGATGCAAAGCATCCTGAAGCGGCGGGCCCTCGTCGCCCTCGCCGCGTTACTGACGATTTCTTGCGCCAATCCGCGCAAAGCCGACGTCGTCATTTATGGCGCCACGTCGGGCGGCATCGCCGCCGCCATTCAATCGAGCCGTATGGGGAAGAGCGTCATCCTGCTCGAACCCGGCACGCACATCGGCGGCCTCACCACGGGCGGGCTCTCCTGGACCGACATCGGCAACAAAGCCGTCGTCGGCGGCATTGCGCGCGAATTTTATCAGCGCATCAAGAAGAGGTATGAGGACCCCAAGTTGTGGACCTCGGAATCACGCGACGAATACTTCGTCCGCCGCCGCGGCCCCAACGCCAAAGAGGAAGACGCGATGTGGACCTTCGAGCCGAAGATCGCCAGCGCTGTCTATGACGAGATGCTGGCCGAGGCCAAGGTGAAGGTGATCACCAAGGCGCGCCTCGATCTCGCCGCCGGCAAAGGCGTCGTCAAACAGGGCAGCCGCATCACGGCGATCGTGCTCGAAGACGGCACACGCTATGAGGGCCGCGTGTTCATTGATGCTACCTACGAAGGCGACTTGATGGCCAAAGCCGGCGCGTCGTACGCCATAGGCCGCGAGTCCAACTCCACGTACAACGAAACCTGGAACGGCTCACAGGCCGCCCACTATCATCTTCACCAGTTCCCCGAAGGCGCCAAGGTTGACCCCTATGTCGTCCCCGGCAAGCCTGACTCCGGTCTGCTCCCCATCATTGACCCGTCAGGCCCCGGGGACGAAGGCGCCGGGGACAAGCGCATCCAGGCGTATTGCTACCGCATGTGCCTCACCAGCGATCCGAAGAACTCGCTTCCCATCGCCAAGCCTGAAGGCTATGACGAAAAGGATCACGAACTCCTCCTCCGCTTCGCCGAAACGGGCAAGTATCACGAGCCGTCGCGCAAGTACGACCCGATCCCCAATCTCAAGACCGATACCAACAACCACGGCGCCGTATCCACCGACTACATGGGTGCGAATTACGACTACCCCGAAGGCGACTACGCCACGCGCGAGCGCATCATCAAGCGCCACGAGGTGTATCAGAAGGGGTACATGTGGACCCTGCAGAACCACCCTCGTATCCCTGAGAAGATCCGCGCCTACTACCGCCAGTGGGGCTTGCCCAAGGATGAGTTCACCTCCGCCGGTGGCTGGCCCACGCAGCTCTACATCCGCGAAGCTCGCCGCCTCATCGGCCCGGTTGTGATGACTGAGCACCATGTGATGGGCCGCGTCCTGGCGACGGATTCCGTGGGCATGGGCGCTTACGGGATGGACTCGCACAACGTCCAGCGCTACGTCACCAAGGAAGGATTCGTGCGCAACGAGGGCAACGTGCAGGTGGGCGGCTTCCCGCCCTACCCGGTCAGCTATCGGTCGCTCGTTCCAAAGAAGAGTGAAGTGGACAACCTGCTTGTTCCGGTTTGCCTCGCGGCGTCTCATATCGCGTATGGTTCGATTCGCATGGAACCCGTGTTCATGGTCCTCGGCCAGTCGGCCGCCTCAGCCGCGGCGCAGGCCATTGATGCCAACGGCGCTGTGCAGGACGTCGACTACGCCAAGCTGCGCGCGCGGTTGTTGGCCGACAAGCAGGTGCTTGCAGCGCCCGCTGAGCTTTCGCGCGGCGACCTTGACCCGGCGCAACTCGAAGGCATTGTGCTCGACAACCAGTTCGCCACTGTCAGCCCCGCATGGAAGGGCGCTCGCGGCGGCTCGCCTCGTCTTGGCCCGGCCTACTTCCACGACCTTGACGCGCGCGACGGCCGCGCCACGGCTCGCTTCGATGTGGACGCCAAGCAACCCGGCCGCTTTCGTGTGAAGCTCCTCTACCCGGTCGATGCGAAGAATGCCTCCAATGTGCCCATTGAAATCGCCGCACCCGGCAAGAGCTTCAAGGCCACTGTGAACCAGCGCAAGCCCGCCGAATGGCTAGGCCCGTTTGAGCTGTCGGCGACCTTCACCGTGACTATCACCAACAAAGCCACCAACGGCGTCACCACCGTCGACGGCCTCCAGGTTGCCCCCGAAGCGCGCGATTAGTATCCTGCGCGCAGTGACGCGGCGACAATTCCAGGGCGGTCTCGCGGCGGGGTTGGCCCCGCAGGCTCCGGCAGCCCGCAATCCGAACGTGCTTTACGGGCAGTCCACTCTGCCTGCCTCCATCCGGTCGCGCCTCATCCCCAGCGTCAACGGCCTCACGATGCACATCCTCGAGGCGGGCCACGAGTCCCCCGGCCGCCCCGCCGTGTTGCTGCTTCACGGCTTTCCCGAACTCGCCTACAGTTGGCGCAAGGTGGTGCCCGCGCTTGCCGCCGCCGGGTTCCACGTGATCGCGCCTGACCAGCGCGGCTATGGCCGCACCACCGGCTGGGATGGCCGCTACGACGGCGACGTGGCCTCGTTTCGCTTCCTCAACCTTGTCCGTGATCTCGTCGCCTTGCTCTCCGCGCTGGGAGTGAAGTCCACCGCCGTCGCCGGCCACGACTTCGGCTCACCCGTCGCCGCCTGGTGCTCGCTCATCCGCCCCGATCTCTTCCGCCCGGCCGTCTTAATGAGCGCTCCCTTCGCGGGACCGCCCTCACCCGCCGCCCCCGCTGCGTTCACCGGGCCCAGCATTCACGACCAACTCGCCGCCCTCATTCGCCCGCGCAAACACTACCAGTGGTATTACTCCACCCGCGAAGCCAACGACAACATGATGCGATGCCCGCAGGGCATCCACGCCTTCCTGCGCGCTTACTATCACATGAAATCGGCCGACTGGAAGCGGAACCAGCCTCACACGCTGCGTTCCTGGACCGCATCCGAGCTCGCCCAGCTTCCCAGTTACTACGTGATGGACCGCGCCAAGGGCATGGCCGAAACCGTCGCTGCCGAGATGCCCACCGCTGCCCAGATCGCCGCCTGCGCGTGGCTCACCGATGAGGAACTGCGCGTCTACTCCTCTGAGTTCCAGCGCACTGGCTTTCAGGGCGGCCTGCAGTGGTACCGCTGCGGCACCGCCAATCACAACGCCGACCTCGAAGTATTCGCCGGCCGCACGCTCGACGTTCCCACTACGTTCATCGCCGGCAAAAGCGATTGGGGCATCTACCAGCGCCCCGGCAGTTTCGAGCGCATGCAATCCACAGCCTGCGCTCGGTTTCGCGGCGCTCACATCCTCGATGGCGCGGGACATTGGGTGCAGCAGGAGCAGGCGGAAGGGGTGAGCGAGTTGCTCATCCAACTCCTCACCGCCCGATAGTCATTCATCGTCTCTGGCTTCTTACCGCCCCACGGCCTCCACCCACACCTGCGACGCCGAGGGTCCGCGATTCAGAAACGAATAATACGGCGTGAACACCAACTCCGCCACCTTGCCCGTGCGCGGCTCCTTCGGATCAAACCGCCGGTAGAGCGGCAAGCTCTCGCTGCGCACGACCGGCTGCGCGCCCTTGTGCCGCAACGTCACCACGCCGCCCAGCAACTCCGGTTCCCACCTCACCGTGAAATCCTTCGCGCCATCGCCGGTGAGCAGCAGCTTGCTCTCCAGCACGTTCACGCCTTCTGCTTGCCCCTCCTGTTCGAGCACATACACGATGGGCCCGCGCTTCACCGCCACACGCCCCTGGTTTTCCAGCGCTCGCGGATGGGAGACGATCGCCTGCGGTGTCATCGAGAACTCGATCTTCAGTTTGTCCCCTGCCTTCCAACGCCGCTTCACCGCCAGATACCGCCCCGCCTCGGCCTTGCCCGACACCGCCGCGCCATTCACGGTCACGCGCGTCGATTCGCTCCAGCCGGGCACACGCAGAAACACGGTGAATTCCCTCTCCGCCCGCGGCGACACCGTCATCTCCACCACGCCCTCCCACGGGTATTTCGTCTCCATCGTCACCGCCAGCGGCGTGCCGTCGGCGAGCTTCCAAGCCATCTTGTTGCGGTCGTAGAAATGAACCCACAGCCCTTCGGCGCTGGTGCCGTAGAAGTACCCTGGCAACGAGGCGAACATCCGCTCCAGGTTCGGCGGGCAGCAGGTGGTGCTGTACCAGGGGTTGCGAATCGTCGCGCTTGCGTCGCGTGTCAGCTCAAGCGGATTGCGGTAGCAGTACATCGTGCCAGAGAGCGACATTCCCGAGTTGATCGAGTTGTAGAGCGCCGTCTCCATCACGTCGGTGAAGCGTGCTTCGCCCGTGGCCTGCAGCATGCGCCAGTTCCACATCAGGTTGGCGATGGCCGCGCAGCTCTCCGTGTATGCCTTCGCGTTCGGAAGTTCATAGGGATCGCCAAACGCTTCGCCCGCGCTGCGCGAACCGATGCCGCCGGTGATGTACATCTTGGACCGCACCATGTCCTGCCACAGCCGCTCGAGCGTGGCGCCATAGGCCGCGTCGCCTGACTCCATCCAGTAGTCGGTCGCTCCCGAAGCCGCATAACCCGCCCGCACGGCGTGCCCTTCCATGATCGTGCGCTCAATGAACGGACGCCCGCTGAAGGTGTAGGCAATCTGCTGCGGTGTCAGCTTCAAACGCTCGCGCTCGCCGGTGAGGATGTAGCCCGCCAGCGCGAGGTACTTCTTGTCGCCCGTTGTGCGGTAGAGCTCCACCAGGGCCATCTCAATCTCCGGGTGCCCGGCCATCAGAGGCTGCTTGCCGGGGCCGAAGTCGCGCACCAGGTGTTCGACAAACTTGATGCCGCCATCGAGCAGCGTTCGGTTGCCCGTCGCGCGGTAATAGGCAATCGCCGCCTGCAGCAGGTGGCCCAGGCAGTAAAGTTCGTGCCCCCTGTACTGCTCCTGCCAGCGCTGAGCTTTCCGCTCCTCCTGGAAGTAGGTGTTGAGGTAACCCGAGGGCTCCTGCGCCGCGAGGATGTCCGCCGTCAGCGCATCAAACGTGCGGCGCAGATCCGGGCGGTCCTCGCTGGCGAGCACCCAGGCTACGGCCTCCATCCACTTGTAAAGGTCCGAGTCGGTGTAGAGCGGGCCCTTGCGCTCCACCTGCTTCCTGCCGCTCAGGCGCCGGAAGTTGTCCATCACACCGTGCTCTTCGAGCAGTTGCAGAAGCGTCGGAATGCTCTTCTCGACGTTGGTTTCGCGCCGCGGCTCCCAGAAGCCGCCTTCGAGCTTCACCGCCGAGACGGGCACGGTCTTCAGCTTCGCCCCTGGCGTGGCATCCAGGCGCAGGACGGCCGTCGCCTCGCCTGAGCCACCCCCTTGGCCAAAGGCCATGACGACCGAGCAGAGAAGCAAGGTAAGCGATTTCATACCGCCACCATCCTACCCCTGCCGGCCACCTGCCACAAGGCGGCGAAGTCCCTTCCGCTCCTATTTTTGCAATCACTTCCAGAGGTTCGTGGGGCTAGGCCCGCACTGTGCACGGGCCTACGCCGCGCTCATCACTTCGAGCCTGAGCGTCTTCCCCATCGCCGCGAACGCCGCCTCGATTTGCTCTAGCCGTGAACGGTGCCGCAGTGAGAACAGGCGCTCCACATGAGTCCTGGGAATGCCAACCCGCCGCGCAAATTCGGCTTTCTTCCAACCGGACGCAAGGAAAGCCGTGTAGAGGTCCACCTTCGCGGATTGCAGAATCGTCAGGGCCACAGGCCTGTATTTTCCGCCGCGCCGCCGCGCCGCCGCCGGCAGCGGCCTGCCCGCCCGCATGTAGTCGCCGATGGTCAGCAGGAGCAGGTCACGCGCCATCTCCATGGCCTCGGCGCCGCTTTCGCCTTGGGTGACACCATAACCGAAATCAGGGAACGTGACGACGTAGCCGCCCGCTGCCTGATCTTCTTCGAATAGCGCCTGATATGGTTCCATCGCACTCCTTACATCCGAAGGCCCAGGTCCCGCAGCACACCTTCCAGCGTGCCCTTCTTGATCTCCTTGGCCGGATGCCTTGGCATTCGGGAGATCCGCTCGCCGAGAATGATGCGGGTATGCCTCGACTCCTCAACGAACCGGCAGCCCTGCTTTCTCAGCCAGCGCCGCAGTTCGCTCATCTTCACAATCCAAGCGTAACCAAAAATGGTTACTGAATCAATCGAATCCTACTGGGAAATGTGCCACAATATGGCCACGGTGCCTGGCATGCGACATCGCGCCATCCACATCCTCCTCACCATCGCGCAGGCCGCTTCGTCCATCGCGCTGCCGCTGGTGGCGCAGACGGATCGTCCCAGTGCCGAACAGGAACTCGGCCGCATCGGCCGCCTGCCCCGCGCGCAGCAAACCAGTGCCCTGAAGGCTCTGTTTCAGACCAAGGATCTGGATATCCAAGACCCTGAAGAGTTCATTGCTCAGATCTTCGAATTCCGGCAACTGCTCGCCGAATTGGTGAGCAGTAAGGGCATCAAGGAGAAAGAAGCGCTGGGGTTACTCACATACCTCGGCGAACCTGTAGCGTTGCGTCAGTCCATCAGGAGAATGCCCGCGCCAGGCCGCGGCGAGCCCGATCACGATCTTGCAGAAGATCTTGTCGCCCACCTGATTCACCCGGCGACGGACAAGGATTGGGGCCTTCTCGCCTACGCTGCCAAAGGCGAATTCGGCGGCGCCGTCACCAGCAACGCGATCCGATCATTGAAACTCAACGCTTCGCCGCGTGCACTGGCGCTGCTCGAAGCCGCGCGAGCCGTCAATTCGGAGAGCCGAGAGTACATTGAGGAAGCCATCAACTACATTCGCTCCGGGGCAACTCCCCTGGATGGAACCGACCTCACTTCCCTCGCGGCACGCGCCGCGAACGCCGCCAAGCGTGGCAAACTACTCGCGGTTCGCACACCTCATATAACCCGCGATGGTCAGCGCGCCATCGCCGGCTTCGATTACCTCCGAGGCTGCCGCTACTCCAACATCGCCATCTTCCACCGCACGGTGCACGGCTGGCGGCTCCAGTCCCTGTTCCTCACCACAACCAGCCATACCCCGCCCCCGCCGCCACCCAATCAGTGACGGCTCGAAATCACCCTCCGTTCATTCCCGATCACACACGCTGGGAATTTCTCTTCCCCTTGTCTCTGCAACCACTTCCGGCAGCCCGGTGAACCGCGCACACACACCGCCCCCTACACTGGAGCCGCTATGGAAACCCTGTTCACTTCCATCCACGCCTACGGATCGAACCCCGGCCGCTTCCCCGGGCCGCTTCCCAATCAACCCGCTCCCTTGCCCGCGCAGCCCGGCCTCGTGCCGAACGACGCTCCCCCGGCCAAGACGCTCACCTGGGTGCCCTGAGGGGGCCGCTTATGCCTCGGCGCGGCGCGACACCGGATTCCACTTCATCCGCCGCCCCGTGCGCAGCGACTCGATCGCCATGCAGAGCACGATGTTGGTCGACTGGCCCGCCTCCACCGGAGCGTTGGGTTCGTTTCGCGTGCGGATGCAGTCCAGGAAGTTGCGGATGTGATCGCGCGTGGCCGGATTGAACGAACCCGGCAGCTTCTTTTCGCGGCTCGGCTTCATCTCAATCGCGGTCGACTGCGGATAGAGCGCATACCATTCACGCCCCACATCCAGGCGCGCTTTGTCTCCGTGGAACTGTTTGCACTGGTCGTTGAACATGTTGTACCGCATCGCCTTGTAGCCGACGGTGAACACCGCCAGGTAGTTCTGCGGATACTCAATCGACATGCAGGTGGTCTCGGGAATCTCCACGCCGTCGATATTCACCGCGCCGCCCGAAGTGGTGACCGCCAGCGGAGCGTCGGAGTTCATGTACCAGTGGATGGCGTCGATCACGTGCGCAGCCTGGCCGATCATGAGTCCGCCTGAGTAGTCCCAAAAGTAATACCAGTTGCGGAAGCGGATCGGATCAAACTCGCGCTTGGGTGACGTCCCGAGCCACTGCTGCCAGTCGACCTTGCCCGTAACCGGGCTCGTGTTCATCGATGCCTGATGGTTGTACCACCAGGAATTCACCAGCCGCACGTTGCCCAGTTCGCCCGACTGCGCAATGGCGCGCGATTCCTGAAACAGCGCCGAACTGCGCCGCTGCATGCCCACCTGCACAATGCGCTTGGTGCGACGCGTCGCCTCGATCATGCGATAGCCCTCAGCGATGGTGTGCGCGAGCGGCTTTTCGACATACACGTCCTTGCCTGCTTCGACAGCATCGATCGTCATCTGCGCATGCCAGTGGTCAGGCGTGGACACGATGACGGCGTCGATGGACCTGTCTTCCAGCAGACGCTTGTAGTTGTCGAACGGCTTGGCGCCGGTGCTTGCGGCCTTCAAACCTGCCTCGAGATTCGCCTCGGCCACGTCGCACACGGCCGCCATCTCCGCGCCGATCTCCTTGAACTCACCAGTCAGGTAGCGGCCTCGGCCGCCCGCGCCGATGACTCCCACCCTGATGCGGTCATTGGCTCCGATGGTGCGTTGATAGGCAAGCGCGGTTTGCGCGGCGGCGGCGGCAGCGGCGAATTGGCGGCGGTTCATGTTAGTTCTCCTCAACCAGGACGCGTCGTCCCTCTATACGGTACCGGCCTGAGAGCACGATGCCAATGGCCTCGGAGTAGACCTTGTGCTCCATTTCGAGGATGCGCGCGGAAAGCGTCTCGGCCGTATCACCGGCGAGCACAGGCACAGCGGACTGACAAATGATCGGGCCGTGGTCGAGCTGCTCGTCCACGAAGTGCACGGTGCACCCTGAGATCTTAGCGCCATACTCAAACGCCTGGTGCTGGGCGTCCAGTCCGGGAAAGGCCGGTAGCAGCGACGGATGAATGTTCAGGATGCGCTGCGGGAAGGCGCGGATAAACACGGGACTCAGCAGGCGCATGTAACCGGCCAGGATGACCAGGTCGACTTCGTGCTGCCGCAGCGTGGCCACTAACTGCGTGTCAAAGGCCTCGCGTTCGATTCCCTTGGAGGGGTGACACACGGCTTGCAGGCCCAGGGCGCGGGCAGTCGCCAGTCCGGGAGCGGCCTCGCGATTCGAGATGACCACGGCGATTTCCGCGTCCAGGGTTCCGTGGCGGATGTTGCCGGCGATGGCCTCGAAATTGGAGCCGCGGCCGGAGAGGAGAATGCCGAGTCGTTTGCCCATGGACTAGTCGAGATACACGACGCGCGGTGCGCGCGGCTTGGCGGCGACAATGTGGCCGATCTCAAAGAACGGCGAGCGAACCTTCTTGAGCAGGGCTTCCGCCGCCGAAGCGCGCTTCGCATCGACCACCAGAATCATGCCCACGCCGAGGTTGAACGTGCGGCGGTAGTCATCCAGCGGCACGTTGCCGATGGAGCGCAGCAACTCAAACACGGGCGGGATCGTCCACGAGCGTGTGTGGATCTCCGCTGATGCCGTATCGGGCAGAATGCGCGGCAGGTTGTCCGTGATGCCGCCGCCGGTGATGTGGGCCGCACCCTTGAGGATGCCGGCATCTCGCAAGGCCGTGATCGGCTTCGCATACGAGCGGTGAACCTTCAGTAATTCCTCGCCTACCGTGCAGCCTAACTCGGGCAGGTGCGTATCGACGTTCGCTTTGGCGACCTCAAAGAGCAGCTTGCGCGCCAGCGAGTAGCCGTTGGTGTGCAGTCCGGTGGATGGCAGGCCGAGCAGCAGGTCGCCCGGACGGATGGCGGCGCCGGTGAGCAGCTTTTTCTGCTCCACCGCGCCAACAATGAAGCCGGCCAGATCATACTCGCCCGGTAAGTAAAGTCCCGGCATCTCGGCCGTTTCGCCGCCGATGAGCGCGCAGCCGTTGGCTTTGCATCCGCGGGCGATTCCGGCGATCACATCCGCGGTAATCAGGGCGTTCAGCGTTCCCGTGGCAAAATAGTCGAGGAAGAAGAGCGGCGTCGCGCCCTGCACCATGATGTCGTTGACGCAGTGATTCACCAGGTCCTCGCCCACCGTGTCGTGCTTGTTGGCCAGGAAGGCCACCTTAAGCTTCGTGCCGACGCCATCGGCGGAGCTGATCAGGACCGGCTTCTTCCATCCGGCGAGACTGAAGGCGGCCCCGAAGCTGCCGATTCCAGTAAGAACATTTTGCGAGAAAGTGGACTTCGCCAGTCGCTTGATGCGTGCCACGGCGCGGTCGGCTTCGTCGATGTTGACGCCGGCGTCTTTGTAGGAAGTGGCCTGAGCGCGAGGCGTCTGCGGCGGCTGCTTTCGGGAGGGCATGTGAAAGAAACCCCTATAATAGCGGATTCACTTGATTAGGAGCGGTTTCAGGAGGGTCTGGAAGGCAATGTGGCGAACGAAGGTGCTGGCGATTCTGCTCACGGCCGGCGCGCTGTGGGCGGAGGTTCCCAAGGTGCTGGCTGTGCGGGGTGCCAAGATCTATACGGGGACAGGCGCCGTGATCGAGCGCGGCAATGTGGTGGTGCGTGATGGGCTTGTCGAAGCCGCCGGCGCAAACGCCGCGATTCCTCCTGATGCCTGGATCATTGAAGGCGTGGGCCTCACCGTCTATCCCGGCTTCACCAACACCATGAGCACCTGGGGCGTTCCCCGCTCCACCTCCGCGCAGGAGCCGGCCACGCCACGCGGCCGGGGCGCTGCCCCCGCAGGGCCAGTGGCCCGGGGACCGGAGGATCGCCCGGCCAACACCGCCTGGATCACCGGAGTCGAGTTGGTGCAATCCGGCGACGCCAGCATCGCTCAGGCACGCGACGCGGGCTTTACCTCGGCCGTCGTCTTCCCCACATCGGGTATCTTCGCCGGACACGGTTCTTGGATCAATCTGGCAGGGGACAAGCCGGGCCAAATGCTGGTCGCCTCGCCGCTGGGGCAATCGTTGAGTGTGCGCACATCGGGGTTCACCAGTTTTCCCGGCTCGCTGATGGGCGCGTTTGCCTACATTCGCCAGGTGTATCTCGATGCCGATCACTATCAGGCGGCCAAGGAACTCTATGCCAAGTCGCCGCGGGGGATGAAGCGTGTGGAGTACGACCGGGCGCTGGAAGGCGTACTGGCCTCGTCGCGCGTCATGCTGCCCGCCGCCTCGCGGGTGGAGTTGGAGCGGATGGCCAGGTTTGGAGCGGAGTTGAAGCGGAATGTGGTGCTCTACGGCGGTCACGACGCTGCCCGCGCCATCGAGGCGATCAAGGCCAGCGGCTTTTCCGTCCTGGTGAGCCTGCAATTCCCCGAGAAGCCAAAGGAAGCCAACCCCGACGTGCGTGACAGCGTGCGCACATTGGAACTGCGCGAGGCCGCTCCAGCAGCCGCTGCCGCGTTGCAAAAAGCCGGGGTGAAGTTCGCCTTCTACTCGGGCGGCATCGAGAAGCCCTCGGAGTTGCGCGCCGCGCTGAAGAAGGCCATCGATGCTGGTCTGTCGCGCGAGGATGCCGTACGGGCGCTGACGCTCTCAGCGGCGGAGATTTACGGCGTCGCCGACCGCGTGGGAAGCCTCGAACCGGGTAAGATCGCCAACCTCACGGTGGTGGATGGCGACTGGTTTCAGGAGCGGTCAAAAGTGAAGGCAGTGATTGTGGATGGCGTGAAGTATGAGCCTGCGCCTGTGGAGGCAAAGAAGGAGGAGGCTGCGAAATGAAGACGCTCTGGCAGGTGGGCGGGGTCCTCGCACTGGCGGCATGCGCGCTGCCCGGGGCGGACCTGGTGATTCAAAACGCGAAGATCCTGACGGTCACCAAGGGGCGGTTGGAAGGGTCGATCCGAATCTCCAACGGAAAGATCGCCGAAGTGGGCGAAAAGCTGATGATTCCCGGTGGGGCCACGGTGGTGGATGCGGCCGGGAAGTACGTGATTCCGGGAATCATCGACTGCCATTCGCATATTGCTGCTGACTCGATCAATGAAGGCAGCGTCTCGGTAAGTTCCATGGTCGGGATTGAGGATGTATTGAATCCTGAAGATATCGACATTTACCGTGCCCTGGCCGGCGGCGTGACCACCGTAAATGTCCTCCATGGGAGCGCGAATGCCATCGGTGGTAAGTGTTCCGTTATTAAGACGCGTTGGGGAAAAGACGTCAAAGGTCTATTGTTTGAAGGTGCGAAGCCGGGAATTAAGTTTGCGTTAGGAGAGAATCCGAAGCGCCGCGGCAGCACTCCCTCTTTTGGTGCGACGACACTCCGTTATCCGGCGACACGCATGGGCGTGGAAGATGTGATCCGCCAGGCTTTTACCGATGCGCGCCGTTATCAAGCCGATTGGAAGGCATTTGAAGCCCGGACAGCGAAAGGCGAGACAGCGATTCCGCCGCGCCGCGACCTGAAGTTAGACCCGTTGGTGGAGATTCTGGAAGACAAGCGGTTTATTCACGCGCATTGTTACCGCGCTGACGAAATCTTAATGCTCCTTCGGTTAGCGGATGAATTCGGGTTTAAGATCCGCACTCTGCAGCACGTCCTGGAAGGCTACAAGGTGGCCAACGAGATTGCCAAGCACGGCGCCGGGGCGTCCACCTTCAGTGACTGGTGGTCGTATAAAGTGGAGGCCTTCGATGCCATTCCCTACAACGCGGCGCTGATGCACAAGCGCGGCGTGCTGGTGTCGCTCAACTCGGATTCGGCCGAACTGATGCGTCACCTGAATCTGGAAGCGGCCAAGGTGATGAAGTATGGCGGCCTGACCGAAGAGGAAGCCCTCGCCATGGTGACGATCAATCCGGCGAAGCAACTCGCCATCGACTCCCGCGTGGGTTCGATTGAAGTGGGCAAGGATGCCGATCTGGTGATCTATGATCAGCATCCTCTCTCCAATTACAGCAAGGTGGAGAAGGTATTTGTGGACGGTGTGATGTACTTTAGCCGCGAAGAAGACGAGAAAGCGCGGATGAAACTCGAATTGAGGAAAAAGGCGCTCGAGGAAAAGCAGAAGAAACCGGCGGCGGCGCCGGGCCGGAGGCCGGCATGAGAGCGATCCTTTTACTCCTCGCGTCTCTGGCCGCGGCTCCGGCACAGGAAACGATTCTCATTCGCAACGCCTACATCCACCCCGTGGTGGGCGAGGAGCTGCCGAGCGGTTCCGTACTGATTCAAGGCGGGAAAATCGCCGGTGTTGGGGTGAAGTTAGCCGCGCCCAAAGGGGCCACGGTGATCGACGCCAAGGGCTTGCACCTCTATCCGGGCCTGATTAACTCGGCCACCAATATCGGTTTGAGTGAGATTGGCGCGGTTCGAGAAACCAGCGACACCAATGAACTGGGTGACTTCAATCCTCAGTTGCGGGCGCTGATTGCGGTGAATCCGGAGAGTGAGCATATTGCGGTCACGCGGGCCAATGGCATCACCTCGGTAGTCACGTTGCCGCAGGGCGGGATCATCTCAGGCCAAGGGGCCATGATTCATCTGGATGGCTGGACGTGGGAAGAGATGAGCGTGAAGGGCGATGTGGTGGTCAGGCTCAATTTCCCGGTTATCGCCGCATCAAGTGGGGAGTTCTTTAATTCGCGGGCAACGGCGTATGGCGAGGCCAAAAAGCGTTATGACGAAGAGCTAGAGAAGCTGCGTTTATTTTTTGAAGATGCCCGCCGCTATGAGAAAGCGAAGAGTGCGGGCGGCGCCGGGTTCCAGACTGATCCCAAGCTGGAAGCCATGCTGCCGGTGCTGGCAGGCAGGCGGCCTGTCCTGGTTGTGGCGCGGCGCGAACGAACCATTCTGGACGCGATTGCCTTTGCCCGGCGCGAACGGGTGAAGATCATTCTGGCCGAAGTGCGCGAACCCGGCAAGGCGCTGGCGGAGATCGTGAAGGACAAGATCCCCGTGATTCTCGGCGAGACGCATACGCTGCCGGCGGAAGAAGACGCCGCCTACGACAGCCAGTACACGCTTCCGGCGGAATTGCACAAGGCTGGGGTCAAGTTTGCCTTCGGGAGCTTCGACAATCAGTTTGCTCGCAACGTCCCTTATCAGGCCGCTGCGGCTGTTGCCTTTGGCCTGCCCAAGGAGGTGGCGTTGAAGGCTCTCACTGTGCACGCGGCTGAAATCTGGGGTCTTGGCGGGCAGCTAGGCTCGATTCAGGAAGGCAAGGTGGCAGACCTCATCCTGACTGATGGCGATCCGCTGGAAACCAAGACTCAGGTCCGAAGCCTGTTCATTCAGGGCAAGCAGGTGAGCCTGGACAGTAAGCACACCAAATTGTATGAGAAGTATTCGAGACGCCCGCAATGAGCGCCGGCTGTCTGGTTTAGCAGATGTAGCCGCGCCAGGTGCGCCCCCGGCCGTCGCGCAACAACACGCCATAATCATCGGAAAAGCCGCTGATGGAGTTGCCCTTGGCGTCGCGGAACCGGTAGTGGAGCGAACTGTCGCCGTGAATGTCGACGGTTCCCTGCCAGACGTTCCCATCCTCGTCGCGTAAGCGGATGAAGTCGGCGTCACCAAAGCCCTGAGCGGACTTGCCGTCGCTCTGCAGGTGGTAGAAGCCGACGGGCAATCTGCGGCCCCCTCGTTTGCGTCGGAAGATCATTGTGCTCAGTATCGGGGACTGTGAGGGCGGGGTCGCTCGGGTGATTGGCTTAGAGCCGCGGGATAATCACCTGTGGGCGAATGTGGTCGCCGGGAAACGGGGGGGAGAGAATCGAATCGTCATGAGAGCCGTGGTGCAGCGGGTATCGGAAGCCAATGTGAAGGTGGACGGAGTGGTGGTGGGGGCGATTGCACGTGGCCTCCTCGTGCTGGTGGGAGTATCTGGTGAGGACGATGCCGAGAGCGCGCGGTATCTGGCGCGCAAGATAGCCGGGCTGCGCATCTTCCCCAACCCCGAGGGGAAGATGGATTGGAACGTAGAGCAAGTGGGGGGCGCGCTGCTCGTAGTGAGTCAGTTCACCTTGTGGGGAGACGTCAAGAAGGGTAACCGGCCCTCGTTCGAACGAGCCGCGGGCGCGGCTCAGGCGCGCGATCTGTACGAGTACTTCGTGGATGAATTGCGGCGGATAGGATTGCGTGTCGAGACCGGTGTGTTTCAGGCGAGCATGGAGGTGACGCTCACCAACCAAGGCCCTGTTACCATCCTGGCGGACTCGGAGCGGGGATTCTAGATAGTAATTTTTGTTACATTGATATAGAATCTTTAGACGAGGTTACCCATGGCTCGACCAACACAACTTATGAACGATCCGAACCTGCTCGCGGCGGCATTGGAAGGTTTGCTGCTGCAGAAAGAGCGGCTGGACGAACAGATCCGTCAGCTGCGCGAAGCGATGGGCAAGCGTTCTCCTGGCCGTCCGGCAAAGAGCGCCAGTGCGAGCGCGGCTCCGGCAGAGGAAAAGCCGCGCAAGCGCCGCAAGATGAGCGCCGCGGCGCGGAAACGGATCGCCGAAGCGCAGAAGAAGCGCTGGAGCGAATACCGCAAGCAGCAAAAGTCGGACGGCTAGTCCCTACGCTCGAAGCGGCCAAGCGCAGTTGCGGGGACGCAGTGTCTCGGCTAGGCTCGTGGATGGGTTTTCCATGAGTGATCTCAGCCGCATCGGCGTAGCTATCGACGCAAGCTTGTTACACAAGTTTGATGATCTTATTTCGGAGCGGGGCTATACGAACCGCTCCGAAGCGTTTCGGGATCTCATTCGCGACGAGTTGGTGCGTCACGATTGGGAGAAGCCCGAAGTGCCGGTGGTGGGCACGGTCACCTTGGTGTACGACCATCATGTGAGGCAACTCAGCGAGCGGCTCACCGGATTGCAGCACGACCACCACCACAACATCCTCTCCACCCTGCATGTGCACCTGGATCACGACAACTGCCTCGAGGTGCTCGTCGTGAAGGGTCGGGCGGGGGAGGTCAGGAAGATTGCCGACGCGCTGCTGTCGACCAAGGGAGTGAAGCACGGGCGGCTGACTCTTACCACCACGGGAGCAGGACTTTGATTCTCGGAACGGGCATTGATCTGGCCGAGGTGGACCGCATCCGCCATTCGATTGAACGCTACGGCGAGCGTTTCGTGAAGCGTATCTACACACCGGGCGAAATCGCCTATGTGGAGCGTAAGGCGAACAAGTTTGAACGCTACGCGGCCCGTTTCGCAGCCAAGGAAGCGGGAATGAAGGCGATTGGCACGGGGTGGCGGCGGGGCGTGACGTGGCAGGATTTCGAGGTCGCCAACTTGCCTTCAGGCCGGCCGACCCTGCGTCTGCACGGTGTGGCGGCTGAGGTGGCGGCGCGGATGGGTGTGAAGCGCATTGCGCTGTCGTTAACACACACCGCGCAAAACGGAATGGCGTTCGTCATCCTGGAAGGCGACGACGGCGCGGCGGGCTAAGCCCGGGCGGCCTTTTCCTGCTGGCCTACCGAGCGAAGTTGGGCATCCTCAAGCCGCGTGGTTTCCTGCCAGGTGAAGATCATGCGGTGGATCACCGTAATGTTGCCGAGCACCGCGATCACCCACAGCACGGCGGGAATGCGATTAAACAGCGATCCGATGATGAACAGCACAATGCGCTCGGGCCGCTCCAGGAAGCCGACCTTGCATTTGGGAATCGTATTCTCGGCGCGTGAGCGCGTGTAGCTGATCATCACCGAGGCAGTCATCACAATCGCCGTCAGGACGACGTAAAAGGGCCGGTTGATGTTGGCGTAATACACGAGCAGGCCCATGAGCAGGCCGAGGTCGGAGTAGCGATCAATCACGGAGTCAAAGAAACCGCCGAACCGTGTCACCTGGTTTGTTTCCCGGGCCACCCGGCCGTCGACCATGTCGAAGATGGCGGCGCCTGTAATGACCCACCCGGCGGCGAAGAAGCGGCCCTGGGCGAGCAACACGGCGGCCCCGATGTTGATCAGAAGCCCAATCAGGGTTAGCGCGTTGGGGTGAATGCCGAGAGCCTTGAGAATGCCCACAATGCCGACGATCACCTTGTTGCAGGTGACCCCGATCATACTGGTGAAGGTCATGTTGTCACTGCTCCCGCTTCCCGGCGCCGCCTAGACCTGATCGTGAATCGTGGTGAGCTTGAGAATCTCAAATTCCTTGGCGCCGCCCGGAATGATGATTTTAACAGTGTCGCCCACTTCCTTGCCAAGCAGCCCTTTGCCGATCGGCGAGGTGGTGGAGATGCGGCCGGCATTCACGTCGGCCTCTTCGCTGGCGACCAACTTATAAGAGATCTCTTCGTCTTTCTTGAGATCGAGAACTGTCACTTCCGAGCCGAGACCCACCTTGTCGCGCGGAATGCGGCTCATGTCGATCATGGAGAAGTGGCGCAAGCGCCCTTTGATCTGTGAAAGCCGCGCGTCGACGTAGCGCTGGCGCTCTTTGGCCGCGGAGTATTCCGCGTTTTCACTGAGATCGCCGTAGGCACGAGCGCGCGCGATCTCCCTGGGGAGCTCGACATGCATTTCGTATTCCAGGGCGGCGATCTCCTCCTGCAACTTCTTCTTGAGATCTTCCATGGGGAGGGCTGGACTTCCGAGATTTCATTATACGACGCGCCGGGCGGGTCGCTGGCCGAGGGCGTGAGAAAGGGAGACAGCGGTGGCGCTCCCCCCTTCTCAAGCTACTCGATCGGGATGTTCGTGGCTTTTCCGGTTACGTTGCCCATCTGGATGGTGACCGGCTGGAGGCCGGAGGGAGCGTCAGCCGGGATGCGGACGTTGATCTGGTAGAGGCCGACAATGCCGGGAGCGAGGCCGGAGAAGACCACCTCGGCCGGGCGGCCGCCGATGGTAACCGTGGGGGCGCTGGTGGTGCGGGCCAATGGGTTCGCCGACGAGGGCTCGCCGGAGGGCGGCGTGGAATCCACCGGCCCCAAGCCGTTGCAGTAGATCTGGATGAACTGGCCCTTCTTTGCCTTGTTGGCGTCGTACACGAGCGCGAAGGTAGCATCGAGCGCGGCTGCCAGGCGGCGTCCGGTGCCGGGATCGGTGAATTCGAAAGCTTGGGGAGAGACGGTATTGAGCGGCACGGTGTAGAGCGCCGACGAGTAGTCGCCGATAGACACTTTCATTTGCGCCGAGTTCTGGCCGGCAAGCTCCCACGGAATCTGCACGTTGATCTGCGTCTGGCTGACGAAGTGGAGCCGGCCGGGGTAGCTGAGCTGGCGGCTGGGGATGTCGAAGCTGACACTGATGCCGGCCAGCGACAACGGCAGCGAGAGCGTCACGCCGGCGCGCGTTACGTCGCTGAGGTTCTGGCCGAAGATGGAGATGTAGCTGCCGGGCGCCAGGCCGTTGCCCGCGAGGCCACTGGCGGCATCGACGACACCTCCGGTGCGGATCACCGGGCGCAGCCGGGCGCGGCCGGGGAAGATGACGGAGACAATGCTGGGCGCCGTGCCGACCTCGGCAACAAACTCCTGCTCGCCAATTTCAGGGCCCAGGAAGCCGTCGCGCACGGCGGCGATGCCCAGATCGTCGGTCCGTTCGAGCGCCACCTCGATGCGTCCGCCGCCGCGGGTGGCGCGGTAGCGCACCGGGAGGTTGCCCACGGGCAAACCGTACTGGTCGGTCGCCTTCAGCACGAGCCGCGTGAACGCGCCGCCGGGGATGGCCTCGCCGGCGATGCCTTCAAAGAAATAGTTGGTGATCGGGAAGGCGTCGAACAGGACATTGTCGGAGCGCATAAACAGGTAGGGAACACGAATCGTGGTGACGCCTCCGGTGACCACGAGTTCGCCCTCATAGCCGCCGGCATTCGGGGTGCCTTGCAGCGTGGCGGTCACCTGCTGCGAGGCCCCGGGCGCGAGCGGGAAGGCGTTGGTGGAGAGAGTGACGCGCGCGTTGCTGGAGAGGTCGCGCGCGCGGTTGTCGATGCGGACGGTGATGGCCGAGTCGCCCAGATTGCGGAAGACCAGCGTCTGCGGCGAGGGAGCGGAGTTTGCGGTCACCGCGCCGAAGCTGACGGTGGAAGGCTCCACCACCAGCGTCGTGCGGGCGGTGTCATTCACATTCACCTTGCCGGCGCCCATGGCCGTGACACGGGCCGGACTCACCAGGTTGCCGTCGATGATGTCATCGATGTCGGCGCTGGCCGAGTTCACCACGGCCGACTTTACCTGGGCCGGCGTGGCGTTGGGAAAGCGCTGTTTGAAGAGGGCGGCGACACCGGCGGCCATGGGAGCGGAAAAACTGGTGCCCTGTGCGGTGACCCAGCCCGAGGGGTTGTACATGGCGCCATTGGGATCGAGGCTTTGCGTCGCCATATAGAGAGGCAGGCCGGGAGCGACCACCTCGGGCTTGATGCCCGTGGTGCGAATATTCGGACCGTAGGAGCTGAAATAGGCGATCTGATTCGCGGTCTGCGACTCGGCACGCAGCGTTGGGTCGAGCGTCACCCGGGCGTTCGCATTGGCGTTGACGTAGGTGCGCAGAGCCGCGCCTGGGGTCGCCCCGATCATCGCGAGCGGGATGCCAGTCTCCTCAAGTCCCGTGGGCGGAAAGATGAAGTCGGAATTGTCGGATTGGATGAGGATCACGCCCACCGCGCCGGCCTGTTGGGCGTTGATGGCCTTGATGGCGATCTGGCAGTTGCCGCGGTCGATGAGGGCGAGCATGCCATTGAGGCTTCCGTTAGCAAGCGGGGTACAGGCTTTGCCGTCGTTCTCCAGTGTGCGCACATCCTTCACTGTGGGGGAGAAGGAGGCCTGTGGCTTGGGACCGTTGCCGAGGAAGGCCGCGATGTCGGTGATTGCCTGTGGCGCGCCGGCCGGGGCTCGGACGCTCGAAACATAGCGCTGTGAGTTTGTTGTGGCGCCAACCGAAAGTGCCGAAGGCGCGGTGGCCGGCGAGTTGATCGTGTTGAGGGTGGGAGGCTGGTTGCCGAGGTCGCCGTCGTTGCCGGCCGAGACGACGACGGTGAGCCCCGCACGGGTGGCGTTGTCCACGGCGTCGGCCGAGAGGTCGCAAGCGCGGTTGGCCGCTTCCTCGCAGGTGGCGCCGCGATCAGTGGGACCCCACAGAGCGCCGCGCCCGTAGGAGTAAACGGCGATGTCCATGCCATCCTTCACGGCGTCATCGAGGGCCTGAATGAACACGTCGGTGAAGGTGACGTCGTTGACCCCGGGCGAACCGATGATCTTGTAATTCCCGACCCAGGCCTTGGGGGCGACGCCGGAGGCCTGGCCCAGCGGCGTGGAGACCTGGTTGCCGGCGGCGACGAACGCAACGGCGGTGCCGTGGCCGACACGGTCGCGCGGCGTGAGGTCATCGGGACGCGAAAACTCCGGCTGGTCGGGAAGGACGAGCAGGTCAACGTAGCTGCGCACGGCGATGATCTTGTTGCTCGCGTAGTTGCAGTCACTGCCGGCGCATCGCGGGTAGCCGGCGGGCATGGCGAGCGATGCGTCCTGGAAGGCGGGATGGTCCTTGTCGATGCCGGAGTCGAGGATAGCGATCTTCACGCCCTTGCCCGCGTTATCCGGACCGCCCACATTGTTCCAGCCAATCTGCGCGCGGATCAGGTCGAGCGCTTTCACCATGTGCGCTTTGTGAGTCTCCATGGGCACGACGCGGCGGACGCCGGGCAATGAGGCAAGCGCGGCGGCGTCGGGCGAATAGACGAAGACAGCGTTGACCACCGTGTCGGCGCTGCCGAGCACCTTGATGTTGCGCTCAGCCAGCGTAGCCCGCAGGCTGGTTTGCGCCGCGGCTACGCGGGCGCGTGCGTCGGCCGAGGCGGCGCGGGGACCGGCCTTGCCGAACGACCCGACCGCGGCCAGCGGCGGGTCGTTCAGCAGGAGTGCGTATCGGTTGAGCCGTTCCTGCGCGGCGAGGGGCACGGACACGGCAAAGAGGAAGAGAAGCGCCTGAGTTCTCACGGCTAGGGGGACGCGGTTGAAGGGCATTAGGTTCCCTTCCTTTATCTCGCAGGTTGGGGGCGGCATGGGGGGCAGCTTGGCGGCGGGCGCGCTACCCTGATGCTTGACAATGAAACTGCGAGAGCTGGCGGCGGCGTTGGGGTGTACCGTAATCGGCGACGGGGAATTGGACATCACTGGCGTGCGGGGCATGGAGCAGGCCGGTCCCTCCGAGCTTACCTTTCTGGCCAATCCGAAGTATGCGCACAAGGTGAAGGACACGCGCGCGGGGGCGATTCTGGTGACGGCTCCCGTCAGCGGGCAGTCCATCACAAGCGTCGTCAGCGCCAACCCCTATCACGACTTCGCGCGCGCTCTGGCGATGTTCTATCAACCGCCGCGGCCGGCGCCGGGCATCCACCCACAGGCCTCCATTGCCGCTTCGGCGATCATCGGCGAAGGGGCCTCCATCGGGCCGTTCGCCGTGGTGGGCGAACGTGTGCGCATCGGAAAAAGGGCGCTCCTTCATCCGCATGTCGTCATTTACGAAGGCGCCGAGATCGGCGACGACTTCACGGCCCATTCCCATGCCGTGGTGCGCGAGTTCTGCCGCGTGGGCCACCGCGTGATCCTGCAAAACGGCGTCGTGGTGGGCGGCGACGGGTTTGGCTTCGCCAAGACGAAGGAGGGCACTCATTTCAAGATCGTGCAGTCGGGCGTCACGGTGATTGAGGACGATGTGGAGATCCAGTCACTGACCTCGATTGACCGCGCGACGATGGGCGAAACGCGCGTAAAGCGCGGGGCGAAGATCGATTCGCTCGTCCAGGTAGGGCACGCCTGCGTCATCGGTGAGGACAACATCATCTGCTCGCAGGCTGGGCTGGCGGGCAGCTCCGTGCTGGGGAAGAACGTGCTGCTGGCCGGGCAGGCGGGCGTTAGCGGCCACTTGACCATCCACGACAACGCGATCGTCTATGCGCAGGCGGGGATCGGAGGCGATATCGAGGCGGGTTCGGTCGTGGCCGGTTCGCCGCACTTCGACGCGAAGACTTGGCGGCGGGCCGTGGCTGCGTTTCCGAAACTGCCGGAACTGGTACGGGCGGTGAGACAATTGGGAAAGCGCGTGGACGCCCTGCAAAGTGAACGTGGCGCCACGGCGGAGAGGGAGCCAGCCCGCGATGAGTGATCCGACCAAGCCGTCGTCCAAAGAAAACGGAATGCCGGTTGCCTATCTGAACCACGAATTTCTGGCCAGCCGCGATGCGCGGACGATCCGCATTCTGGCCGAGTACCTGCACCCCTGGTCGCACTTCCGGCAGAACCGGATTCACGACACGGTGGTGTTTTTCGGCTCTGCACGCATTCACGAAGACGGGCCGATGGGGCGCTATTACAACGAAGCGCGCGAACTGGCCCGGCTCGTGACGGAGTGGTCGCTGCTTCTCGATCAGGAGCGGCAGCGCTTCGTGGTGGCCACGGGCGGTGGTCCGGGCATCATGGAAGCCGCCAACCGCGGGGCGATCGACGCCGGCGGCAAGAGCATCGGTCTCAACATAGGCCTGCCGTTTGAGCAGGCGCCCAATCCCTACATCACGCCCGACTTGAATTTCGAATTCCACTACTTCTTCATGCGCAAATTCTGGTTTGCGTATCTGGCCAAGGCGCTTGTGGTGTTCCCCGGCGGGTTCGGCACTCTGGACGAACTGAGCGAGCTGCTCACGCTCGCGCAGACGCACAAACTGATGAAGAAGATCGTGATCGTGCTCTACGGCACGGCGTTCTGGAAAGAGGTGCTGAACTTCGACGCGCTGGTGAAGCACGGCATGATCAGCCCGGGCGACCTCGATCTGTTCCAGTTCGCCGACGATCCGAAAGAGGCCATGGCGATTCTGCGCGAGGGCCTGACGCAGTACTATTTGCAGGGCATTGATCACTTGCCGGAGTTGGCCGAGGAAGAAACGCCGGCTATCGCGAAGTCGCGCATTTGACGTCAGCGGAGGCCTATGAGCGCGGGTGAAGGTCAACAGGCGGCCTTGAGTTGGAGCGACTGGCTGCCCCGTTGGGAGACCTCGGAGAAGCTGACGGTCGCGGCGGGCCTGCTGGCCGCCGGGCTTCAATTCGCGTCGCTGCATGTGGGCCTGGTGCTGCTGGCCCTTCTGATCACCATCGGCGCCTTCGGCTGGTCGTTCGTGAAATGGGCGCGGCGGCTGCTGCGGCATTTCATCTGGAACCTGCGCAATCGCCTGGTGGTGGCGTTCCTGTTCATCGCCGTCATTCCCCTGTTGCTCGTTGTGGGCCTGGCTGGATATGCCGCCAAGGAAACGGCCGGACAGTTCGCGGTCTACCTGGTGCATTCGGAGATGGAACGACGGATTGCCCAGCTGCACCTGAGTGCGGAGAGCCTGGCGCGCGCGCCGCAAGCGATCGTGGAGCGCGCCGTGGACCGGGTTGGGGCGGTGAACCAGGAGCGCTTTCCGGGCCTGTTGATCACGGTATACGACGGCGGCAAAGTGCATTCGTTTCCTGAAGGGTCGCCGCCCATCGAACGGACGCCGGGGCAGGGCAACGAATCCGGGCTGGTGGTGCGCGGCCGCTACCTGCACGGCTGGGCCCACGTGGTGGCGGGCGGACGCGAAGTGACCATCCTTGCTCCGCTGACCCGGAAGTTCTTCGCTGATCTCTCGCCAGGTCTGTGCGAGGTGAGCGTCCTGCATTTTGCCGACCCGGCCTCGGCGCAGCCCTTCCGGCGGCGGCAGATCGGTTTCTACCCGATGGCCAGCCCGGAGGAAGAGGAGGCTGCCGTGCAAGCCGTGCCGCCCCCGGTGAACCGTTTCGATTGGGAACTTCTCTGGGGGACGCGCGTGCCCATCCGCTTCTGGGACAACCTGGCGCAAACCGACACCGCGCTGTTGGGGGTCCATTCGCGCATGAGCGCCGTGGTGCGCACGCTATTCTCCCAACGGACGGAGTCGGGCCTGATGCCGTTCATGTACACGCTGGCGATTCTGCTGGTGGCGGTGGAGTTCATCTCCATCTTCATCGGCGTGAGCATTACGACGACGATCACCGCCGCGGTGCAGGATTTATATGAAGGAACGCAGCGCGTGAGGAAAGGCGACTTCAGCCACCGCATCCGTGTGCGCGGCGGCGAGCAGGTGGCCGAACTGAGCAGCAGCTTTAATCGCATGACGGAAAACGTGGAGCGTCTGCTGGTGGTGGCCAAGGAAAGCGAGCGCATGCAGGCTGAGTTGCAGATCGCCCGCGAGGTGCAAGGGCAGCTCTTCCCCAAGTCCAAGCCGAAACTGGATGGCTTGCAGGTGGAGGCGCTGTGCCACGCCGCGCGGACCGTTTCCGGCGACTACTACGACTACCAGGATCTGCCCTCGGGCTGCCTCGCCGTGGCCATCGCCGATGTGGCCGGCAAGGGCATCTCGGCGGCGCTGTTGATGGCCAGCCTGCAGGCCTCGCTGCGCCTGGTGATGAGCGACGTGCAACGCCTGGCCGCCGAAGACGAGCGTGGGGCCTGTACCTCGTTCCCCACTTCGATGCTGGTGAGCCGCATCAACCGCCAGTTGCACGCCAACACCTCGCAGGAGAAATACGCGACCTTCTTCTTCGCGGTGTACGATCCGGCCGCGGGTGTGTTGACCTACACCAATGCCGGCCACCTTCCTCCCATTTTGATCAGGAACGGAGAGGCCTCCATGCTGGATGTGAACGGCATGGTGGTGGGGCTGTTCCCACATGCGCCCTATCAGGAAAGCCGCCTGCAACTGCTGCCGGGCGACGTGCTGGTGTGCTACACCGACGGCGTGACCGAGCCGGAGAATGAGTTCGGCGAGATGTTCGGCGAGGAGCGGTTGCGGCGATTGGCTCTGAAGGGCGCGCATCTGCCGGGTGATCAGATCATCGCATCGGTAATCGACGCGGTGCAGCATTTCACCGGTTCTCATGAGTTGCAGGACGACATGACACTGCTGGTGGTGAAGAGATCCTAGCGATGGAACACCTGCGGCGGCGTGTGTTCACGATTGCGGCACTACTGGCCGCCATCTCGCTGGGCGGCGCGGCGGGCTTCATGATCGTGGAGGGTTGGGGCTTCCTCGACTCGCTATACATGGCGGCCATCACGATCACAACTGTGGGTTACATGGAGGTTCACCCGCTCTCTCAAACCGGGCGAGTGTTCAACCTGTTCCTCCTGATTGGCGGCGTCACCACCATGTTCTACATCATGGCCACGGTGACGCAGATTGTACTGGAACTGGAGTTGAGTAATTATTTCGGGAAGCGGCGGACCAAAAAAGTGATCGACAAACTGGAGAACCACTACCTGCTGTGCGGGTTTGGGCGCGTGGGGCGCGGGGCGGCGCGGGAGATGGCGCGCACCGGCGTGCCGTTCGTTGTGATGGACAAGAACCCCGACCGTGTGGAGCGCGCGATGAAGATGGGCTGCCTGGCCGTGCTCGCCGACTGCACGCGCGACGAGATGTTGCGCGAGGTGGGCATCACGAAAGCCAAGGGCCTCATTGCCGCGCTGGCGACCGATGCGGAAAACCTCTTCCTGATTCTGTCGGCGAAGTCCATGAACCCGATGCTCAACGTCAGCGTGCGCGTGGCGGAGGAGGAAGCGGAGTCGAAGATGCGGCGGGCCGGGGCCGACGCGGTCTATCTGCCCTATTCGATGACCGGCTACCGCCTGGCGCAGGCCATCGTCCAGCCGCATGTGTTTGAGTTTCTCGACGTGACCTCCACCACGCGCATGGGCTTGAATGTGGGCATCGAACAGGTGAAAGTGGATGCGGAGTGCCCCATGGCTGGACATTCGCTGCGCGACCTGCAGCTGCGGCGCGAGATCGGCGTCATCGTGCTGGCTATTCGGCGTGCCGGCGGGGCGATGGAATTTAATCCTCCGGCCGAGGCGCAACTGGACGGCGGCGACGTGCTCATCGTGATGGGTAAGTCAGAGGACGTCCGCAAACTGGAACAGCGATTGGCGGTGGCAAGACGATGAAGGTGCTCACGGCGGCGCAGATGCGCGAGGCGGACCGGCGCGCGATCGTGGCCGGCATACCGGGCCTGATCCTGATGGAGAATGCCGCGATGCGGGTGGTGGAAGTAATCGCCGAACGCTACGCGCCGCTTGACCGGCATCACATCGTCGTCTGTTGCGGGAAGGGCAACAACGGGGGCGACGGGCTGGCCATTGCGCGGCAGTTGTTCACTCGGTTCCGGGCGCGCGTTGAGGTGGTGCTGGCGTGTGAGCCTGAGGAGTTTCGCGGCGATGCGCTCACGAACTGGCGGATGCTGGCGATGAACAAGGGCTGCCAGGTGACGCGGGACATCCCGCCCACGGCGACCATCATCGTCGACGCGCTGCTGGGCACGGGGCTGGAAGGCGCGCCTCGGGGGCGTGCGGCGGAGTTGATCGAGGAGATCAAGCGCTGCAGTGGGGCGAAGGTGGTGGCTGTGGATCTGCCGTCGGGGCTGGGGTTCGACGGCGTGCGGGCGGAGGTGACGGTCACGTTTGGTGCGCCGAAGGTGGAACACTACCTCAGCGCCGAGGCCGGGCGCGTGGGCGAGTTGATTGTCGGTGCAATCGGAATTCCCAGCGCGTTCCTCGACAAGGAACCTTCGCACTGGCTGAACGTCACCGAACCGAGGCAGGCGGCAACGGTGCTTGGCACACGCGCCCGCGATGCTCACAAGGGGAGCTATGGCCATGTGCTTGTGGTGGGCGGTGCCGCAGGCAAGTCGGGCGCGGCGGCGATGGCGGGTTTAGCGGCTCTGCGGGCCGGCGCAGGACTGGTGACGGTCGCCTGCGAAGATACACGGGCGATGGCGCCGGAGCTGATGACAGCTAGCCTGGAGGCGCCGCCGCTGGAAGGCAAAGCAGTGATCGCGGCGGGGCCGGGACTGGGCACCGACGCGAGGGCATCAGCGGTATTGCGGACGGTGCTGGCGGCCACTGCTGTGAAGGTGCTGGACGCCGATGCACTCAATGTTGCGGCAGCGGAGGCGCTCAGCCTGGCCGGCTGTATCGTGACGCCGCACCCCGGCGAAATGAGCCGCCTGACTGGGCTCACCACGGCGCAGGTGCAGGCCGATCGTCTCGGCTTGGCGAGAGGGTTCGCCATAGAGCACGCCTGCACGGTCGTGTTAAAAGGGCACCGCACACTGATCGCCTTCCCCGATGGCGAGGTGTGGATCAACCCGACGGGCAATCCGGGCATGGCCACGGGCGGCTCGGGCGATGTGCTCACCGGACTCATCGCGGGCCTGGTGGCGCAGGAACCGGAGCAATGGCGCGAGGCCGTGGTAGCCGCGGTGTGGTTGCATGGATGCGCGGGCGACCATGCTGCCGCGGAGTTAAGCGAGCGCTGTGTGATTGCCACGGACCTGTTGCGATTTCTGCCGCGGGCGATGGCCGATGCGCACCTATAGCACTCATTCGGCCGATGAGACCATCGCGCTCGGCGCGCGGCTTGCCGTGGAGTTGCCCCGGCGCGGCGTTGTGCTGCTCATCGGCAATCTCGGCGCTGGCAAGACGACCCTGACCAAAGGCATCGCGATGGGCCTCGGTGTGGCGCGGCCCGATGAGGTGGCAAGCCCGACCTTCACCCTCATTCACGAATACGGCGAACCTGTGCGGCTCTATCACATCGATCTCTACCGCATCGAAGAGGCGGCCGAACTGGCGACGTTGGAGCTGGACGATTTGATGGACCGCGACGCGCTCGTGCTGATCGAATGGGGCGAGCGCTTCGCCGATCGTATGCCGAAGCCGCGTACGGAGATCCGCATTGAGCGCAGCGGCGACGAACAACGAACTGTCGAAGTGCGGGAAGTCGCCTAACCGACGCGTTTGGCGAAGGCTTCGTAGCTGCCCGGAGCGCGACGATTCATCCACTCGATGAAACGCTGGGCCACCTTTTCCGTATTGTGGAACGCGAGCGGGTCGGAGTTGGCCTTGCGCATCTCGGGCAGAACCTTTTCGATCCGCACATACACCAGCAGAAGTTCACGCGTGTTCTCAAAGAAGATCTCGTCGAACAGGACGCCCGAGGTGATGAACGACGCGCACATCTCCCAATAGCTCACCACCTGCCGGTACATCGCGTTCTCAGGCGAACCAGGGGGCCACTTCTCGAGGGCCTCGGCCCAGGTTTGCGGACGGAAATTGGCGGTGAACCAGGCGCGGGCCTCGCGCATCTTCGATTCGCGGCGGAGTTCGTAGAGGCGCAGGACGAGGTTGACATCGTCGTAGGTGACCTGCGTGCGAGTGGGGGGCATAGGGTCCAGTTTACCGTTTCCCCGCGAAGAGACGCTTCAGGAGACCGGGCTTTTCGGCGGGGATGCCGAGGCGATCGAGGATGGGTTGGGCCACGGCGTGGTCAAGCGGCTTGGCCTTGTCCAGGGCGTCGTCGGCCTCACGGATGCGGCAGGCGCGGTGGACGTCGAACCAGGACTCTTCGAGCGTGCGCTCAAAGTGCAGGCGGTGCTGCCAGGTGTTGCGGCCGTCGATCACGTCAAAAACGTCGCGGTAGGAGAGGGGTTCGGCGGAGGGACTGAGCTCCACCTCGGCGCCCAGCACGCGGCCGTGCCGGGCCAGCAGGCCCGTGGACCAGTCGTCGAGCTTGGCGCGCAGCAGCTCTTCGGTTCGTGCGCGGAGTTTCTCCGCCGTTCCGGGGTCGAGGCGCATGATGCGCGCGGCTTCCGGGATGGAGTAACCGAAGGTTTCCATCCAGGCCGTCTGGCGCTCAATGGCGGTGAGCGGGGCGAGGGCTTCCTGGACGAGTGTGAGATCGGGGGGGCTGCCGGCGGCGGGTTGGGCTGTGAATTCGAGGATGAGCGGGCGCAGCGTGTCAAGGAACTCGCGCTCGGTCATGGGCTGCATGGCCTGGAGTGGCGAGGCGGTGGGGTTGCGCAGGCGTTCGATGAGGGCGAAGAGCTGGTCGTCGCCTCCGCCGTAATGACGCAACAGCCGGCGCAGGGGCGGCACGAAGGTACGCGCAAAGTGACGCCAGCCGGGGGCGTTTCCCTGACGGCAGTCGACGATCATGTCGAAACAGGTGTAGATGGCCAAGCGGAACGGTTCCTTACGTTAGTCCAAGTCGAATGAGATGCCCTGGGCGAGCGGGAGATCGCTCGAATAATTGATGGTAACGGTTTGGCGGCGCATATAGGATTTCCAGGAGTCGGAGCCGGATTCGCGCCCGCCGCCGGTGTCCTTCTCCCCGCCGAAGGCCCCACCGATCTCCGCGCCGCTGGTGCCGATGTTCACGTTGGCGATGCCGCAATCGGAGCCGCGCGGGCTGAGGAAGGTCTCGGCGTGGCGCAGGCTGGCGGTGAAGATGGCCGAACTGAGCCCCTGCGGAACGGCGTTGTGCCAGGCCAGGGCCTCGTCGATGTGGTCAAACGGGATGACGTGGAGCATGGGAGCGAAAATCTCCTCGCGCACAATGGACAGGTTCGCCCGTGAGCGGAGAATGGCCGGCGTGACAAAGCAGCCGCCGGGGAGGCCGGCGCGGCGCTCGCCGCCGTGAATCAGTTCCGCGCCTTGTGCACGGGCCTCGGCGATGGCTCTCAGCATGCGCTCGACGGCATCCTGGGAAATGAGCGGACCCATGAGCGTGGCCGCATCGAGCGGGTCGCCGATGGGAATCTGGCCGTAGGCGCGCGTCAGGCGGTCGAGAAAGTCACGCTCAATGGAACGGTGAAGGAACAGGCGCCGGATGGTGGTGCAGCGTTGGCCGGCGGTGCCGACGGCACCGAAGAGCACGGCGCGCAAAGCGAGATCGAGGTCGGCATCGTCCATCAGGATGACGCCGTTGTTGCCGCCCAGTTCGAGCAGAGTGCGGCCAAGCCGGCGCCCAACCACTTCAGCCACGCGGCGGCCCATCGCCGTGGAGCCGGTGGCGGAGATGAGCGGCAGGCGCGCATCGGCCAGCATCGGTTCGCCGATCTCCTCCACGCCTCCGATGACGAGCGTGAATACGCCGGCAAAACCGTGGCGCGCCAGAACGCGGTGGGCGATGTGTTGAACGGCAAGCGCGGTGAGCGGTGTGCGCGGCGAGGGCTTCCAGATGACGCAATCACCGCAGACGGCGGCCAGCATGGCGTTCCAGGCCCAGACGGCGACGGGAAAATTGAACGCCGTGATCACGCCGACGCGGCCCAGCGGGTGCCACTGCTCGTACAGGCGATGGCCGGGCCGTTCGCTGGGCATAGTGAGGCCGTAGAGTTGGCGCGAGAGGCCGACAGCAAAGTCGGCGATGTCGATCATCTCCTGCACTTCGCCGCGGCCTTCGGCGAGAATCTTGCCCATCTCCAACGTCACCAGTGCGCCGAGGTCGTCCTTCACAGCCCGCAGTTCCTCGCCGAATTCGCGGACGATCTCGCCGCGCTTCGGCGCCGGGTGGAGCCGCCAGCGCAGCCAGACCTCGCCCATCTCCTCCATGACGCGCTCATAGTCGGCGCGTGAGGCTTGGCGGACACAGGCCAGAGGCTGGCCGTTGGCCGGGTTGAAGGGCTCCAGTTCAGGGCCTGTTGTGCGGAGCCAGTCGAGCCCGCATGCGCCGGGGTTGGTGGCGTCCAAGTGGAGCCGGGAGAGAATGTCGTGCGCGTGGGAAGCCATGGCGAATCGATGCGGACGTCTTCAGGATAGCGGGGCTGACGGGCGGGAGGACGTGGCGGCAATGGGTTGCGCCAGCCAGGCAAAGCCCGCCGGTCCGGCGGCGAACGGGCGTCCGGCGCGGGCGGCCACTTGCGCCATGCGCTCCAGGATCGTGGTTTGAAAGGCGGGCTCGTGCCATTCGAGAAATCCATGCCGCCGCGAGATGGCCTCGCTTTCCGGGCGCGTGGTGGCGCCGCGTGGCTTGGTGGAGCGGGCATGGAAGGGATCGGCGATGAGCGCCTCGGGGGTGGCGTCGAGCGCGGCTTGGGTGAACAGCTCGGGGTCGCAGGGCAGGATGGGGGCGAGCGTGGCGTGGACGAGAAGCCCGGCGGCGCGAAGCTGTCGAATGGCGTCAAGGCGGGCTTCGAAGGCGTCGCAGTGGGGTTCGTAGAGTCGGCGGATGTCGTCACGGTTGGTAGTGAGAGAGAAGCTGACGCGGAGCGTGGTGTGCCGGGCCAACTCCGTCAGTCGTGGGAGATCGCGCAGGATCAGAATGGCGCGCGTTTGGAGCGCGACGACCGCTGGCGGGCGGGCAATGAGCGCGTCGAGAAGCGGCGGCATGTGCGGATCGAGCGCCTCGGCGGGCTGATAGGGGTCGACCGTCGGCGAGCAATAGATGCGCTGCGTAGGGCGCAGGGCGCGGGCGAGCAGTGCGGCGGTGTTCTCTTTGAAGGTGGTGAACTGGCCCCAGCGCCGCCAGTCCTCCGGTTGGAGCCCGCCTTGCAGGCGCATCGTCGGCACGTAGCAGTAGGTGCAGGCGAAGGTGCAGTTGCGCGCCGGGGTAAGCGAATGGGTGAAGCCGGCTTCGGCGATGAAGCCGCAGGTGCGGCTGAGAATCGTGCGGGCGTCGGCGCTGAAGATGCGGAAGCGCTCGGGCACGGTCCTATTGTACGGACGGACCGCCGGCAGCGCGGACGCGCTCACGGGAAGCCGGGGCCGGCAGCGGCAGCCGTTCGCGAAAGAGACGAACGATGGTGCGTGCTTCGTCGCCGGAGAGGTTGCCCAGGAAAGTGGCGGCCATCTGGTCGCGCAGGCGGGTAATCGCGGCGACGGTCTTTCGCCCCTTGGCCGTGATGTGGAGGCGGTTGGCCCGCTTGTCGCCGGGGTCCTTGCGGCGCTCCAGGTATCCGGCTTCGGCGAGGCGGGTGAGGGCGCGGCCGGCATTGGTGCGGTCCACCGTGAGCTGGTGGCAAAGGGCGTCTTGCGCCGACGCTCCGCCGGCCGCTGCGAGCAGTGACAGCAGGCGCGCCTCGGTGTGGTTCAGGCCGAGCGGGGCGAAGGTTGTCTCGGCGAGTTGATACCGCCGTCGGGCGAGTTCGCCAATGAGTTCGAAGAGTTCGAGAGTGGCGGTCATGACCGGTTCCTTGACGCGGCTGTTTGCCGTTTGTTATCCTGTGCGTGCGCACGCATATAAAGGAGGATAGCGAAAAATGGACATCAACGCAATTAGTACATCGCTGGGACCGAGATTCGAAGTGGTGGCCGGCGACACGGCCAAGGCGCTGGCAGCGCTGGCGCTCCCGCCCGGAGCACGGGTGCTCGATGTGGGCACCGGGAGCGGGCACAACGCGATCTTCCTCGCGGCGCGTGGCTTCGATGTGGTGACGGGGGAACCGGCCGACGACCGGTCGATGTACGCGGGCCGTGAGTGGGCGGAGAACGCGCGCAAGGCTGGAGTTCGGGAGCGGATTCGTTTCGAGTCCTTCGATGCGAGCGCCATGCCGTTTGAGAGCGAGGCGTTTGATGCGGTGTTTCTCTTCGGCATGCTGCACCATGCGCCCGAGGAACGGCGGCCGGCTGTCATGAGCGAAGCGCTGCGGGTGGTGAAGCAGGCCGGCGCCGTTGTGGTGTGTGAACCGGGCGCGGAGGTATTGCAGATGGTGCGGGCCGATGATCCTGGTCATCCGGATGCGGCGAATCCGGGCGAGTATGTGATCGCCGGACAGGCGCGGGAGCAGCGGTTGACGGGGTCGTGGATGGAGATCTACCTGTTTCGGAAGCCAGACGCGTAGGGCAATCGGGGGGCGGCGTGCGCGTTATGCTGTTGGGGCGATGATCAAGCGGCGTTCGTTTCTGGGCAGTGTGCTGGCGGCGGGGATGGGATCGCGCGCGGTGGCACAGGGCGCACGGCCCAACGTGCTGTTCCTGTCGGTGGACGACATGAACGACTGGGTGGGGTGCCTGGGCGGCTATCCGGGAGTGAAGACTCCGAATATCGACGCCCTCGCCCTGCGGGGGGCTCTCTTTGCCGATGCGCATTGCTCCTCACCCATCTGCAATCCGTCGCGAACCGCGCTGCTGACGGGGCAGGCGGCCTGGCGCACCGGGATCTACAACAACGATCAGCCATGGCCGCCGCACATGCCCGATGTGAAGACCCTGCCGCTCTACTTCAAGGAGAACGGCTACTACGTGGCCGGTGCGGGCAAGGTGTTTCATCATGTCGTGGGGCACAATCCGCCGTCGCAGTGGCACGAGTTTCAACTGCAGAAGTTCGATGATCCGTGGTACCGGCGTCCGGAATGGTATCCCTGGAACACGAAGATTCCAGCCCCGCCGGGGCATCCGTTTAACGATCTCCACGGGTTTCAGGGCGAGTTTGATTGGGGCGCGCTGCCGGGGCGGAAGGAAGACGCCTACGGCGACATGGCGGCGGTCGGGTTTGGCCGGGAGTTCCTCCAGCGCGAGCATACGAAGCCGTTCTTTCTCGCCGTGGGGCTGTGGCATCCGCACATCCCGATGTATGCGCCGGAAGAGTTCTTCGCGATGTATCCGCCGGAAACGGTGAAGACGCCGAATGCGCCGGAGGACGATCTGGACGATGTGCCGGCAGTGGCGAAGAAATTCGCCGCGGCGCGATGGGAAGAGCATGACCGCATCCGCCGCGAGGGCAAGTGGCGCGACGCGGTGCGGGCTTACCTGGCGTGCATTTCGTTTGCCGACCGCATGATCGGATACCTGCTCGAAGCGCTCGAGCGAAGCGCGTACGCGAAGAATACCGTGGTCGTGTTGTGGAGCGACAACGGGTGGCATTTGGGCGAGAAGCGGCACTGGCATAAGACGACGCTTTGGCAGCGGTCAACGCATGTGCCGCTGGTGTTCGCCGGGCCTGGCGTGGCGCAGGCGGGGACGGTGAGGAAGATGCCGGTTTCTCTGCTGGATATCTATCCTACGCTCGTGGACCTGTGCGGTTTGCCGCAGAAGGCGGGCTTGGATGGAGAGTCGCTGCAGCCGCAACTGCGCAACCCGGCAGCCGCGCGCCGGCCGGCGGTGAGCACGCTCATGGGGAACAACCACGCCGTAATCACGCAGCAGTGGCGGTACATCCGCTATCAGGACGGCAGCGAAGAGTTGTATGACCGGGTGAAGGACCCCGACGAGTTCCGCAACCTGGCGGGCCATGCAGAGGTGGCGGCGGTGAAGCAGGAGCATGCGCGCTGGGTGCCGCAGATGAATGCCCCGTTCGCACTGGAGCGCGACGACTACGAGTTCAACTTCGAACGGTACGAGTTCAAGCCGAAGGCGAGGCGGTGACATGAGAGCACTGGGATTAGGGCTGTGGCTGGTGGGCGGCTGCCTGGCAGCGGAGCCAGTTGTGGAGTCGAACGTCGTGTATGGGATGTACTCGGGTGCGGCTCTGTTGCTGGATGTTCACAAGCCGGCCAATCCGAACGGCTACGGGATTATCTACGTGTCGGGCAGCGGCTGGACGGCCCCGATGGCCTATTCGGCGCCGCCATTGAAATCGAACGAGCAGTCGCTGCTGTACGCCAAGCCTCTGGTGGCGGCGGGCTACACCGTGTTCAGCCTGAACCACCGTGCATTGCCGCGATTTCACTATCCCGCGGCGGTGGAGGATGTGCAGAGGGCGGTGCGATTCGTGCGCCACAACGCGGCGCGGTTTGGCATTCGCGCGGACCGCATCGGTGCGGCTGGCGGCTCCTCAGGCGGCCACCTGGTGAGCATGCTCGGGACGCTCGACGGGAAAGGGAACGCCAACGACCCTGATCCGGTGGAGCGGGAAAGCGCGAAGGTGCAGTGCGTGGCGGCGAGGGCGGCTCCGACGGACTTACTGAAAGCGGCGAGCAATCCGTTTGTGGGCATGCGGCTGCCGGCGGGCGATGGGGACGCGCAGCGAAGCACGATTGAATACAGAACGACTGCGGAAGCGTCTCCGATTACACACGTGACGGCTGACGACCCGCCCTTTCTACTGACCCATGGCGACAAAGATGGCACGGTGCCGTATGCCCAATCCGAGGAGTTCGAAAAGGCGCTACGCGGAGCGGGTGTGGCCGTAAAGCTCATCCGCGTGGAGGGCGGTGGACACGGACCGACGTTCCCGGGCGCCGTGAACCCGCCGGATTACATGGGCGAGATGGTGGCGTGGTTCAACCGCTACCTGCCCCGGCAGTAGCGAACCGCTACTTGCTGGACGCCTTGGCGGGCTTGGCCGCCGCGCCGCTGGCCTCGATGATGGGGGCATCGGCCGCGGGGGGCGTGATGAGGCCGAGCTTGGTGCGGACCTCATTGTCGAGCTTGGCCAGGATGTCCGGGTTGTCCTTGAGGAACTGGCGCGAGTTCTCGCGGCCCTGGCCGATGCGTTCGCCCGCGTAGCTGAACCAGGAGCCGGACTTCTCCACGATGTTCTGGGTGGTGGCGAGGTCGAGCAGGTCGCCTTCGCGCGAGATGCCATGGCCATACAGAATGTCGAACTCGGCCTCGCGGAACGGCGGGGCGCACTTGTTCTTGACGACCTTGATCTTCGTGCGGTTGCCGACCACCTGTTCGCCGTCTTTGATAGCCGCAATGCGGCGAATGTCGAGCCGGACGCTCGAATAGAACTTGAGGGCGCGGCCGCCCGTGGTGGTTTCCGGCGAGCCGAACATAACGCCGATCTTCTCGCGAATCTGGTTGATGAAGATGAGGCAGCCTTTGGACTTGGAGACGATGCCGGTAAGCTTGCGCATGGCCTGCGACATGAGGCGGGCCTGGACGCCGACAAAGCTGTCGCCCATCTCGCCGTCGAGCTCGGCCTTGGGGACGAGGGCGGCGACGGAGTCGACGATGAGGATGTCGACCGAGTTGGAACTGATGAGCGCCGAGGTGATTTCCAGGGCCTGTTCGGCGTAATCGGGCTGCGAGACGAGGAGGTTATCGACATCGACGCCGAGCTTGGCGGCGTAGATGGGGTCCAGCGCGTGCTCCACGTCGACGAAGGCAGCCACGCCGCCGGCGCGCTGGGCTTCGGCCACGGCCTGGAGGGCGACGGTGGTCTTACCGGACGACTCAGGGCCGTAGATCTCGCTGATACGACCTCGTGGGAAGCCGCCAATACCAAGGGCGAAATCGACCGAAATGGACCCGGTCGAAATGGCCTCAATCGGCATCACGGCTTCACGGGAGCCCAACCGCAGGATGGAGCCTTTGCCAAACTGCTTCTCGATGTTGCCGAGCGCGGCGGCAAGGGCGCGCTGCTTTTCCTTCTCATCCATGCGGGAGGGCCTCCAGTGTTGTTCGGGGGAACTTCAAGTATACCGTCGATAGGCGCCAGGGGCGCGGCTAATCCATGTAGGGCATGGGGGGCACTTTGCCCAGCAGGCGGGCGTAGACGGTGAGCGCGCCGCGGTGGTGGGCGGTGTGGTCGTTGATAGCGCCGAAGATGGCGCAGCGGGGCATGCCGCCCATGATCGGTCCGGCGGGCAGCGGGGCGAGCCACTCCTCGTCGGAGTGCGCCTGGATGGCGGCGTGCGCGGCCTGGACCGACTTCTCAAACCAGGCACGGGCAGCGGCAATCGACGTGCAGCCGCGGACCTCCTTTTCCATGGATTCGAAGTCCATGGAAAAGCCCTCGGGGGCGAAGGCCCCGGCGACAAACCAGTCGATGGTCTGGGCGACGTGGGCGATTTGGGCGGCGGCGGTGAACATGCCGTCCTTGGGGGTAAAAGCGGAATCGGCTTCAGCGAGTTCGCGCGTTGAGGTGTTGAAGAACTTGTGAGCAGCGGCGAGTTCGCCGGCGATGGTGTCTTTGATCATGGCAAGGAGAGCCTCCGTGGGCTCCCATTGTGGACGAAGATACGGCGAAAGTCAAGACCCCCATAGCGCTAATCTGCCGGTGCGAGACTCACGCTAAGACTCGCGCTTAAGGAAGGCCGCGATACTACCTGCGGCGGCGGCTTACGAAGACCAGAAGCGCTCCGGCGCCGACCAATGCCATGGTCGAGGGCTCCGGGACGCTGCCGCCGATGGGGGGAGGGACATACGAGAACTCGATGATCGAGTAGGAGCCGCCCGGCGCGAACAGCGGGTTGTAGGCGTGGGTGCGGCGGAAGAAGTCGTAAAGAGTACCAAGCGACGCAGCGTCACCCGAGGCGGCGGCGTCGATGATCGAGGGCCAGGCGTTGTGGCCCGGGTCAGGCCCATTGGCGCCGTTGGGGAAGACCTCGGAGTAGCGCAGGCCCAGGACATCGGAAGCAAAATCGTTGCTGACCCACATCACCAGATCCATCTTGCTGTCCTGGTTGCGCTGCATGTAGCCAACAATCATGGCGGCGGCGGCATTAAAGCCGACATTGTGCTGCAACTGGAACCGGCCTGAGGCGGGGACGACCGTGGGACTGAAATAGATGTCGTCGTTGCCGGCGCCGTCGGTGGCATACATGGTGATGCCGTGCACATCGTAGCCTTCCGTCGTTTGCAGTTGGAAGTCGTAGTTCAGCGTGGCGGCGTTCACCGCGGCTGCGAGGAGACCGGTGGCGATGAGGTTCAGGATTCGCATGTACTGGTTAGTATTGAATCCCGCGACCGGTCCGTCAATGACTGGGCGTAATGGGACCCACTGAAAGCGCCCCAACCGATCACGCGCCGGTGGCGTGGCCGCGGGCCTTGGCGGCGGGCCTTGGCGCGCTGAGGATGGCGCGGATCTTTCCCAGGAAAGCGGAGAGCGTGAAGGGCTTCTGGAGAAACTCGTAGCCTCGGGCGAGCTGAGCGGTGGACAACGCCGCCTGGCCCGTGTAGCCGGAGATGAACATGACGAACGTCTCGGGGCGTTGTGGCGACAACTGCGCCGCAAGGTCGACACCCCCCATGCCGGGCATCACGACGTCGGTCACCATGAGGGGGATCTGGCCCCAGTAGGCGTTGGCCTTTTCCAGCGCTTCTTCGCCGCTGGATGCTTCGATCACTTCATAGCCTTCGCGGGTGAGCACCTTGGCCATGAGGGCGCGGATGCCGTCTTCATCATCGACCACGAGGATGGTTTCCTTGGGCGCGGCGGCCGTGAGCGTGGTGGTCTCGGCGGGCGGCGTGGCGACGGGCTCCTGCTCGGTGCAGGGCAGGAAGAGCGTGATGGTGGTGCCCACCTGGTAGTCGGAATCGGCCATCGCGTCGCCGCCGGTCTCGCGCAGGAAGCGGTAGAAGCGGGCCAACTCCTCGCGGTTGGGTTCGCTCGACAGGTTGGGGGCGAAGAAGCTGGACCGGGCCTCCGGGTGGAGGGCGATGCCGTTGTCGCGAATCTCGATGCGCAAGTAGGAGGGGTGCGAGAGAGCGCCATCCGGGCGGGCGGTGGCCGTCTGGCGGTGGTCGACGCGGGTGGCTATGTGGATGGAACCGCCGGCGAGCATGGCGGCCGAGGCGCGGCGGAGCAGGAGTTCCAGGCCCAGGCGGAGGCGGTCCGGCTCAGTGCTGGCGTGTACGCCGGGGGCTCCGCATTCCAGGCGCAGATCCACTTTGGAGCCGGCCATGGCCGAGAGCGAGTCGAGCCACTCTGCGAGCAGGGTGTCGATGGGAGCGGGGCGGGTTTCCGGTTCGGCCTCCTTGCGCGTGGAGGCGGCCAGGTGGGAGGTGAGGGCCGACAGCCGGTCGCCGGCGGCGAGAATCTCCTGGACGTGGGCGCGCAGGGGGTGATCCGAGTCGAGCCCGTGCAGCAGTTCCTCACCGTAGCCGGAGAGGATCATGAGCAGGTTGTTGGAGTCGTGGACGATACGGCCGGCGAGTTCGTGCATCGCCTCCACGCGTTCGCTTTGCGCCGAAAGGCGGGAGATTTCGAACTCCTCGCTTACGTCGAGGGTCAGGCCCTGAACGCGCGCCAGCTGGCCGGACTCGTCGCGCAGGATGGTCCAATAATCGCGCAGGCGGCGGGATCGGCCCTGCGAGGTGGGGGTGCCATAGTCACAGGAGCGCAGAGCCGTGCCGCGCAGGGCGAGTTCCCAGAAGCCCTTCAGGCGGGCCAGGTCGCCGGGGTGAACACGGGAGGTCCAGAAGTCGGCGCCGGGGGCCCATGAGTCCGGGGCCAGCGAAAGCGCGGCGGCGGCCTCGGCATCCAGCGAGGTGAAGCGCATGGTGGCTGGGTCGAGCTCCCAGGCGCAGGCGGGCAAGGAGGCGTAGCGGGCGCGCAGGGCATCCAGGCCGGCTTCGGCGTCGGCGCGGGCCTGCTCGGCGGCTTCGGTGGATTCCTCCACGGTGAGCAGAACTTCGAGGCGGGAGAAGTCGTCCCAATCACGGAACGGGCGCAGGGAAAAGCGCAGCCAGCGGCCATCGGACTGCATGGAGAGCTCGCTCATGGCCTCCGTGCGCTCACCGGACAGCATGAGCGGAATGGCGGTGCGCAGGTTCTCGCTGGGAAGGATCTGGCTGACGGGAGGGTCGCCCGCGGACAGCGGGTCGAGGGCGAACATGCGACGCAAAGCGCGGTTGGAAATCTGAACGGTCCCGTCCTGGCCGACGATTCCCAGGCCGGAGGGGACGGCCGCCATGATCTCCTGGTAGTAACGCCGTTCAGCCTCCAGAAGTGAAAGCAGGCGCGCCACTTCGCGCGGACTCCACATCTCCTGCTCTCGTCGGTTCATCAGACTCCTTCCTCATTAGTGTCCGGGTAGGGTAGGGATCCCAGCAAGGGTACTTTCGTGCGGGAAGGTAGTGGTACGGGGGGCCGTACGTCGGGGCCAGAGGGTATGGGGGATGAGGGGTTTAGGGGTGGTCGGCGAGGCTGCGGTCAGCCAGTTCGCTGAAGATGGGCAGGCGGAAGATCTGGCCGTGCCAGGTCTTAATCATCATGAAGATGCCGACGCCGAACAGGACCAGCTTGACGAGGCCTTCCACGTCAAGGCGGAACGAGCGGCCGAATTGGAAGGCCGGGCCGAGGCCCCAGTCGATGACGAGCCAGGCGACGAAGAGGTAGAGGCCCTGGAAGGCGTGGAAGCGGGCCGTGCGGTCACGCCCGAAGCGGTCCGCTGCCAGCACGAAGACGCTGGCCAGCCACCCCAAGCCCGGTATGTAGCAAAGGGTCTTCCAGGTGCGGTCGTCGATGTTGTCGGTGAAGTTGGTTTGCCCGCCGGAAGGGCGCGGCGGAGAGGCCCCTGGGGTGGCCCCGGGCTGCTGGCTTCCGCACTGGTGGCAGTAGGTATCCGCGGGGGACACCTGGCTACCGCATTGTGTGCAGAAGGGCATATTCGTCAATCCCTGCCATAGTGTACGACAGATAACAGGGAAAGGTTCCCGAAGCGCCGGAGGCCTGTGGTCTGGCCCGGAATGCTACGCGATGATGGCTCTGGCATAGGCCGCCAGCGCATAAATGGGGAAGTAGTCGCGGTAGAGGTGGTAGCTGATGTAGAAGACGCGGGGGAAGCCGGTGCCAGTGGTGATTGACTCCTCCCAGGTGCCGTCCGGGCGCTGGTTGTTTTTGAGCCACTGGACGCCGCGGACGGTCTCGGCGCTGCGCGCTCTTCCGGCCGCAATCAGGCCAAGCACGGCCCACGCGGTCTGCGAGGGCGTGCTGACGGCGCGCTCAAACCTGCCGGTGTCGTAGCCGCGGCAACTTTCGCCCCACCCGCCGTCAGGGTTCTGGACGGACCTCAACCAGCGTGCGCCGCGGTCGATGGCTGGAGCGACGTCGGGCGACCCGGTGGCGGCGAGGCCTCGAATGGCCAGGAAGGTGCCGTAGACGTAGTTCACACCCCAACGGCCATACCAGCTGCCATCCGCTTCCTGATGGTTGAGCAGGTAGTCGATGCCGCGGGCGATGGGCTCATCGCGATGGTCGAATCCGCGGCGGCAGAGCGACTCCAGCGTGCGGCCGGTGATGTCCGGGCAAGTCGGGTCGAGCATGGCGTTATGGTCGGCAAAGGGAACCTTGTTCAGGAACTCCCAGTTGTTGTCCACATCGAAGGCGGCCCAGCCGCCGTCGGAGCTTTGCATGCCGAGCAGCCAGTTCACGGCACGGGCTTCGGCGCGGGACTGGCGCTCCTGGTCATTCGACTTCGCATGGAGCAGGGCCAGCAGCACCATCGCCGTGTCGTCGATATCCGGATAGAACTCGTTGTCGAACTCGAAGGCCCAGCCCGAGGGCCGCAGGTCGGGGCGTTTGCGCGCCCAGTCACCCTTGCGGCGGATCTCCTTGAGGAGCAGCCAATCGGCGGCAGCGGCGAGCGAGGGTGAGTCGTGCTGGCCGAGCTCGCCCAGGGCATAGGCGGCGATGGCCGTGTCCCACACGGGCGACTTGGCGGGCTGGAAGATGAGGCTTTCCGGACCCTCCAGCATGAGATTGTCGAAGTGGCGGATCTCGCGAATCAGGTCCGGATGGTCGCGTTCGTAGCCGAGCGCGTCGAGCGCCATGATGCCATACATCATGCCGGGATAGATGGCGCCCAGGCCCTCTGAGTGTTCCAGGTGCTGCAGCATCCACTCCTCGGCCTCGCGGATGGCTTCCTGGCGGATGCGGCGGACGTTCTGGCGTTCCCAGCGCTTGAAGAGCTTGTCGGCGGCGACGAAGAGGTTGGCGATGCGGTCGCGGCGGGCCAGGGCGAACTTGCGGCGCGGGTGGGTGAGTTCGTCGACGCGGTGCAGTCCCGGCGTGGGCTTTGTTCCGCCGAGGGCCTGGACGATGGAGAGCGGCACAATGATGCTGCGCGTCCAGGAGGACATCTCATAAAGGAAGTTGCCCGGCAGGATCATCAGCTCCGGCGGGATGGTGGGGCAGAACTTGCGGGGGAAGAGATCGAACAGGCTGAAGTTGATCTTCGTGTAACTGTTGCAGGCCTGGATGCCGCCCAGTCTGTGAACCATTCCCAGCGCCTGCCGCATGCGCGGGTGGTCCATGTCCATGCCGGCCATTTTGAGGGCGGTGTAGGCGCGCACGGTGGCGTTGATTTCGGCCGGGCCGGGTTCGTAGATGCTCCAGCCGCCGTCGGGCATCTGGGCGTCGAGAATGGCGCGCGCGGCCTTGCGGATTTTGGGCAGCGTCGGCGGATCCCACGTGCCGTCGGCCTCCGCCGGATGGAGCCACATCTGCAGGAGGATGTAGTCGGCCTGGAGGGTGGAATCCGCGGTCAGCTTGCCGTTCCAATAGCCGTCCGGGTGCTGCTTGGCGATGAGGGCGCGGGCGGCGTGGCGGGCGGTGGCTAGAGCCTCCTCGGCGGGAACCGTTTCGATTGCCGGGGCAGGGGCGGTGACGGTGGCGTGGAACTCGCTTCGGATCACGAAACCAGGAACTTCGCGCATAACGGGTACAGAAGCTGCCAAAAGCGTCGATTGTTGACAGCTCTTCTTAGAATACGAGGGTGATGGGAGGGGTTCAAGGGGGGTAAGGCGTCAGAATGCAATCGGGTTTGAGGGGGAGGGGCGAAATTGCCCCAGCCTCTCATTGGTTGCGTTCGATACAGTTCGGGACCGTGTCGCCACCGGCCACGCTTACCGGCCATGGGTCCGACTTCACGCCTCCACATTCGACGATGAGCGGGTGTACCCCACTGGCAACGGACGTGGAAACGGTGGCATTGATCTGGCGGAGGCCCTGCGCATCGGGCTCCCCTACGTATTCGATCCCGAGAATGGCCTCCCCCAGGCGCGTGTAAACGTTGGCGCGGTCCGCGTTCTCCGGGAGGCCATGAACCCAGCAACTGAGTACAGCCTTGGCGCCGTCGACGCGGATCCCCTCATCGCTCCAGGTCGTGCCGTCCCGGACACCCTTCACTACCAGTTGGCGGACGTGAAGCGGAATGTCGACGGCGATGCGATGCGAAGATCCGAAATGGCTCTGCGCCAGGCGAAGACGAACCTCGTTCCAGCCGGGCCGCAGCCCCGGCGGCAACCGGAAGTTCGCCATCCAGGTGTCGTCAGTTTGACGCTTCACGTAGAGCGCGCGAATGCCGAAGCCAGCGATTTCCAGACGAAGCTCGTCACGCGCAACGGCACCCATCGAGGTGCGGAACCAGCAGGAAACATACTCCTCTTTCCGCGTGAAGAAGTTGATGCCAAAGGTCCTGGTGTTGCTGACGGCGATCAACTCCGGCGGCTCCTGTTTTGCGTCTTCTGGGAGAGGCTCCCAAGTCCGGTGGCAGGCAACGCCGGCATGGTGACGCCTGGCGTAGAGGAGTTCCACGCGGGCAAATCCCGCCGCGCGGCACATGGCCAGCAGGCATCCCACACTGGGGCCAATCCAGTTGTCCAGCTGATTCCCCAATTCATCGGTCTCGTAGAATTCCATGGCGGGGATCTCATCGCTGTGTTCGCGCCAGGTGTCGGCATCGGTGACGAACGATTCCACGATGGCGGTATCCGTCGTCAGTGCGCAGACGATTTCCAGCGCCAGGAGCGGATGCTTCAAGTGGTAAAGGACACCGAGGAAGAAGACGAAATCATAGGGCCCCAGGCCCGATTGGGGCAGGTCATAGAAATCGAGGATGCGGTACTCCACGCGGGAGGACAGCGCGCGGTGAATGGTGTGGAAGTTGGCGACCTCGACGCAATCGACAGCAGTTACGCCGGCCCCGTTGCGCTCGGCTTCAAAACTGAACCAGCCATCCCAGGCGCCTATATCCAGCACTCGCCTTCCCGCAAGCGATCGGGGAATCGGAAGGCGGGCGTAGCGCTCGTTGAGAACCTCCAGCCGGTTGTACCCCTGGATGACTGTGCCATCCGGCAGCGCGAAACTGTGATACCAGCCCTTTCCGGCGAGTTCCTCACTGAAGTCTTCGCCCCGGCGTGACGGATATGAGCCAGCGGTGTCCATGCAGCCTACCCTCGTTCGAGCCGTCTCCATCGTAGCGCCACAGCTAGAGACGGGCACACGCTCGAAAGGCGTCAGCCGGCGTCGCCGTATTGCCGCCTGAGGCGTGTGAGTTCCGCCTTGAGTTCTCCGGTCAACGCGCCCACCTCGGGCTTGCCATAGAGGTTGTTCAGCTCGTTGGGGTCCTTCTCCAGGTCGAACAGTTCCCAGTAGTCGCCCTCGGCGTGGTAGTGGATCAGCTTGTGGTTGCGCGTGCGGACGCCGCGGTGGGGGCCAATGCGATGCGGAGTGAAAAAGGCGAAGCTGGGGTCGGACATGGCCTCCTTGCCCTTGCCAGCCAGAACCCAGGAGTTCTCGAAGTAGGCGTAGTACATCGATGTCCGCCAATCGGAGGGCGTCGAACCTTCGAGGACGGGGCGCAGACTGCGCCCCTGCATGGTCTCCGGGATCGTGCAGCCGGCGTAGTCGAGGATGGTGGAGGCGTAGTCGACGTTGAGGGCGAAGTCGGCCGTCACGCGACCGGAACCTGAGGCCGACGGGGGTTTCACGATGAGGGGGATGCGCAGCGAGGGCTCATACATGAAGCGCTTGTCGTACCAGCCGTGGTCGCCGACGAAAAAGCCGTTGTCGGTGGTGTAGATGATCAGCGTGTTGTCGTACTGCTTGGTCGTGCGGAGGTGGTCGAGCACGCGGCCGAGGTTGTCGTCCACGCCGGCGATGGCGCCGTAGTAGTCCTTGACGAAGCGCTGATAGATCCAGCGCTTCTTGGCGGCGCGATCGAGGCCCTTGGGGATCTCCTTGACGTAATCGGGCTCAAGCGAGAGGTCGAAGCGCATATCCTCGGCGGCGGCGGCGATCCGGCGCGTGGCGTAGTCGTCGTCGAAGGTAGCCGGAAAGGGGATCTCCACGCCGTCGTAAAGCTTGGCGTGGCGCGGCGGTGGCAGGAAGGGCCGGTGCGGAGCCTTGTGCTGGTAGACGAGGCACCACGGCTTGCCGTCGCCCGCCGAGCCAGCCTGTTCGAGGAAGCGCAGGGCAATGTCGGTGGTGACGTCGGAGGCGTAGCCGGGGAATTTCTTCCGCTGGCCGTTTTCGATGAAGTCGGGGTCGAAGTAGAGTCCCTGGCCGGGCAGCACGCACCAGTAATCGAAGCCCTTCGGGTCATCCGACATGTGCCATTTGCCCACCAGCGCCGTGCGGTAGCCGTTGGCCTGGAGGACGCGCGGATAGGTGGGAAGCGACTGGTCCAGATGCTCCTCGGCGCCCTTCATTTCCGAGTTGCCGAGGATGCGGTTGCGATGAGAGTAGGTGCCGGTGATGGTGGCCGCGCGGCCGGGGGCGCACAAGGAATTGGTGCAGAAGGCGTTGGTGAAACGGACGCCCTCCGAGGCCAGGCGGTCGAGCGTGGGCGTGCGGACAAGCGTGTTGCCGTAGCAGCCCAGCGCGCTGGTGGCATGGTCGTCGGTCATCACGAAGAGGATGTTGGGGCGCTTGGCTGCGGGCTTCGAGCAGGCGGCGAGCGTCGCGCCGAGAGTGGTGGCGATGGCGGTGCGCCGGTTCATTTTTGCAGCCTCCTCATGTCGCCCAGCAGCAGGTGGACGACGAGCAGGCCGATCAGGTGGAAGCTGCCCATGATGAGGAAGATGGGCGTGTAGCCGAAATGGGTGACGATGTAGCCGGGCAGCAGCGACGAGAAGATGACGCCGCCGAGTCCGCCCAGGCAGCCCCCGATGCCGGTCACCGAAGCCGAGGCGGCCTTGGGGAAGACATCGGTAGCGGTGGTGTAGAGGTTGGCTGACCAGCCCTGGTGACCGGAGGTGGCGAGGCTGATCAGAACGACGGCGAGAACCGGATTGCCTGCCAGGACACTTAAGGCCCCGATCGGCATGCACACGGCGCAGAGAGCCATGGCGGTCTTGCGGGCCTTGCCGTTGGGCCAGCCGCGGCGCATCAGGTAGCCGGAGATCCAGCCGCCGCCGACGCTGCCGAAATCGGCCATCAGGTAGATGAACGGCAGCGCCCAGGCGATCTCGGTCATGTTGAATTTGCGCACGTCGTAGAGGTAGGGCGGCAGCCAGTACAGGTAAAACCACCAAACCGGGTCGGTGAGGAACTTGGCCAGCGCGAAGCCCCACGTCTGTTTGTAGGTGAGCGCCTTGGCCCAGCCGACGGTGGGCTCGTTGGCGGCTTCGGCCTCGGCATCGCCGAGAATGTAGGCCCGTTCGGCGTCGTTGACGCGGGGGTGAATCTCAGGGCGCTGGTAGGTGAGCACCCACAGCACGACCCAGCCAATGCCCAGCGCGGCCGTGAGCAGAAAGCACATACGCCAGCCATAGGCGGCGGCGATCATGGCGAAGGCGGGCGGGCCGATCATCGAAGCGACGTTCGAGCCGGCGTTGAAGATGCCGGTGGCGAACGCGCGGTCCTGCTTCGGGAACCACTCGGTGACCGACTTGATGGCGGCCGGGAAATTGCCCGCTTCGCCCACGCCAAGCACGGCGCGCCAAAAACCGAGAGCCACCGTGCTGCCGGCGGTGGCATGCAGCGCCGCGGCAACCGACCACCAGACCAGCGAGACCAGATAGCCGATGCGCGTGCCGACCTTGTCGATGAACTTGCCCATGATGAGGAAGCCAATCGTGTAGGCCGCCGAGAAGCAGGCCTGCACATAGCCGTACTGCTGCTCGTTGATGTGCAGCTCATCGCGGATGATCGGATAGAGAAATCCTAAAAGAATGCGGTCGAGGTAGTTGACGGTGGTGGCGAAGAAGAGGAGCGAGAGAATCCACCAGCGGTAGCGGGTGGCGGGAGCGGAGTGCGCCGTGGGAGCGGCGGGAGCGAAGGGCACGGTGGCATTATATGGGATTGATCTCGAAATGCGTTGTATTGGCCGCCGGGCGAGGCACCCGGATGGGCGCGTTGACCGAAGAGCTGCCCAAGCCGATGCTGGAGCTGCGCGGCAAACCGATGCTCGAGCACATTCTCGACCGGCTGCGTGCGGCGGGCTTCATCGAAGCGCTGCTGGTGACCGGTTTTCGCGCCGAGGTGATCGAGGCGCACTTTGCGGCCTACCCGATGAAGCTTAGCTGCCGCCGCCAGGAGAAGCTCGACGGCACCGGTTCGGCGGCGCTGCTCGGGCGCGAGTTTTGCGGCGGCGCTCCGTTCCTGCTCACCTTCGGCGACATCCTCACCGAAACGGCTGACTACCGGGCGATGACGGCCATGCTGGAAAACGACGCCGCTGCCGAGGCTGTGCTCGCCGCCAAGTGGGTGGACGACCCCTGGCAGGGTGCGGCCATCTACGAGCAGCAGCGCGTGGTGGAGCGCATTGTGGAGAAGCCACTTCGCGGAACCTCCGCCACCCATTGGAACAGCGCCGGCGCGTATGTGTTCCGGGCGGGTGTGTTTGAGCTGCTGGAGAGGCTCCCGCTCTCACCGCGCGGCGAGTATGAGCTGACCACGGCGGTTGAGATGCTGCTCACGGAACGGCGCCGCGTGTTGCTGCATGGCCTCAAAGGCGAGTGGCGCGACGTGGGCCGTCCGGAGGATTTGGACGTGGCCGAGGGGCTGGTGTAAGGGGCTAAATTTTTGAAATTGTAGTCCTGCCTGGGCATAGGGAGCGGCCCCATAAGCGTTAACTTAACGAATGTCTTCTGCGGCGCCGTTTTGGTTCTGCTAAGCGCCGTGTGATCTCTGTCCAGGAGGCCAGTGTCTGCGTGAGGCCTGCACAGGGCAGGATAGCGGAGCAGATCT
>JAFLBB010000120.1 GCA_017304135.1 Acidobacteriota bacterium | reverse complement strand
ATTGTGTACGTGCCGGGGGGGAGGTTGGGGAGCTCGAAGGCGCCGCCGGCGGCGGTGACGGCGTAGTAGGGGTGGGCGACGACGCCGATGTAGCTTTTCATCCAGGAATGCACGTTGCACTTGACGGGGATCATGATTTCCTCGAAACGGAAGGTGCGTTCGATTTCGGGGGCGCCGGGGGGCTGGCCCTGGTTCCACTCGCGGTTCTTTTCGGGCATGGGGTGGACGTTGTGGGTGACGGGGTCGGAGTTGGCGACGACGAGGGGTTGGCCGGTCATGACGCCCGAGACGTGGGGGGTGAACATGCAGCCGGACTGGTTGAGGCGGACGGGGGTGGTGGGGGGCTCGAAGGGCTTGCCGTCGAGGCCGGCGCTGATGTAGACGAAGACGTTGGCGAGGGTGCCGTCGTCGTTGAGGATGACCTCTTCGGAGTAGACGGGGCCTTTGTGGTTACGCGAGCAGGCGGTCTCTTCACTGGACATGTCGATGGCGCGGCGGGCGGGCTTGGGGCCGGTGTAGCTTACCTTGCCGGTGACATTGCCGGCGGTGGCGGGATCGACCTTGAAGAAGGCCGGGGCTGCGCCGGCGGGGGCCTTGGCGTCGTCCTTGGCGGAGTCGCTGGAGCCGGAGCAGGCGGTGAGGAGAGTGGTCAGGCCGGCGGTGGCGGCGGTGGTGGCGATCAGTTCACGACGGGTTGTTTTCAACGGCGCACCTCGGCTTTGGTGACCTTCGGATCGTCGAGGCCCTTGGGGATCTCGCCGGTCAGAGATTCCATGAATGCTATCAGGTCTTCGCGGTCGCGGGCGGAGAGTTTGAGGGCTTTGATTTCCTTGTCGAGGTAGTCGTTGGAGTTGCCGCCGCCGATGTAGAAGTCGACGACCTCTTTGAGGGTTTTGTGGGAGCCGTCGTGCATGTAGGGGGCGCTGGCGGCGATGTTGCGGAGGGAGGGGGTTTTGAAGGCGCCGCGGTCGGCGTCGAGCTTGGTTTGGTCGTAGCGGCCGAGGTCAGTGAGTTCGCCCTTGTTGTTGAGGCCGACGCCGAGGTTGTGGAACTTGTTGTCGGTGAAGAGGGCGTGTTTCTCTTCGATGGTGTGGCAGACAACGCAGTTGCCTTTGGCGGGGTTTTTGAAGATTTCGAGGCCGCGGATGGCGGAGGCGGAGAGGGCCTTTTTGTCGCCGCCATATTGGTAGCGGTCAAAGGGGGAGTTGGCGCTGATGACGGTGCGTTCGAAGGAGGCGATGGCTTTGGCCACCATGTCGTAGGTGATGGGGCCGGGGCCGAAGGCTTTTTCGAATTCAGCCTTGTAGGCGGGGTCTTCGGTGAGGCGCTGGACGACGCCTTCGTGGGTCATGCCCATTTCGATGGGGTTGACGACGGGGCCTTCGGCTTGTTTTTCAAGGCTGGGGGCGCGGCCGTCCCAGAACTGGGTGGTGAAGTAGGCCGAGTTCATGACGACGGGGGCGTTGCGGGTGCCTTTGCCGCCCTTGACGCCATCGCTGACGGGTTTGCCGTCGGAGAAGCCGAGCAGGGGGTGGTGGCAGGAAGCGCAGGAGACGGTGTTATCGATGGAGAGGCGGCCGTCGTAATAGAGCTTGCGGCCGAGGGCGATGGTTTCGGCGGTGGGGGGATTGTCGGTAGGGACGGGAACGGGGGGGAGGCCGAGTGGCGCTTTGATTTCGACGATAGCGCCGATGGGCTTGGCGGGGGCGGGGGGCGCTTTCTGTTCAGCGACTTTGGGCGCGGAGGAGCAGGCGGCCAGGGCTAGCAGGCCGAGGGCTGTAAAGAGGGCACGGGTCTTCATAGAGTTGTTCACCATTGTAACGATTCTTGTGGGACAGGAATGGTGACAGGGAGTCGGGGTGTGTGATGGCATCAGCGGGAAGGCACCCCGATAGTGGGCGGCGCAGGAGCCAAGACAACCCAAGAGGGAAGATCCAGAAAAAAAGAGGTACTTGCTGTGGGAGAGATTTCGGGTCGAGGATTTGCGATTTCGCGCTCGCAGCGCCGTCAATCCACGCCCATCTGGCCCTTACCTCGGGTTTGTTGAGCCCGTGGCAGAGCGGCCCGGGTTGCGGCTGCGACACCAATGACCGAGCGGGCTCCCATGGGTTACTTCTGAGCGGAGTACCGATAGTGGATCGTTGGATGGCGGTTGAAGTACAACTCTGGAGGCGGTTCCTGCCGCGGGCCAAATGGAAAGGAAACGGGGAACCTCTCCTCGAAGACAAACCAAGTATCGTTTCGCACAGAAACCGAAAGATCCCTCAAGTGCAGGCGTCGCGCAATCGAAACCCCGAGAGCCGCGGCAAGTTGTGCGGACGCAGGATCCTCCGCCTGCAGGTAGAGATGGGGAACCATGTTCTTGCCGTCTTTGGTCGCATTCACAGTGAGATAGAGAATTCGCGCCCTGGCGGAGCCGGTTGAGACCTGAAAGGGGTTGCAGTGGTTCAATACTCGTTCCACAATCCGGTGCTTGCTGTCTCGAATCCTCAAAGCCTCGCAATCACCGATTCTGATCACTTCCCCCATGCAGCCTGCGTTGCTGGTCTCCTCGCGGAAATAGGACAACCATACGGCATACCCATAGTCCGCGCCCTTTCCGTAGCGTGCCACGGAGGCGTCTCGACGGTTCGTGAAGATCATGAGTCGCTCGATCTTGCCGCTCTTGGCGCCCGACATAAAGGCCTTCGCTCGAGTGAGTAACGGTCCTTCAGCGCATTCGTCCGGCCTGACGAAGCGATGAAGCTCGACAATACGGGAGTCCGCAGAAGAGGCTGAGTACGAAACAAGAGGGGACTCTGCTTGCCCGGCTGCCGAGGGGCAACAGCACAACATGGCAATCACACCAAGCAACGGCATTGCGCCAGACACGTTCATGCTCCATTCACAAGTTACCTCACACAGTTGCGTTGTGCCGGAACGACAGGCAGAGCCATGACTGTAGGCTCAGGTTGGACGGACGATTGGGAAACAGGGGGCGCGCATGCCTTGTGCCCGGACGCGTTGCATAGTGCTGGACGCCAGGAAACGGTCATGGATGGGCCGGGCTGAATACCGAGTGGTATCACGGTGATGCCTAGTGGTGGGGCACACTCGAATGATGTCCATGCGGCGGTGCGTTGCCTCTGAGCGGGCGGAGGCGGGCAGCCGAGGGGAGAGTCGGGGTGGAGGCGGAGGCACGGGCAGAGCTTGAGGGGGCGGCCTGGGGCGGGAGGGGGCTGTGGCGGTTAGAATGGAGAGACTCCCATGAAAGCGCGCGTAACTGTATATCCGAAACCATCCGTACTTGATCCGCAGGGCCAGGCGATTGCGCAGTCGTTGCGCGGGCATGGTCATGACGGGATTGCCGATGTGAGGCAGGGCAAGGTGTTTGAGATCAGCTTTGCGGGGGGAAAGACCCGCGAGGAGGCGGCGGCCGAAGTGGAGACGATCGCCCACGAAGTGCTGGCCAACCCGGTGATTGAAGAATACCGGGTGGAAATTCTCGACTAGGCACTGCAAGAAGCGGCCGGAAACGCCGATTAAGGAACGATATGTGCGGAATTGTTGGTTACATCGGGAACCGCCAGGCAGTGCCGATCATTCTGGATGGCTTGCGGCGGCTGGAATATCGTGGCTATGACTCGGCCGGGCTGGCGGTGGTGAACGATGCCCAGCAACTGGTGGTGCGGCGGGCCAAGGGGAAGTTGCGGAACCTGGAAGAGAACATCCGCGACCTGCCGGTGGAGGGCGTGTATGGGGTGGGGCACACGCGGTGGGCGACGCACGGGCGGCCGACCGAGGAGAATGCGCACCCGCACATGGACTCCAAGGGCGAGATCGTGGTGGTGCACAACGGGATCGTCGAGAACTACCTGGCGCTGAAGCATGAGCTGCAGGACGCCGGGCACACGTTCAAGTCAGAGACCGACACCGAGATCATCGCGCACCTGATTGAGAGCTATTACGTAGACAACCTGGAAGACGCGGTGCGCAAGGCCCTGAAGCGGGTGACCGGTGTGTATGCGCTGGGGATCATGTCGAAGCGGGAGCCGGGCAAGATCGTGGGCGCGCGCAGCGGGCCTCCGGTGGTGGTGGGGCTGGGCGACAACGAGTATTTCCTGGCCTCGGACGTGCCGGCGATTTTGTCGCACACGCGGGACATGATTTTCCTGGATGACGGCGATTTGGCGGTGATCACGCCGGAGGGCGTGCAGTTGATGGACCTGGATGGGAAGGTCCTGAAGCGGCAGGTGTCGCACATCATGTGGGACCCGATCATGGCCGAAAAGGGCGGCTACAAGCACTTCATGCTCAAGGAGATTTTTGAGCAGCCGCGGGCGATTCGGGACACGATGCTGGGGCGTGTGTCGCAGGACACGGGGAAGATTTTCCTGGATGAAGTGAACCTGACGCATGAGGAGCTGGCGCGGTTCACGCAGGTGAAGATTGTGGCCTGCGGGACGTCGTGGCATGCGGCGCTGGCGGGCAAGTTCATGCTGGAGCGGCTGGCGCGGATTCCGGTGGAGGTGGATTACGGGAGCGAATTCCGCTACCGCGATCCGATTGTGACGCCGGACACGCTGACGGTGGTGATTTCGCAGTCGGGCGAGACGGCGGACACGCTGGCGGCGCAGCGCGAGGCCAAGGCGAAGGGTTCGAAGACGCTGTCGATTTGCAATGTGGTGGGGTCGATGATCACGCGCGAGGCGGTGGGCAATTTGCTCACGCACGCCGGGCCGGAGATTGGCGTGGCGTCGACGAAGGCATTCACGGCGCAGTTGACGGCGATGTTCCTGCTGGCGCTGCATATGGGGCAGATCCGGCGCGGGGAGCAGGAGCCGGAGTTGTATTCGCTGACGCAGGAGCTGTTGCTGATTCCGGGCAAGATGGAGGCCGTGCTTTCCAACGACAGCTATTACGAAGACCTGTCGCGGAGCCTGTTTCGGGCCTCGGACTTCCTGTTCCTGGGGCGTGGGATTCACTATCCGATCGCGCTTGAGGGCGCGCTGAAGCTGAAGGAGATTTCGTATATCCACGCCGAAGGGTATCCGGCGGGGGAGATGAAGCACGGGCCGAACGCGCTGATTGACGAGGAGCTGCCTGTCGTGGTGCTGGCGACGCGGGATCCGAACAGTGAGGAGTCGCGGCTGCGGTTTGAGAAGACGTTCTCGAACATCCAAGAGGTGAAGGCGCGGGGCGGGATTGTGGTGGCGGTGTGTTGCGCGGCCGATATGGAAGAGATCGCCAAGGTGGCCGACTACCGGATCTTCCTGCCGACGACGCATGAACTGCTGCTGCCGCTGTTGGAGATTGTGCCGCTGCAGTTGCTGGCCTATCACATTGCGGTGCGGCGCGGCTGCGACGTGGATCAGCCGCGGAACCTGGCCAAATCGGTGACGGTCGAATAGGCGTGCGGCAGGCATTCACGCAGTTGTCGGTTGCCACGCGGGGCAAGGGGCTGTACGAGATCACCGCGCAGATTCAGAACTGGCTGATTGAGCAGGGCGTCCAGAACGGGCTGTTGACGGTGTTCATCCGGCACACGTCGGCGTCGTTGACGATTCAGGAAAACGCCGATCCGGACGTGGTGCGCGACCTGGAGGCGTTCTTCAGCCGGCTGGTTCCGGAGAACGACTCGCTGTATGTGCACACGACGGAGGGTCCGGACGATATGCCGGCGCATGTGCGGACGGCGCTGACGCAGACGTCGCTGGGGATTCCGGTGATTGGGGGGCGGATGGCGCTGGGGACGTGGCAGGGGATTTACGTGTTTGAGCACCGGCGCGGGGGGCACAAGCGGGGCGTGGTGTTGCAGGTGGTGGGCGAGTAAGGCGGGGTGTTATTCGAGGGTGATCTGGCCGGCGCCGACGCGGGCGCGGAGTTGGTGTTTTCCGGTGGAGAAGTTGCGGGTGAAGGAGCGGAAGAAGCCACGCCGGCTGGTGTGGAGCGAGGGTGCGCTGAGTTCACCGACCCAGACGGAGGCGTCGATGCGGGAGTAGTCAGAGGGCGGGCCTGCGTCGATTCTGATTTGGCCGGCGGTGAGTTCGACATCCTTGCTGCCGTGGACGCCGCGGATGGTGATTTCGCCGGCTGTGAGGCGGACGGTGAGGTCGATGTCGCGCGGCACTTCGAGGCGGAAGCGCTGGTTGCTCAAGTGAGGGGAGCGAACGCGGAGAGAGGCTGAGGAGGTCGAGGTGGACCAATCGATGCCGATGCGGGTGGGGGATTGGCCGTCGGGGAGTTCGCAGCGGAGGCGGACGAACTGATCGCGGGCGGCGCCGATGCGGACCGCGGAGGGAGCGATGTGGAGGGTGAGGCGGCGCAGGCCTTGGGCGTTGAACTCGAGGCCGTCGAAGCAGTTTGCGCGTTCGGAGGCAGGGGCGGTGGCGGCGGCGAGGAGGGTGGCGGTAAGCAGTCCGTTGAGGGTCCTCATGCCCAGGGAGTACGGATGGGGGGCGGAAAAGTTCCCGCGAAGGGGGGGAAAGAGAAGAGGGGGAGGGGGAAGCTGCCAGGCCGGGCGGTGGGGCCGCGCGGCCTGGCAGGATGGAATGAGCGGCGGCTAGGCGCGGCGGCGGCGGGCGGCGATGAGGCCGAGGAGGCCGGCACCGAAGAGGGCGCAGGTAGAAGGCTCGGGGACCGCGGCGGCGACGTCTTCCGTTTCAGCGAAGCCGGACCAGGTGGCGGTGGCGCTGTTGCCGCCATTGTTGACGAAGGCGGCGTTGAGGATGAGGGGGGCGACGAGGTGGGCGCCATTCAGGGTGACCGAGAGGGTGGAACCGGCGAACTCGGCGCCATCGACGAGCGAGCCGTCGGTGGTGAGCAGGGCGTTGGCGATGCCGCAGGCGATGGCCTGGCCGATGGGGAGGCCGGAGCAGTTCTGCAGGGTCACATATTCGTCGACATCGCCGGAGTGGGTGTAGGTCTCGCCGGGGTTGAAGTCGTTGAAGGTGAGGGTGAGGAGGTTGCCGCCGTTGAGGGCGCCGCCGGTGGCGGAGAAGGCGAGGAAGCCGGTTCCGCCGAGTGAGGTGGTGGCGACGTTCTGGTTGGTGAGGTAACCGGGGGCGGCGCCGGAGGTATCGAAGAAGAGGTTGGGGTTGAGGTTGATGGTGAGCGCGGTGACGAAGATGTCGGGGGCGCCGGCTGAGTAGGTGTGGCTGAAGGATCCGAGGATGCCGCCGGTGAAGGTGGACGATCCGGAGACGGGGATTAAAGCGGCTGAGGCGATGCTGGCCGAAGCGGCCAGAGACACAGCGACCAGGGTTCTACAAAACAGGTTCAAGTTGAAATCTCCTCCACGAGATTGGGCGATGGCCCGTTGAAGTCAACGTAACACGAATGTCTTAGGCGAGCTAGAAGAGAATTGCTCTATTCGCAAGAAAACAATATAGAAATCCTCATGATTGGGCGGCTTGTGGTACGGAGTTACTGGGTGCTTAGGGTGGTCTGCGTAGGCCGGTGAAGAGGGGAAACCCTGGGGAGTTCCATGGCTTGAGCGGCGGGGCCGGATTCCGTTAGGGAGTCTTTCGGTTTACACTCACGACATGCATGTACTTCGACACGCCGCGGCCGTGATGGGTCTGGCCGCACTCTTAACCGCCCAGACGGCGCAGTATGACCTGGTGATCAAGGGCGGGACGGTGATTGACCCGAAGAACGGGCGCAACGCCAAGCTGGATGTGGCGATTGCGGGGGGCAAGATCGCCCGGGTGGCGGCCGACATTCCGGCGGCGCAGGCGCGGCGGGTGGCCAACGCGGCGGGGTATTACGTGACGCCGGGGCTGCTGGACATTCACGCACACGTCTATACGGGGACAGGCGACAAGGTGCTGGCCGGGGACAGCAGCGTGTATCCTGACGGGTTCAGTTTCCGCACCGGTGTGACGACGCTTGTGGACGCGGGGACGTCGGGGGCGCGCAATTTTGAGGACTTCAAGCAGCGGGTGATTGTGCGCGCCAAGACGCGCGTGCTGGCGATGTTGAACGTGGTGGGCGGCGGGATGGGGACCACGCCGGAGTCAGACATCAACGATATGAAGGTGGAGGAGACGATCAAGGTCGGGAAGGCGAACGCGGGGATCGTGGTGGGCGTGAAGACGGCGCACTATTCGCACAAGGATTGGACGGCGGTGGAGCGGGCGGTGAAGATCGCCGAAGGACTGAACGTACCGGTGATGGTGGATTTCGGATCGAATCATCCGGAACGGCCGATTGGGACGCTGTTCACGGAGAAGCTGCGGCCGGGCGATCTGTATACGCACTGCTTCAGCGGGCTGCGCGATGAGATGGTGGACGGGAAGCTGAATGCGGCGATGCTGCAGGGGCGGCGGCGGGGGATTCTCTTTGACGTCGGCCATGGCGGGGGGAGCTTTTCGTGGCATGTGGTGAACGCGGCCAAGGAAGCAGGCTTCTGGCCGGACACGATTTCGACGGATTTGCACACGGGTTCGATGAATGCGGGCATGAAGGACATGGCGACGACGATGTCGAAGATGCTGATTTTGGAGATGCCGCTGGAGAAGGTGATTGACGCGTCGACGTGGACGGCGGCGAAGGCGATCAAGCGGACGGAGTTGGGGCACCTGACCGAGGGGGCAGAGGCGGATGTGACGGTGTTGTCGGTGGATACGGGGAAGTTCGGGTATATCGACAGCTTTGGGGCGCGGATGGATGGAACGCAGAAAATCACGGCGCAACTTACTGTACGGGCGGGTCAAGTTGTATATGATCTGAACGGCATTGCGGCGCAAGATTGGAAGACAGTTCCCGCGCGGCGGCCGCGGCGGAATTAGTACTGTATTTCGCCGATTTAACCTTGTAATAGCCAAAGTGCGCTGGTAGGCTGTAGCTTCGCCGCTATGGCCTACCGGTTATGCGTACCTTACTACGTCATACCCTTATTGTGTCAGGAGTTTTACAGTTAGTGCCGGTACTGCCGGCGCAGGTTTTTCAGTGTGTGAGCCAGGCGTCGGGAACGCCAAGCGTTGGATTTGGCGAGCAGACGGCGCAGCTTGGCGATGTGATTCTGATCTGCGCGGGTGGGGCGACAGGGGCGCAGCACACGACGGATGTGCTGTTGGACGTGGGCGGCGGGTTTCGGTTCACCTCGCGGGTGAATGATGCGGCGACGCTGACGAATGAGGCCGTGATGCTGGTGAATGAACCGCTGGTGGCGCAGGTGAGCGCGCCGGCGGCGGTGGGAACCTACAAGCAGGCCGACAATTCGACATCCTATACGCGGATGCGGTTTGCGGGGGTGACGATGACCGAGCCGGGGCCTTCGGGGACCAACGTGTACCGGTTTACGAACCTGCGGGTGAGCGTGCCGACGTCGAACCTGACGCAACTGCCGGTGAGCGTGACGGTGAGTTACAGCAACGTTTCGCTACCGGTGAATCCGAATCCGGTGCTGACGCTGGCCGTGGGGATGGCGGGTGGAGTGACCTCGCAGATGCGGACGGCGAATGGGTTGTCGCCGTTAAGCGCACCGGTTTCGCTGTCGCGCTGTCTGCCGAACAATCTCTCGTTGGCGAATGCGCCGGGGACGGCGAGTTACACGGAAGGGCGCACGCTGACCGTTCGACTGAGCGAGACGATGCCAGTGGGTTTGCGCAAGCGGGGTGAAAGCACCTACGTGGATGGGAACACGTTTCCTGCGATCGCGCAAACGCCGATTACCGGACTGCCGTACACGACACAGTCGATGTTCTGGGTTACGGCGGCGGGATGGCCGAAGAGCGCGGGGAATGTGCCTTCGGGGCAGGCCAACACGGGGACGAGGGTGTTCGTGAAGTTCACGTCGGTGCCGAGCGGGGTGCGGATTTTCGGGGCGTCGAACGACCAGGGATCGCCGAATAATGCATCGATCAAGCGGGTGCGCGCGGTGGCGATGCACGGCACGCTGGGCACGGCGGGGCCGACGGCGGTGCAGGGGCTGGCGAACACGACGATTGAAGGGGGATTGGTGGAGTCGCAGTTGTTCGGTGGGGCGCGCTGGCTACTCTATGAGATGTTACCGTCGATCGACAATACCAGTTTCGAGACGCTGGACCTGCCCATCGTAGTGGCGCACAAAGGCGGCACCGCGGTGGGATTGGGGACGATGAAGGTGCAGGCGGGGCTGGGGCCGATCTCGGCGTTGAACACGCCGGATGTGACGACGACGATTCCGCGCTATCAAGACCTGTCGGTGGCGCAGAACGCCGTGACGATTGCGGCCTGCCCGTGCCCGTACTTCCGGACGACGTTGGATTCGAAGAGCTATGTGGACACGAACACGGCGGAGTTCCGCCTCACGGTGACCAATAACACGGCCAGCCCGATTTACAACCTGGAGATGACGAACATCCGCGGGGTGCCGGCGTCGATGGGGATCACCTCGCTGACGGCGACGCCGCTGGTGGTGGGGACGCTAGCGCCGAACCAGTCAGCGACGGTGACGGTGCGGGTGAACGTGCCGACGGCGGCCAAGACGCAGAACAAGACGTTGGCTTATAGGTGGACGCACGGGAGCGGGTCGTGCAGTCTGACCCAGCAGTGGGGATTCTGAACTTCGCGTTTGCGAGGGAAACAGCCTCGCCCGGCTCGACGCCGAGCCATGCCGGTACGTGAGCGGCATGGGGGCGGAGCTCAGTTTGCGGGCCGCGAAGACGCTGCCTGCGGCGCATACGGAAAAGCGAAGGCCTGGCGACCATGAGGAGGGAGAGAGATTTCCCACGGTCCCAGGCGAGCACGGAGGGCCGGCGGTTCGGGTTGGCGCTGAAGGGGTCATGGAAAGGGAAGGAAGTGGTGCAGGCGCGTTCCGGCCGGACGGCGATGCGCGGCGTGATGGAGGACATTGCCGGGCAGTTGAAGGGGTGGTTGGTTCGTGGGACTCGATGCGGATAGAATGCTGGCTTCATGCTAAGACGCAATTTTGTTGGGACGGGGTTGGCGGCGGGGGCCGCGGCGCTGGCGGCGGGAAACGCCGTGCGGATGGAGGGCGCTGCGCAGGGCGGGCGGCGTCCGCCGAACGTGGTGTTCTTTCTCTCCGACGACATGGGGTATGGCGATCTGAGCTGCTATGGATCGCGTGAGATCAAGACGCCGCATATCGACCGGCTGGCGCGGCAGGGGGTGAAGTTCACCTCGGCGTATGCGAATGGTCCGGTGTGCACGCCGACGCGGACGGCGTTTATCACGGGGCGCTATCAGCAGCGGTTCGGGCCGGAGTTGGAGTGGGCGTTTGGGCCGAACAACAACAAGACGGCGGGGTTGAAGACGACCGACAGCGTGTTGCCGAGGGCGCTGAAGCCGCTGGGGTACAAGAGCGCGTGCATGGGGAAATGGCACTTGGGGTGGAGTCCGCAGTTCCGGCCGGTGGCGCATGGGTTCGATGAGCATTTCGGGATTCTGCTGGGGAATGCCGACATGTATTCGCACAAGTATCACGACGGGTCGGACGACTTGTGGGAGAACGGCGAGCCGGAGAAGCGCGAGGGGTATCTCACCGAGATGATTGCGGACAAGGCGGTCTCATTTGTGGAGAGGCATGCCGCGTCGCCCTTCTTTTTGTATGTGCCGTTCAATGCGGTGCACTGGCCGTTTCAGCCGCCGGGGCGGCCCACCGATATTCGCAATTCGCAGAACTGGCGCGATGGGGAGCGGGCCGATTACGTGAAGATGACCGAGAGCATGGACACGGCGGTGGGGCGTGTGATGGATGCCCTGGCGCGGAAGGGTTTGGAGAAGGACACATTGGTGGTGTTCACCAATGACAACGGCGGGGAGCGGTTGTCAGAGAGCGGTCCTCTGTTTCATGTGAAGGGGACGGTGTTTGAAGGAGGCATTCGCGTGCCGGCCATCGCGCGGTGGCCGGGGGTGATTCCGGCGGGTCGTGTGACGGCGCAGACGGCGATGACGATGGACTTCACGGCGACGATTCTGGCGGCGGCTGGGGCGACGGCTCCAGATGGGATCAAGTTGGATGGCGAGGATCTGATGCCGGTGATGTCGGGGAAGCGGGCGGCGTATGAACGTTCGCATTTCTGGCGTGTGCGGCAGGCGGGGCGGAGCCAGTTGGCGGTGCGGCGGGGGCGGTGGAAGTACATCGACGACAACACGGGCGGGCGCGGCTTTCCGGAGTTGTTGTTCGATGTGGAGGCCGATCCGGGCGAGCGGCGGAATTTGTATTTCCGGCATCAAGATGTGGCGCGCGGGTTGCGGGCCGAGGCGCTGCGTTGGGAGGCGGCGGTATCCTAGCGGGCATGCGATTGCTGCTGGCGGTGGTGGTGTGCGCGGCTTTGTTTGCGCCCGTGTTTGCGCAGGGTCCGGTGGCGGAGTTGAACGCGTTGTACAAGGAGTACTTCGAGTTCACGATGCGGGAATCGCCGGAGGGGGCGACGAGCGCGGGGCGGACGGAGTACAACGACCGGTGGACGGATCATTCGCCGGCAGGGGTAGAGAAGAACCGCGGGGAGTTGCGGGGATTTCTGGAGCGGGCGCGGCGGCATCAAACGGCGTCGCTGCCGGCGGCGGAGCGGATGAACCACCGGTTGTTCTTGTCCACGCTGGAGCGGCGGCTGGAGACGATTGACCTGGCGTCGTACTACTCGGTGGCGAGCCACTATGGCGGGTTGGTGCGGACGCTGCAATCGACGATGGAGTCGGCGCCGGCGCGGACGGTGAAGGATTACGAGAACCTGATTGCGCGGTTGGAGGCGACGCCGAAGCTGGCGGAGGGGTTGATAGCGGCGTCGGCAGAGGGGTTGAAGCGGAAGTTGCAAACGCCGCGGCAGAGCGCATTGGCGGCGGCGGCGATTTATGAAGCGCAGGCGCGGCCGGAGGCGGGGCAGAGCACGCTGTCGAAGGCGTTCCGGGAGATGCCGAAGTCGATTCCGGAGGCGGAGCAGAAGCGGCTGCGGGCGCGGGCGGAGGCGGCGTATGAGAAGAGCTTTCGTCCGGCGTGGCGGAAGTGGAGCGGGTATTTGCGGGAGACGTATGCGCCGGCGACGCGGGCGACGCTGGGGATGGCGGACAACTTCAACGGGGTGGAGTTGTATCAGGTGATGATCGGGCAGCACACGACGACGCGGATGACGGCGCGGGAGATTCACGAGGTTGGCGTGAAGGAGATGGACCGGATCGGCAAGGAGATGGCGGCGATCCGGGCGGCGCAGGGATTTCAGGGGACGGCGGAGGAGTTTGAAGCAAAGGTGTTGAGCGCGCCGGGGCTGCTCTTCAAGAACGAGGCGGAGATTTTGGCGCATGGACGGGACATTGCGAAGCGGGTGGACCCGGAGTTGCCGAAGTTGTTCTTGAAGCTGCCGCGAATGCCGTATGGGGTGGAGGCGATTCCGGCGGCGATTGGGCGGACGGCGGCGCCGCATTACCGGCCTCCGGCGTTGGATGGGTCGCGGGCGGGGTATTTCTATTTGCGGACGGTGGACCCGGAGAAGCAGTCGCGGTGTTGCATGGCGTCGCTGATATTGCATGAGGCGGTGCCGGGGCATCACTTGCAGATTGCGCTGGCGCGGGAGATGGAGAATGTGCCGGAGTTCCGCAAGACGGCGGGGTACACGGCGTTCAGTGAGGGTTGGGGGTTGTATGCGGAGGCGTTGGGCGAGGATTTGGGGATCTACAAGAACCCGCATGAGATGTATGGGCGGTTGCAGACGGAGATGATGCGTGCGGCGCGGCTGGTGGTGGATACGGGGGTGCATGCGCTGGGATGGTCGAGGGAGCGGATGATTCAGGCGATGGCGCCGAGCAAGGGCGGATGGTTGAACGACGATTTCATTGCGAGCGAGGTGGACCGCTACATTGCGATGCCGGCGCAGGCGCTGGCGTACAAGATTGGCGGGCTGAAGATTGTGGAGTTGCGGAAGCGGGCGGAGCGGGAGTTAGGGGCGAAGTTTGAGGTGCGGGAGTTTCACGACGTGGTGTTGCGGAATGGGGCGATTCCGCTGGACATCCTGGAAGAAGAGGTGGACGGGTGGATTGCGGCGAAGAAAAAGTAGCCTCGACACCGGCTGCGATATCTTATACATTTGCGGCCCTCTGACGTTCGAACCATTGACCACACTGGCAGTATTCCCTTCTATGCGATGCACGCGGCTTGTCTGCTCGCCTTTTGGGTGGGGGTGAGCTGGCCGGCGATTGCGGTGTGCTTTGTCCTGTATTGGGTGCGGATTTTTTCGATTACGGCAGGGCTGCACCGGTTGCTGGCGCATGCGAGCTTCAAAACGTCGCGGTGGTTCCAGTTCGTGCTGGCGTGGGGGGCGACGATGAGCGTGCAGAAGGGGCCGCTGTGGTGGGCGTCGCTGCACCGGCATCATCACGCCAATTCGGACGAGGAGAACGACATTCACTCACCGGTGCAGGACGGGTTTTGGCATTCGCATGTGGGGTGGATTTTGTCGCGGCAGTGGGAAGAGACGATGTGGAAGCTGATTCCCGACCTGGCGAAGTTTGGCGAGTTGCGGTGGCTGAACCGGTTTCATTTGGCGCCGGGGCTGGTGATGGGGGCGGCGTGTTGGGGGATTGGCGCTTGGCTGGAGCGGGCGTATCCGGCGCTGGGGGCGACGGGCGCGCAGGTGTTTGTGTGGGGGTTCTTCGTGTCGACGGTGCTGGTGTATCACGCTACGTTCACGATCAATTCGCTGGCGCATGTGTATGGGACGCGGCGGTATGAGACGAAGGACACGTCGAAGAATAACTGGCTGATGGCGATTTTCACGATGGGCGAGGGGTGGCACAACAACCATCACTTTGCGCCGAGTTCGGAGCGGCTGGGGTTCTTCTGGTGGGAGGTGGATTTGGCGCATTATGCGCTGGTGGCGTTGTCGTGGGCGGGGGTGGTGTGGGATTTGAAGAAGCCGCCGCGGCGGGCGTATGAGTTGGGGGAGCGGGCGCGGGC
>JAFLBB010000119.1 GCA_017304135.1 Acidobacteriota bacterium | reverse complement strand
CGCCTACGACACCCCCGCCTTTCGCGGCTACGAAGTGAAACTGCCCGTCACCGGGGAGGTCTTCGCCTACGGCATCCTTCTCCTGCCCAAGGACCTCAAACCCGGCGAACGCCGCCCCGTCGTCGTCGCCCAGCACGGCCTCGAAGGCCGCCCGCAGCTTCTCATCGATCCCCTCGACAACGCCCGCGAACGCGAAACCTACCGCCGCTTCGCCGCCCAACTCGCCGAACGCGGCTACATCGTCTACGCCCCCCAGAACCCCTACCTCCTCGGCGACCGCTTCCGCCAGGCCCAGCGCAAAGCCAATCCCCTCGGCCTCTCGCTGTTCAGCTTCGTCGTCGCCCAACACCGCCGCACCCTCGACTGGTTGAAAGAACTCCCCATGGTCGACCCCGCCCGCATCGGCTTCTACGGCCTCAGCTACGGCGGCTTCACCGCCATGCGCGTTCCCGCTCTGCTCGCCGACTACGCCGCCGTCATCTCCTCAGGCAACTTCAACGAATGGACCTGGAAGACCACCAGCATCGACGCGCCGTTCAGCTACATGTTCACCGCCGAATATGAGATTTTCGAGTTCGCTCAAGGCGCCCGCTTCGGCCACGCCGAAATGGCCCGCCTCATCGCCCCCCGCCCCTTCATGATCGAGCGCGGCCACCGTGACGGCGTCGGCATCGACGAATGGATCGCCTACGAACACGCCAAGGTCGCCCGCGACTACCGCACCCGCGGCATCCCCGAGCGCTTCTCCATCGAATACTTCGACGGCATCCACCGCATCAATGGCGAAGACACATTCCGCTTCCTCGACCGCTGGCTTAACTGGACGCCCCGCCCATAGCGCCCCCACCCACACCCACGCCACGCACACCCACACCCACACCCACACCACGCCGCTCGGTCGTGCCGCCGCTCCGCCGCGCAGCGCCGCTTCGGCCACCCAACCACTCGTCAGAAATAATAAGGCGTCTTCTTGGCCCACTCGCTCTTCGGATACATCTTGTGCAGCAGCCGGAACGCCGCCCGCGACGCCGCTGATGTCGAATCGTCCGTGCCGCAGCCATACCGCGTCGCCCGCACCGCCAGGTGCAGCAACTCCCCGTTCCGCGCCTCCCCCGGCGTAGCCTGCGCCAACTCCACCGCTCGCCGCGCCAACCACGTCGCCGCCGGCGGCATCGCCCGCAACGCCGCAAGCTCCTTCCGCGCCTCAACCTTCGCCGCCGCAGGCAGCCACTCCGGAATCGACTGCGCCTCGCGCTCCCCCCACGCGCACCACCAGTTGTCGCGGTAGTTGTCAATCTCCGCCGGGTCGTCCGGACGCCGGTCCAGCCCATCGGTCACATACGGCTGCATCGCCGGCGTCTTGAGCACCGTGTAGATCTCGTCGTACGTCCCGCCCGTGAGCACAATCCGCCGCGTCCGCGCCGCATTCTCCAACTGCGCCCGCATCCCCGCAGGCAACTTCGCGTCCCCCGCCGCCTTCTGCAGCAAGCTCAAAGGCAGCCCGCGGTTGGCCTGCACCGCCGCATCGCGATCGAACAACGGCTCCGGCTTCTCCGCCGCCTCGCCCATCGCCTCGCCTTCATACTCCGACGCCACCGGCACCCTCGGCGCAAACGCGATCCACTCCGCATAGCCCTGCGCCGTCTCCAACCGCTGCGCCTTGAACGCATTCACCGCCGATAGCGGCAACTCTTTCCTTGTCAGCGTCTCGTCCAACTCCTTCCGCGCCGTCGCCTGCTCCTTCGCCGCCAGCAATAGCCTCACACGGTGATAGCGCGTGCTCGCGTAAGCCGGTGATGCTGGACCCACCCCTCGCGCCGCTTCCAACAACTCCGCCACCCCGTCCTCGTCCGCCTTCGCGTGCATCAGCGCCGCCACCAGCCACGACACCTTCTTCGACTCCCGCCACCGCCGCGCCGGCTCGCCCTTGCCCGTCTGCACCGCCTCGATCCACTCCGTCATCTCATCGCCGGTATAGCTCGCGCTCTCCCGGTCCAGCATCCACGTGTAATCCGTCAATGATTGATCGAACGTCGCCTCCAATTTCGGATCGTTCAGTCTCTTGGCCATCTCCCGCCGGTGCTCCTCCGGACGCAGCTTCGCCCGCACGAAACCCAACAACGGCGAGTCCCCCAGCTTGCGCAACTCCTGCTCGGCCCGCTCCAGCGCCGCGCGATCCAGCGCCCCCACCGTCCCCCGCCGGATCAGACACCGCGCCGCCAGATACGGCTCGCCGATCTCGCGAAACTCCCGCTCGGCCACGTCATACTTCATCGCATAAAAATGCGCCGCCGCGATCTGGTACTTCCGCTCTTTCACCAACGCCGCCGGTAACCCAGCCTCCGGCGCCCCCGGCGTCTGCTCGCCGCCTGCGCAATTGGCGAACACCACATCCTGCGCCTTCTTCCAAGCCGCCACGCCCGCATGCGTCGCACCAAACTGCTTCGTCAACTCCGCATACTTGCCTTCGGCCCGCCGGAACGCATCCTCCCCGCAGTTCACAAAGCTCTGATACGTGCCCCCCGGCACGTCGCGATCCACCTGCACCTCTTTCCACATCGTGCGCGCGAAGCCCTGCTGCGCCTGGTCGCCTCCCAGAAACGCCTTCTGCTCCACCGCCGTCAGCGGCTTGCCTTCAAACGACCGCCACGCCACCACCAAAAACTTCCGCCAATACGTCGGCCACACAATGCCGATCTTCCCCGACACATACTCGCCCTCGGGAAACCTCGGATAGCTCACCGGCGTGAACACCGCATGCGGGAAAAAGGGACCGCACGAAAACACAATCAGGGCCGACACGACCCCCGCCAGTATCAGTTTTGGAAAAGTCATCGCAAAGTCTCTAACGCGGCGTCGTACGCATCTTTGGTCCACGGTTTCGGATGAAATAGATAAATCCGCCCTCTCCACCGCGGCGGCACTTGCAACGATTCATCCGTTGACAACCCCAGGCTCGTCCGGCACAGCGGCTCGGTCAACACCTCGCCCCGGTTCAATTGCCGCCTGATCTCCTCGGCGTCCGGTCCCATGCGGAACAACATCGGCACCGCCTCATCCACCGGCAGCCCGCCGATCCAACGGTCTCCCTCGCACCAACTCGCCAGCGCCGTCATCGTAATCGGCATCCGCTTCGGCAACTTTCCGCGCAGCCTGCTCAGAATCATCGAGTAAAACGCCCGGTCGATCTCGCCCGCGTCAAAGTCGATCTGCACCGCCTTCAGCACCGCATCGTCGAACACCCGCATCATGTGCTCCACAGTCTGATCGGCCTGCAGCGGATTGCCATCCATCTTCTTGGCCTCAATCCGCACCACCGCCATCAACGGCGTCTTCGGCGTCAACAGCAGCGGCTGCTTCCGGCGCTCCAGCCGCGGCTCACCCTCGCCTTCAATGAAGATGTGCCCCAGCAGCACGGCGATGCCCGCTTCCTCCGGATCGAGGAACCGCAAATCCTCCGGCCGCTCCCACGCCCACAGCACCACATCCGGCATCCCGTCCATTGACGGCGACCACATCCGCACCAGGTGCGGCATCACCAGATTCAGCCCATTCCCGATCAGAACGAACGCCACCACGAGCACGACGCCGCGCAGCCACCCCGGCCAGTGCTTCATCACCTCACCCGCCGGCGTAGACGTTCAGCGAGGCCCGCTCCGTGTTCCGCTTCCAGTCCTCCAAATCCGGACCCTTCAACTTGTCCGCCCGCTGCCGCAACGACGACATCATCGTGTCGCTCAACGGCTCAAACTCCCTGGCGATGCGCACATCGTCCTCAAGCTGCCCGATCGTCGTGCACCCCACCGCCGCCGTGTGCACCTGCAGCGTCAGCGCATAGCGCAGGCAATCGCGCACGCTGAACGCCTGCAGCAGTTTCGCGTTGGCCAGCGTCTTCATCGCCTGCACGCCCAACTCCTGCTTGTTGGCCTCGCGCAGCACGATGCGTTCAAAGCTCAGGTAGCCCGTATCGGCAATGTGCAGCGGCATCAGGATCGTATCGAAGCCCTTGTAGCGCTTCAGCATCTCGGCGTGCACATTCGGATCGCGGTGTCCCGTGAACCCGATGAACCGGCACTTGCCTTCCTTCTTCGCCGCTTCAAACGCTTCAATCGCCCCGCCCGGCGCGTAGATCTTGTCCACCTCTTCCATCTCCCCCACGGCGTGAATCTGCCACAAGTCGAGATAGTCCGTCTTCAACCGCTTCAGCGACTCTTCCAACTGCTTGCGCGCCCCGTCGCGCGTGCGGTCCATCGCCTTTGAAGTGACGAACACCTCTTTCCGCACGCCTTCCAGCGCCTTGCCGTATACCTCTTCCGAGCGCCCATCCCAATACACATGCGCGTTGTCGAAGTAGTTCAGGCCGAGGTCATACGCCCGCCGCGTGATCGCCACGGCTTCCTCAAACGTGCACAGCGGAAACCGCCCGCCCGCCTGCCCGATCACCGTCAGCTCCACGCCCGTCTTGCCAAACTTACGCTTCGGAATCCCACCGCCGCTCGGCTTGGCCGCACTCTTCGCCGGAGCCTGCGCCTGCAGCGCCGCCGCCGACATCACGCCGCCCACGAACACTCTTCGCTTCATCCCAGTCCTCCCCTCACACTCTCGCCAACTCTATGCCGATGCCAGCCCCCGCAGGTTCCAGCCGCAAATTTTGCTGGCCTCCATCTTATCCCCGTCCGGCCCCGGCCAATGCGTTTCCAGGCTCAACCAGCCTTTGTATCCATCGGCCATCAGCGCCGCAATCTGTCCCTTCCAGTCGATGCTCCGCGTGCCCAGCGGACCCCACACCGGCTTGTGCCCTTCCATATGGCAATCCTTCGTATGCACGTGCACGATGCGGTCCTTCGGCAGCAGGCCATAGCCATACGGAAACGGATTCTCACCCGCGCACACGCTGTTCGCCGGGTCCCATACCAGCTTCACGTTCTCATTCGGAATCGCCTTCAACGCCGCCGCCGCTTCCGTCGCCGTAGCCACGTTGCAGGCATGTTCGTTCTCCAGCCCGATGATCAGGCCCGTCGACTTCACCTGCTCGGCCAGCCCGCTCACCGCCGTCACCACCGCGTCAAAACACTGCGGCGGATCCACCGTCCGCCAGTAAGTGAACACGCGGATGATCTTCGCCCCCGTCTTCTCGCAGATCTTTACCGCATGCTCCAACAACCGCGGCTGATCGGCAAACGTGTGCTTGGCATTGAACGTGTCCTGCTGGAACCGCGGATCGATCTCCGGCCCCCCCGGCAGCACGCACTTCAGAATCGGCGACGCAATCGAGATGATCTCCATCCCATACCGCCCGCACAGTTCCACCGTCTTATCGAGCTCCTCATCGCTCAGGTCCATGATGTTCTTGCCCCACACGACGCGCAGCTCCGCGCCCGTCATGCCGATGGACTTCATCGCCTCCAGCGCCAGCCCCAGTTGAGGCGAAAACTCGTCCGTGATCGATGCAATACGCAGTTTGGGATTCATAGGAATCCACTAGTGTATCGCTACCGCGCGATCCCGCTCGACTCGTCCACCACCAGGTGCTGATTCGCTTTCACCCCGCTGAAACGCTGCTTCACGCCCGAAGGCCACTCCACGCTCAGCGTCACCACCGCGTCTCGCGCCAGCCCGAAATGCACCGCCAGGTCGCTCGACGAACAATAGCTCGATCCGCTCCGAGCCATCCGCGCCTGCGTGCCCCCAGCCGACTCCGCCCGCACCACCGCCCCCAGTCCGTTGCGATTCGACTTCGTCCCTCGCAACCGCACGCTCAGCCAGTTGTTCGCCGACCCGCCATCGTTGCGCAGCAAGTAGCCCGGCCCGTGATTCGTCGAGATCAGCAAATCCAAATCGCCGTCACGATCAAAATCCCCATACGCCGCCCCGCGCCCCACCACCGGCCTCTGCAAGTGCGGCCCTGCCGCCTTCGTCACCTCTTCAAACTTCCCCTTGCCCACATTGCGAAACAGGTGCGGCGGCTGCGCGAACGCCACCTTCGGCTGCACCCGCTGAATCTCTTCTTCGATATGCCCGTTCGCGGCAAACAGATCCAGCCACCCATCGTTATCGAAATCCCAGAAAAACACCGCGAATGCCAGCGACAACAGCGACGCACGCCCCACGTTCGACCGCGGCGCCTCGTCCACAAACAACCCGTTCCCCTCGTTGTGATACAGCCCCAGCATCTGGTTCGAGAAATTCCCCACCAGCAAGTGCGCCCGCCCCGACCGGTCATAATCAGCCGCATCCACACCCATCGCCCCGCGCGCCACGCCATCCTCGCCGAACGCCACGCCCGCCGCCAAGCCCTCTTCCTTGAACTTGCCGTTCTTCAAATTCCGGTACAACTTGTTCGGCTGCGTATCATTGGCCACAAACAGATCCGGCCACGTGTCCCCATCCACATCCAACACCGCCACCCCCAGCGACTTCGACGTCCCATCCGCCACGCCCGCCTTCACGCTCGCATCTGCAAACTTCCCGCCCCCCAAGTTCCGGTACAGCTTCGACGGCGAGGCCTTGTACGACTCCGGCGTGCAATACGACTTCTTCGCCCCATCCAGCGAACACCACAAGTCCGCCTTCACTGACCACTGCACATAGTTCGCCACAAACAGATCGAGCAGCCCGTCCTTGTCGTAATCCACCCACGCCGCTGACGTCCCAAACGCCGCGTTCTTGATCCCGCTCGCCGCTGTCACATCGCGAAACTTCCCGCCCTCATTGCGGAACAAACGGTCCCCTTCCAAAAACGTCAGGTACACATCATCGCGCCCGTCGTTATCGAAGTCCCCCACCGCCACGCCCATCCCATAGCCTTCCACCTGCAACCCGCTCTGCGCCGTGATGTTCGTGAACGTCCCGTTGCGGTTGTTCTTGTACAACGCCGGATACGACTTCCTCCCCCGAGGCGTCCAGTCGCGCGAATTGACGAACAGCACATCCAACCACCCATCCCCATCCACATCCAGAAATGCGCACCCCGCCCCCATCGTCTCCGGCAAATACTTCTTCCCCGTCTTGCCCGCATTGTGCTTGAACTGAATCCCCGCCGCCGCCGTCACATCGGTGAATTTCACCTGAGCCATCGCGCACGCCGCCACCGCCGCCAACATCACCAAACGCCTCATCGCACCCTCGCTGAGCTCTCATGCTCGTGAATCATCTGCCGCTCGTTGTTGTCCTCCAGACTCAGCGCCCGCTGCTTGAACGTCACTTCCTGCGACGACTCATCCGCCTTGAACCGCCGGAACAGCTTCTCCTCACGCTCCGCCAGCTCCATCTTCCCTAGCCCCCGGTAACACAGCATCAGCGTATAGTGCGCCTGCAAGTCCTCCGGGTCAATCAACAACACCCGCTCCAGCGTCTTTACCGCCTCGCCATACTTCTTCTGCAGGAACTGCACGCGCCCGATCTGGTTCAACACCACGCGGTCCCGCGGATACTGCGCCTCCACCTTCCCCAGCGCCGCCACCGCCTGGTCATACTCTCCCGCCGCCTTCTCAATCAACGCCTGGAAAAAGTGAATCCGCCCCAGCTTCGGGTTCCGTCGCAGCGCCTCTTCGATCAACGGCCGCGCCGCCTCCGTCTCGCCCTCTTGGATCAACGCCCGCGCCACGTTCAACCACCCATCGGCATACTCCGGCTCGGCCTCGGTCACCTTGCGGAACGCATACTCGGCCCCCTTCAAATCGCCCTGCAACAGCAGCCCGATGCCCCAATCGTTCCACCGCTCGCGATCCTGCTTCCCCGCCACCGGCTTCCACTCCGTCGCCTCGCCCGCCCCCGCCAGGTTCATCGTCGCCTTGCCCGTCGCCAGCGTCACAATCGGCAAATCGGGAATTTCATCCTTGATTCGCCCCGAAACATTCTTCGGGATGTTCGTCTTAGCAAACGTGTACGCTCGCGAGTCATGGTTCTTGTCCGCGTTCGCGTCGCCGGCCACCGGCTGCCCCGCATACGCATACTGCGTGTAGTAATGCGTGAACTTCCTGTAGTTCAACTTCGCCTCAAACTGCACCGGCCCCTTCGCATCCTCCGGAATGTTCACCCGGTAATGCGCCACATCCGCCGCCCCCGGCGGAATCATCCGCACATACAACACGCTCCGCGTCTGCCATGCGTTGCGCTTATTCACTGGATTCCCCGCGCCATCGAGCTGATAGCTGCGGTAAAAATGCGCCCCCGGCTCCACGGGACCCTTCCCGCTGTCCTCCACATCCCCACTCAAGAAGATCGTCTTCCCCGCCGCATCCTTGCCCGTCACTTCGAGCCAGATATCGAACGCATCCACAGTCCCCGCCGGAAAGAAGTGCCCGATCTTCCGCGTCCGCACCACCACATCGAGCCGCACCGAACTCCCTGGTTGGAACTTCACGCCCGCCCGGTCCACCGGCGCCGCCACCTGCCCCACCTCGCGCAAAAAGTAAGGCCCTCCGCCCTCCGCCTCTTCACCCTGCGCAAACGTCGAGCTCAACACCGGCGCATCCGCCCGCCGCCGCATCTCCACCTCGCGCTTGTCCTCATTCACTGGCGACGCCGCGAAGATGTCCACCGAAATGAAGCCCGACTTCAAGAACCTTTCCGTCTCGGCCAACTGCTTCGCATCCTTGTTCACATACGCCACCGCCGTGTTCGCCGCCGCGAAGCGATGGTTGTGCACCTTCCCGTTCCGGTTCCCCGGATCTCTCGAATCCACCAGCGGCATGTGGCAGTCGTTGCACGTGCTCGTCTGCTGCGGGTAGTAGAAGCTCCGCGCCCCTTGGCCTGAAACCCCGCTCGCCTGCCAGTTGTCGTAATCGTTGAACCCGCGCAGCCAGCGGTAATTGTTCACCGGCTCATCCAAGTGCACCTTGTGGCACGCCGAACAATACTCCGCGCTATCGGCCCGCATGAACGGCTTCATAAACGTGCGCCGGTGCGGCTCCGGATCGAGATACGTCAAGAACTCATCCAACTTGCGGATATAGGGATTCCGGCTCGACGCCAGTTCATGCAGCGGCGGATACTCCACAATGAACCCGCTGTTGCCCATCGTCCCGTTCACATGCGAAATCGCATGGCAGCTCAAACACCCCAGCCCCGTCTGCGCCTCCGGCGTGTCGATCTGGTCCTTGATCGGCTTGTCAAACCGCCCATTGAAGAACACCGCGTGGTCATGGCACGCCGCGCACCACTTCGATCCCTTCGTCCCGCTCAACTCCTGCATGTGCTCAATCGACTTCCGGTAGAACTGGTTGTTGAACGACGCGAAGTGGTGCATCGAGCTTTCCCACTGCTCGTAAATGTCCTTGTGGCAACTCCCGCACAGCTTCGAGTCCATGAAGAAGTTCGACGGGATAATCCCATCCACGTTCGTGTTTGCCGACGAAGGCCAGAACGGCGACTTCGGTCCCGCCCCCTCCTCCTCCATCGACGTCGGCACCACCAGCGAATTCCGGATGCGCAACTTCGGGTCCGGGAACAACCGCTCATAGCCCCGCGCTCCCACCGCCAGCAGCAGCGCCGCCGCCAGCGCCACGCGATACCCCCGCCACGGCACGCGCAACAACAACACCAACCCCACCAGCCCAACCACAATATGCGCGCCGAGAATCGCCTGGTTCTCCATCACCGCGCCCTTCCACGTCAGATACGCCCCCAGCGCCGTCGAAACGCCCAGCGCCGCCAGCGCCGGCTTCGGCAACCACCGCGCCCCCGCCACAAACAACGCCGCGCCCAAAAACACATGCGCCAGCACGTTCGTCATGTAGAACATGCTGGCCGTGGCGAAGCCCGCGATGTAGCCTGTGCTCACCAGCCACACAAGAAACAGTGCGCCAACAACCTTCTTCAACCGCTCGCTCCTCATCACTTCATTCCGTCACCCTGCCGCCCCGCGCCAGCGCTCGCAACGGCCGCAGCGCAGGCCTTGTATTGTATGCCTCGCGCCAGCGGAGATGCCCCTCCGAATTCGGAAACCGCTCGCCCGCCCCATACGGATAGCCCGTCATCCCGCGAAACGGCAACGGCTCCACCGTCTGCGAATGCGCCGTGTTCGCATCCTGGTCCTTCGCCCAACCCTCCACCACCAGCACAAAACTCCGCGTCATCCCCACGCCCAACCGGGGCAGGGAAGCGCCGTCAAACCGCAACACCGCCTCATCCCCCGAACCCATGATCACCAGCCGGTCATCGGCCGCGTGCAACAAGTCATCCAGCGATCCATACCGCGTATACATCCCCGCCGTCGGATTCCACATCGACTCCGCCAGCGGCCGCGCGTAATGAAACATTTCCGGCTCTTTCCGTTCCGGATGAATCGTGGCCCGCGAAAACCCCCGAAACCGCAGCTCCGTCTCCGCCAACCGCAACTCGCGACCCACAACCTCCGCCGCGCTCTCGGCCACCGCCGCCGCCGTCCAATGCAGCGCCAGGTTCGAGCTCACCCGCAGCCGCCGCGTCCCTGCCGGCAACCGCCCCGCCAACTCCACCGCAATCGTCTTCGGCTTTCCCGCCGGCATGCCCATCTCTTCATACACCGTGTGCCAGCGCCCATCCGCCGTCTGCGCCTCCAGCTTCGGCAGCGTCAGCGCCTTGCCCCGCTGCGCCAGCCCGAGGAACGTGCTGCCATCGGCCCAATCCACCCAACCCGTCATCACCAACACCGGCTGCTTCCACCGCGCCGCCGCCTCGGGCCAATCCATCTCGGCCTCCAACCCGCCCCCACGCATCCGCAGCGGCACAAGCCCTCGCGCCACCGCCAGCTTCATCGCCGGATATGGCGGCGATTGAAATTTCTCATTGCTCACCAGTTGCGTCCCCCGCGCATGATCCACCGCCAGCAGCCGCACCCGGTCCAGATACGTCACCTCGGCCAACTCCTCCGTGATGCGAACCTCATACCGCCCCTCGCGCTCCTCAAGCGAACCCTCCGGCAACACCACGGCCTCTTCGTGATCCGTCGGAAAATACTCGCCACCCCCCGCCGCCGCACCCAGCGGAGCCACGCCCAACACATCGGTGATGTACTGAACCCCCCGCCCATTCCACGTCCACACTGTCGGGCACGACCCCGACAACCGCTGTGCCTCCTTGAACACCAGCGCCCGGTTCACCGGTTGCCGCGCCTCGCTCTGAATCAATCCGTTGGGCCACGTGATCCGCACCGCGTCCAACGTCTTCACCACCGGCACATCGAATCGCAACGGCTCGCCCCGGTAGATGCGCTTGTGGTAAAAACTCCCCGCCTTCACCTCCACCTCCGCCCCCTCGGCTAATTTCAGATTCTTTACTCCGATAAGCCGCACCGTCACCCAGCCGCCCCCCGCCGGCTTCGTCTCGGCCGTCGCCGCGGCAAACTTCGGCGCCGCCGTCGCTTCATACCTCCCCGCCAGCCGGTCGCGATACAACACGCTCGCCCGCCCCTCGTAATGCACCAGCAAATCCATCCCCCGCGTGTCCGCCACATACCGGAACGCCACGCCCGACCGCGCCTTCCCCGCTACAAACGGAAACTCCGTCGACGCATCCTCAAACCCCTGCTCCATCCGGTTCCGCATCAGCGCGCATCGATCCCCCAACAACACCAGGTCGAGATCATAGTCATGGTCGAAGTCCAACCACACCGCCGCCCGATACGTTCCCTCCGGCGCACTCAGCTTCTCTTCCGCGAACCCCTTCCCCACCGCCCGCATCAGCACCGGCTTGCCCGCCCGGAACACCACCTTGTCCTGCAAGCCGTCATTGTTGAAATCGCCCCGCGCTTCCGTCAACGGCTCCGGCGCCGCCGGCGGCGGCGCTTCTGGCCGCTCATCGATCACCTCGGAATAGAAGCTCCACTCCATGTCCTCCGGCACAGGCGACGCCTCGGCATCCTTCTTCGCCTTCTGGAACAGCGCCAGCCGCTGTCGCGCCTCTTCCATCTCGCCCGCCTGCCGCAGCAAATTGAACAATTGAAAATGAGGCGCCGCCAACTGCGGAGCCAGCTTCGCCGCCAGCTCAAACTCCCGCCGCGCCTCCGCCACCCGCCCCGCCATCTTGTGCAACGTCCCCAGGTTGTAGCGCGTCACCGGCTCATCCGGCACAAGCCGCGCCATCTGCTCCAACTGCCGCTGCGCCTTCTCATACTCCCCGGCCTTTTTATACTGAATCCCCAAATTGAACCACGTGTGCGGAATCTTCCCATCCAGCTTCTGCGCCCGTTCAAGCTCCGCCACGCCCTCACTCGTCTTCCCCGCCGCCAGCAGCGCGATGCCCAGGTTCACCCGGTCTTCCACCGTCGCCCCCGCCGCCGCCACCGCCAGACGGAACTGCTCCACCGCCTGCGCCTGCGTCGTCGGATTCTCAAAGAAGGCCTTGCCCAAATTGCGAAACCGCGCTAGGCTCTCGCCCGCGCCCCCAACCAAATGCCCGCCCGTCTGCCCGCCCGCCATCATCACGGCAAGCATCACCACCACGCTGCGGCTCAACTGCGGCATCGGCGAACGGCGTCCTTCCATCCATCATAAAGATGCTCCCGCTCGCTCTCCGGCATCTTCGGTTCAAACACCCGCTCCGCCTTCCAGAACCGCTCCACCTCCTCCGTCCCGCTCCAGAACCCCACCGCCAGCCCCGCCAGATACGCTGCCCCCAGCGCCGTCGTCTCAATATCGGCCGGCCGCACAATCGGCTTGCCCAACACATCCGCCTGGAACTGCATCAGGAACGCGTTCGCGGTCGCCCCGCCATCCACGCGCAACTCCATCAACTCCTGCCCCGAATCGGCCTCCATCGCCTCCACCAGTCCGCGCGTCTGATACGCAATGCTCTCCAGCGCCGCCCGCACAATGTGCGCCCGCGTCGCCCCCCGTGTCAACCCGCTGATCAATCCCCGCGCATGCCCATCCCAATGCGGCGCGCCCAATCCCACAAATGCCGGCACCATGTACACCCCCGCCGAGTCGCTCACCGACGTCGCCACCGCCTCGCTCTCCGCCGCCGTCGAAATCAAACCCAACCCGTCGCGCAGCCACTGCACCGCCGCCCCCGCCACAAACACCGACCCCTCAATCGCAAACTGAGCCCCGCCATCCAACTGCGCCGCCCGCGTCGCCAACAATTTGTGCGCCGACACCGGCTGCCGCCCGCCCGTGTGCAGCAGCGCGAAACATCCCGTCCCATACGTGTTCTTGCTCAACCCCGCCCGGAAACAAGCCTGCCCAAACAGCGCCGCCTGTTGATCCCCCGCAATCCCCGCAATCGGAATCTCCGCTCCCAAATGCGACGCCCCCGCCACGCCCACCACCTCGCTCGAACGCGCAATCCGCGGCATCATCCCGCGCGGAATCTCAAACATCCCCAGCAACTCGTCATCCCAATCGCCGCTCGCCAGATTCATGAGCATCGTCCGCGACGCGTTCGACACATCCGTCACATGCGCCGTGCCACCCGTCAGCTTCCAGATCAGCCACGTGTCGATGTTGCCGAACAGCAAATCGCCCGCCGCCGCCCGCTCGCGCGCCCCCGGCACATGGTCGAGAATCCACCGGATCTTGCTCCCGGAAAAATAGGCGTCCACCACCAGTCCCGTCTTCTCCGTGATCCGCGCCCCGCTCCGCGCCGCCAGTTCCTGACACCAACTCGCCGTCCTCCGGCACTGCCACACAATCGCCGGCGCAATCGCCTCGCCCGTCGCCCGGTCCCACACCACCGTCGTCTCGCGCTGGTTCGTAATCCCGATCGCCGCCACGTTCGACGCCGCCACGCCGGCCTTCTGCAGCGTTCGCCGCGCCGCGTCCAACTGCTGCTCCCAAATCGCCAGCGCCCCCTGCTCCACCCAGCCCGCGTTCGGGTAGTGGCATTCAATCGGGTTCGATTCCATCGCCACCCGCCGCCCTTCGCGGTCATACAAAGCCGCCCGCGCGCTCGTCGTGCCTTCGTCCAGGGAAAGAATGTAGTCAGCCATGATCGGTACCTGCGAATTATAATGGAATCACAACTATGTTCTTTCGCCGGGAAAAACCACGCGTCCTCAGTTTCTCTGATCGCATCGACCAGGCCCGCTCCGCCGGCTTCCAGGTCTCCGCCGGTGCGCAGGGCGCCACCCGCGTCAGCCGCGACGGCATCGCCTGCGATATCCGCGAAGCTGCCGACGGCATGCCCGATGTCTCCCTCACCGGAGCCCTCGCCGGCAACGAAATCGCCCCGCTCGTCGAACTCGGCTACCAAAAGATCTGGCAAACCTCATCAGGCAAGCGCTTCCCCGCCACCGCCGAACACCTCAAGTCCCTCCATGCTTTCACCGAAGACCTCCGCCAAGCCCTCGGCCTCACCAGCCTCTACAATGAAGGCCTCGGCACCGTGAACCAGGTCCACCTCTACGACCGCGTCGTCGCCCGCGACAGCAAGCACGAAAAGAAACCCTGGGAAGTTTCCTTCCGAGGCTAAGCCAGCTTCACCCCAATTTCGCGCTCACTCCGGGGCCGGCTCCCCCCGCCTCGCCACTGGGCTTCGCCCCCCACCCTCGCGTTCCACCCTTGACAGGCGTACTGTAGTTGGCCAAGGAGGTGGACTTTGTTCCCCATTTCTCGCCGCCGCCTCAACCGGCGCATCTTCCTTGCTCGTACCGCCGCCTTCGCCGGCTTATTCAAACTCACCGAAGGCTCGTCATCCGCGCAATCATCCCGGCCCGTCGCGCTGAACAAGAACTCCGCGCCCAGCCAACTCAAAATCACCGACATGCGATCCGTCCTCATCGCATCCAACTACGACTACCCCGTCATTCGCATCGATACCAACCAGGGCGTCTATGGTCTCGGTGAGGTCCGCGACGCCGGACGCGAAGGCACCGCGCTTGTCCTCAAGCCCCACATCATCGGCAAGAACCCGCTCGCCATCGAACCCATCCTCGATTCGCTGCGCAACTTCGCCGGCCAGCAGCGCCTCGGCGGCGGCTATAGCGCCATCGACATGGCTCTCCATGACATCGCCGGCAAAGTCCACGGCGTCCCCGCCTGGCGCTTGATCGGTTCC
>JAFLBB010000118.1 GCA_017304135.1 Acidobacteriota bacterium | reverse complement strand
GCCTGCACCCCCGGCGCCGCCGGCTTCTCCGGTCGGGGCGCACAACGGCCACACCTGGAACTGGGTGTGGAAGCAGGACTCAGACCGGTACATCAACATGTCCAACGACAGGATCCGGTTCCTGCATGGGGGCAAGTATTACGTGATTCGCGACCAGGCGCTGATCGAGCAGGCCAGGTCGATGTTCGATGGGCTGCGGGCGTTTGGGCGCGAGCAGCGCGAAATAGGACGGAAACAGCGCGAGGCCGCCCAGGAGCAGGCGCGGGCGGCGCGGGCGTCGCACCACAGTGCGGCGAACGAGCTGCGGCGCGAGCTGAACAAGCTGCAGTCGCGGATGCACTTGGCGGCCGGACGCCAGGACACGGCGCGGATCGAGCAACTGGCCAAAGAGATGGCCGAGAAGGCGAAGGAGTTTTCCACGAAGCTGAAGCCGGGGGAAGAAGAGCTGCAGCGGACGATGTCGGAACTCGATGTGAAGATGAAGGCCCTCGGCGAGGAGATGAAGCGGAAGGGCAAACTGATGGGCGAGCGGAGCCGCGAAGCCAACCACAGGCTGCAGCAGATGCTCGATGAGGCAGTGCGCAGCGGCAAGGCGCGGCCGGAGTAGCCCGCGCAGAGCCAGCCCCCCCACGCCAGCGCGGGCGGGGAGTGAAAGTCCCGGTGGAGGCCCCCACGCTCCACCGGGTTTTCGCGTTTCAGCGGCGGTTGCGACCCGCCAGGGGCCTTTGGTTGCCGCCCGATGGTGGCTGTTTGACGCAAAACCGGGGCTCCACTACACTTGGTTAGGTAGGAATCCCTCCCGGTTCACCCCCATCGGACGCCAGATCGGATCAAGGCCAGATCGGAGTTTTGTGAGCGGGCGACAGAACGCCTGGAGATTCCTTGCTGGAATTCTGAGCAACTAGGAGGGCGCACGACATTGTCCGACGGCATGCGTCATATTTTCACCTCTGAATCGGTCACCGAGGGCCACCCCGACAAGATCGCGGATCAAATTTCCGACGCGGTCCTGGATGCCACCCTGAAGGACGACCCCACGAGCCGGGTTGCCTGCGAAGTGCTGGTGACCACCGGCATGGCGCTGGTGGCGGGCGAGATCACCACCAAAACCTACGTCGATGTGCCCAGATTGGTGCGCGACGTGATCGACTATATCGGCTACAACGACGCCACCTACGGCTTCGATTGCAATACCTGCGCCGTGCTGAACACGATTCAGACGCAATCGCCGGACATTGCGATGGGCGTGGACACGGGCGGGGCGGGCGACCAGGGCCTGATGTTCGGCTACGCCTGCAACGAAACCGAGGAACTGATGCCGCTGCCGATCATGCTGGCGCACAAACTGGTGCGGCAGTTAAGCGAAGTGCGGCGGGCCGGGACGCTGAATTTCCTGCGTCCGGACGGCAAGTCGCAGGTGTCGGTGGAATATGCCGGCGGCAAGCCGGTGCGCGTGGATGCGGTGGTGGTTTCCACCCAGCACCACGACACGGTTTCCACCGAGGAGTTGCGGGCCCAGGTGAAGAAGCACATCATCGATCCGATCGTTCCGGCGGGGATGGTGGATTCGAATACGAAGTATCACATCAACCCGACGGGGCGGTTTGTCATTGGCGGTCCCAACGGCGACACCGGTTTGACGGGCCGCAAGATCATTGTCGATACGTATGGCGGCATGGGCCGTCACGGCGGTGGCGCGTTTTCGGGCAAAGATCCGACGAAGGTTGACCGTTCGGCCTGCTACATGGCGCGCTACGTGGCCAAGAACATTGTGGCCGCGGGGCTGGCCGAGCGCTGCGAAGTGCAACTGGCGTATGCCATCGGCGTGGCTGAGCCGGTGAGCGTGCACGTGGACACCTTCGGCACGGGCAAGGTGAGCGAAGAGCGGCTGGTGGGCCTCATCCGGGACGCGTTCCCGCTGACGCCCAAGGGTATGATTGAGCACCTGCAACTGCGGCGCCCGATCTACCGCGCCACGGCGGCGTTCGGCCACTTTGGCCGGACCGAGAGCACGTTCTCGTGGGAAGCCACGGGGAAGGCCGAGGAGTTGCGCAAGGCGGCCGGCGCGGCTGCCGGCGCGCGAGGCTAAGCTGCCTCACGGCCAGCGGCCGCGCGGCGTTGCACGAAAAACCTAGCGGCCGGGCCCTGTGCACCAGGGTCCGGCCTATTCGTCTGTTGAGGAAGGTACGAAGTTGAGCGAAACCGAAGGCGTCAAGCGAACCACGGAAATCACGATTCCCCTGGAGGAGGTGCAGGCGGCCACCGAGAAGGTGGTGAACTCGCTCCAGCAGAAGGTCAGGCTGCAGGGCTTCCGGCCGGGCAAAGCGCCGTTGTCCATCATCCGCTCGAAGTTCCGCGAGGACATCCGGCAGGAGGTGGTGGAGCAGTTGGTGTCGAAGGCGTTCCGGGCGCGGGCCGACCAGGAAGACTGGAAGGTGGTGGGCAACCCGAACGTGACCGACATCCACTTTGTGGACGACGAGCCGATCCGGTTCAAAGCCGAGTTTGAAGTGATGCCGGAGTTTGAGCTGGGCGAATACCGCGGCCTGCAGGTTCCCTATGACGAGCCGGAGGTGACGGGCGAGGACATCGACAAGCGCCTGGAAGGGATTCGCGAGCAAAAGGCCGATTATGTGAACATCGACCCGCGCCCGGTGGAAGACGGCGACTATGCCGTGGTGAGCCTGAAGAGCGTGGAAGGCGTGCAGGGCGAGCCGATCGAGCAGCCCGAAATCATGCTGCACGTGGGCGGGGCGGAGACGATTCCGGCCTACACGGAAGCGCTGCGCGGCATGACGCCACCCGATGGCGAGGCCGACGTCGAGGTGACTTATCCCGAGGACTACGCGGCCGAGCGGTTGTCGGGGAAGACCGTGAAGTTCCACATGGTGTTGAAGGGGCTGCGCAAGAAGGAACTGCCGGAGCTGAACGACGACTTTGCGCAGGACATCGGCGACTTCAAGACGATGGAGGAACTGCGCGAGGAGGTCCGCAAGACGATTCTGCGCGAGCGCGAGAACCAGGCCCAGAACGAGGCCAAGAACAAGCTGGTGGACCAGCTGGTGGACGCGCACGAGTTTGCCGTGCCGGATGTGTTTGTGGACCAGCAGATTCAGGCCAACGTCGAGTCGCGGCTGTATGAGCTGGCCGGGGCGGGCGTGGACGTGAAGAAGCTGAACCTGAAGTGGGACGAGATCCGCGAGGCGCAGAAGGACCGGGCGGTGCGCGAGGTGCGGGCGTCGATGCTGCTCGACAAGATCGCCGAGCGTGAGGCGATCGAGGTCTTAAACGACGAGATCGACCGCGAGATCCACACCATTGCGCGGCGCGAACGGCAACCGGCGGCGGCGGTGCGCAAGCAGCTTGAGGAGAACGGCACGATCCGGCGGATTGCGCTGCAGATCCGTACGAGCAAGGTGCTGAGCTTCCTGTTTGAGCAGTCGAAGAAGGTGGCCGGCGAGCCGAAGGCGGCCGAGCCCCAAGCGGCCGAGTAGGGGCGCGGCGGCGGCGAGCCGGGGAGTTCGGTTGTGGCACAATTTGACACAATCCGGTCCCGGTGTTACTTCTCGGAGTATGGCGGGCCGCAGCACTGTGAACGTTTCTCTCACGCCGGAGCTCAACGCATTTCTTGAGCGCAAGGTGGCCTCTGGGCGGTACCAGACGACGAGTGAAGTGGTGCGGGAGGCGTTGCGTCTGCTCGAACGCCACGACGAAGAACGATCCGCCGCCTTGCGCGACCTGAAAACGAAGTTGGAGCGCGGCGCGCGTCAAGCGGAGCATGGGGAATTGCTCGACGGCGAGGCGGTTTTTGAAGAGATGAAGGGGCAGATCGCCAAGCGACGCAGACCGCGGAGCGCCTAGTGGCACGGCCCAGCTTCGATCTCACACCAGAGGCGCAGGCCGATCTCGCGGATATTCTCCTGACCATTGCCGAGGACAGCCCCCGCATCGCCGAGAGGATTCGGTTGCAACTACTTGAGGAGTTGCGACGGCTGGGACGGAATCCGGGCGTTGGCCACTACCGGGAGGATCTGCTCAGCCGGCGTTACCGGTTCTGGGGTTTCTACCGTTATGTGATCGTCCATGCGTGGCAGACGAAGCCTGTGCGCATTATTGCTGCTCTGCACGGGGCGCGGGATTTGGGGGCGCTGCTGGGCACACGCGGATAGCGGCGGCGCCAGCGGAATCCGGGGCGGAACAAGCTGGCCGATTGCCGGGGGCGGGGCGTTCAGGTGATAATGGGGGCAGCCGGCGGGGATCTGCTGTACCCATCGCCGTCCGCGCCAGGGAGGTCACTGATTGAAGAGGTCCGGCTCCGACGAATCGCTGCGATGTTCGTTTTGCCACAAAAGCCAGGACGCGGTCGGTAAACTGATCAGTTCTCCGAGCGACTATCCGCGCGCATACATCTGCGACGAGTGCATTGCCGTATGCAACTCGATTCTCGAGGACGACCGTAGCGAGCCCGCCGCGGGGCTGCCGAACAAGCTTCCCAAGCCGCTGGAGATCAAAGAGTACCTGGATCAGTATGTGATCGGCCAGGAGATGACCAAGCGCAAGCTGGCCGTGGCCGTCTACAACCACTACAAGCGCATCCAGATGAACAAGCGCTCGACGGCCGAGGTCGAGCTGGGTAAGAGCAACATTCTGCTGATCGGACCGACGGGCACGGGCAAGACGCTGCTGGCGCAGACGCTGGCCAAGGTGCTCGATGTGCCGTTCGCCATTGCCGACGCGACCACGCTGACTGAAGCCGGTTACGTGGGCGAGGATGTGGAAAACATCGTCCTGCGGCTGTTGCAGAACGCCGATTGGGATGTGCAGCGCTGCCAGCAGGGGATCATCTATATCGACGAGATCGACAAGATCGCGCGCAAGGATGAGAACCCTTCGATTACCCGCGATGTGTCGGGCGAGGGCGTGCAGCAGGCGCTGTTGAAGATTTTGGAAGGCACGATCGCCAACGTGCCGCCGCAGGGCGGGCGGAAGCATCCGCACCAGGAATTTACACCTGTTGACACGACGAACATCCTGTTCATTTGCGGCGGGGCCTTTGTCGGGTTGGACAAGGTGATCGGGCGGCGCGTGGGCAAGTCGCCGATCGGCTTCACGCATGAGGCCGATGGGAAAGAGACCAAGCGCGGGCCGAAGCGGGAAAGCGAGCTGTTTGCCGAGATTCAGCCGGTGGACCTGATCAAGTTCGGGTTCATTCCTGAGTTTATCGGCCGCCTGCCGGTGGTGGGGACGCTCGATGAGCTGGACCGCGACGCGCTGGTGCAGATTCTGACCAAGCCGAAGAACGCCATCAGCCGGCAGTACCAGCGGCTGTTCGAGTTCGAGAATGTTAGACTGAGGTTTACCGACGATGCGCTGGAAGCCATTGCCGGGCTGGCGATGGAGCGCAAGCTGGGAGCGCGCGGGCTGCGGATGATCCTGGAGGATCTGATGCTGGATCTGATGTACTATCTCCCCTCCTACAAGAAGGTTCGCGAGTTTCTCGTGACCAAGGAGATGGTGATGTCGCGGAAGATCAGCCTGACGCTGCTGGAGAAGGCCGGCTAGGGCCGGGCGCTGGGGCGGGCAAGGGAGGCCGGGAGCGGGGTCGAAGCGGCCACCGTCCGGCGGCATGCATCGGAGGCCCTGTCTGGGGCATCCAACCGGGAAGGGCTGGGCAACGGGCCTGAGCCGCTTCCTAATCCAAATCGAATTCTTTATTCTCAAATCACACCATGACCACTTCGAAGGAAAAGCCTGAGACCAAGCGTCTGCCGATGATGCCCATTCGGGACGTGGTGATTTTCCCGCACATGATGACGCCGTTTGTCGTCGGGCGGGAGTCCAGCGTACGCGCGCTTGAAGAGGCGCTGGCCGGGGACAAGAAGATTTTCCTGGCCACGCAGCATGACGCCTCGATCGACGAACCGACGCCGGAGGAGATCTTCCAGGTGGGCACGGTGGCGAGCATCGTGCAAAGCCTGAAGCTGAACGACGGCAACATCAAAGTGCTGGTCGAGGGCGTGGAGCGGGGCAAGATCGTCTCGATCACCGACGACGAAGGCTACTACAAGGTGGTGGTGCGGACGGCGAGCTACAAGGCCGACGCCGGGCCGCAACTGGACGCGCTGGTGTCGCGCGTGACGACGCTGTTCGAGCAGTATGTGAAGCTGAGCCAGAACCTCAACTACGAGACGATGCTGGCGGCGATCCGGCCGGACGATCCGGGCAAGCTGGCCGATACGGTGGGCGCGAACCTGCAGTTGACGATCGAGGAAAAGCAGGAGCTGCTGGAGATCTTCGATCCGGTGGACCGGTTGACGCGCGTGGCCGAGATGCTCGACATCGAGATCGAGAAGCTGAACATGGACCGCACCATTCAGGGCCGTGTGAAGCGGCAGATGGAGCGGGCGCAGAAAGAGTATTACCTCAACGAGAAGATCAAGGCGATCCAGAAAGAGCTGGGGCGCGGCGAGAAGAGCGAGATCGACGAGCTCAAGAAGAAGATCGAAAGCGCCGGGATGACGGCCGACGCCAAGGATAAGGCGCTGCAGGAACTGCGGCGGCTGGAGCAAATGCCGCCGATGTCGGCCGAGTCGACGGTGTCGCGCAACTACCTGGACTGGCTGCTGGCGGTGCCGTGGAAGAAGAAGTCGAAGGAGATCCGCGAACTGAAGTTCGCCGAGAAGATCCTGAACGAAGACCATTACGGGCTGGAGAAGATCAAGGAACGCATTCTTGAGTTTCTCGCCGTGCGGCGGCTGGTGAAGAATCCGAAGGGTTCGATTCTGTGTTTTGTCGGGCCTCCCGGCGTGGGCAAGACCTCGCTGGGGATGTCGATCGCCAAGTCGACGGGGCGCAAGTTCGTGCGGTTGTCGCTCGGCGGCGTGCGCGACGAGGCCGAGATTCGCGGCCACCGGCGGACCTACATTGGGGCGCTGCCGGGGCAGATTCTGCAGATGATGAAGAAGGCCGGCACGCGCAACCCGGTGTTCATGCTGGATGAGATCGACAAGATGTCGATGGATTTCCGCGGCGATCCGTCGGCGGCGCTGCTGGAAGTGCTCGATCCGGAGCAGAACTGGATGTTCCAGGACCACTACCTGGATGTGGAGTATGACCTGAGCCAGGTGTTCTTTATCGCCACGGCGAACGTGTTGCACACGATTCCGCCGGCGCTGCAGGACCGCATGGAAGTGATCCGTCTTTCCGGCTACACCGAGGTCGAAAAGATGGAGATCGCCAAGCGCTTCCTGGTGAAGAAGCAGATGAAGGACACGGGGCTGTCGGGGAAAGAGATCGAGTTTCTCGACGAAGGCCTGATGACGCTGGTTCAGGGCTACACGCGCGAGGCGGGCGTACGCAACCTCGAGCGCGAAGTGGGCAATGTGTGCCGCAAGGTGGCGCGCAAGGTGGTGGCGGCGACGCGGCAGGACAAGGTGGGCAAGCAGACGATCAACGCCACGAAGGTGGTGGATCTGCTGGGGCCGCAGAAGTTCCGCGACCTGCAGGCGGAGAAGAAGAACGAGATTGGCGCGGTGACGGGGCTGGCCTGGACCGAGGTAGGCGGACAGATTCTGCAGACCGAGGTGATCATCATGGAGGGCCGCGGCAAGCTGACGATCACGGGCAAGCTGGGCGACGTGATGCAGGAGTCGGCGCAGGCGGCGATGAGCTATGTGCGGTCGCGGGCGCTGTCGCTGGGGTTGCCGAAGGACTTTTACCGCCACATCGACATCCACGTGCACGTGCCGGAGGGAGCGATTCCGAAGGACGGGCCGTCGGCGGGCATCACGCTGGCGACGAGCATTTGCAGCGCGCTGACGCGGATTCCGGCTCGCGGCGACATCGCCATGACGGGCGAGATCACACTGCGCGGCAAGGTGTTGCCGATTGGCGGCCTCAAGGAGAAGCTGCTGGCGGCGCACCGGCATGGCATCACCGAGGCGGTCTTGCCGAAGGACAACGAGAAGGACCTGCCGGACATTCCGGAGATCATCCGGCGCGACATGAAGCTGCACTTTGTCGAATCGATGGACGAGGTGTTGCGGATTGCGCTGGAGTCGGCGATCGATCCGGCGGCGATTGCGGCGAACTATGCCGTGGATTCGCCTGCGCGCACGCCCGAGGAAAAGGTCACGCACTGATCCGATGAAAGAAGCCGGAGCGGCAGCACTGGGCGCGGCTCCGGCGCACGCCACCCAAGCAAGAAGGAGGCACGGCCGAACGCAGGGAATCCGGGAGAGCCCGGAGGGGGCGGCGCGGCCGGCAAGCGGAAGTTGTCAGCACGGTTTATAATGAGTGCAGTCAGGCCGGGACAGTTTCCGCCCGAGGGGCTTCCCGAGATCGCCTTCCTGGGTAGGAGCAACGTGGGCAAGTCCAGCTTGCTGAACACTCTTACCGGGGTGAAAGGTCTGGCGCACACCAGTTCCACTCCAGGTCGCACGCAAGCCATCAACTTCTTCCAAGTACAAGACAAATGGTGCTTCGTGGATCTGCCGGGTTATGGGTATGCGCGGGTTCCCCGCGATTTAAAGGATTCCTGGAAACACCTGATTGAAAGCTACCTGGTGAGGCGGGCGCCTTTGGCGCTGTGCTGCTTGTTGTTAGATGCCAGGCGGGGCTGGATGGATATGGACCTGGAGCTGCGCGAGTGGCTGCAGGGCCAGGGATTACGATGCATGGTCATCGCGACGAAGACGGACAAACTGAAGAACCAGAAGGAGCAGCGCGCGTCGCTGTCCGCACTCCACGCGCATCTGGGCGACGCGGAGCTGGTGCTCTTCTCGGCCGTAACAGGCCAGGGAGTGAGGGAGATTTGGCAAGCGATTTCGAAAACCCACAAGATGTAGCGGAAGCCGGAGACGGCGCCGTCCCACCGACCAATTCCACGCCGGAGGTCAGCGTGTCGCCCGACAGCAAGACACCCACCGAAACCAAAGCAGAAGAACCGAAGAAGGCCGAGAAGGTGAAGGAAGCGGCTCCCAAGGCCAAATCCGAAGCCGCGCCCAAGGGAGAAAGCCCGGCCAAGGCCGAGGGCGCTCCCAGGGCGGAAGCGGCGCCGAAGGCCGAGGGCGTGAAGAACGACGCGCCGAAAGCGGCGAAGGCGGCGGCGCCGGCCGCGGCCAAGGAAGCGGTAAAGGAGAACGGGGCGGAAAAGCCTGCCGCGGCGGGCCAGGACAAGGGAGGCGAGAAGGCGCCGGGCGAGAGTGGTTTCCTGCCGGGCGAGAGCCGCCGCCACCACCGCCAGGGCAAGGATCAGCAGCCGGCGCTGGACCTGGTGGAGCTGAAGGAGATGAACATCGTCAATCTCCAACAGGTGGCCAAGGATCTGGGCGTGACGGGCATGGCCGGCATGCGCAAGCAGGACCTGATCTTCAAGATCCTGCAGGTGCAGGCCGAGAAGTCGGGGCTGATCTTCGCCGAGGGCGTGCTGGAGTGCCTGCCGGATGGTTTTGGCTTCCTGCGCGCGCCGGAGTACAACTATCTGCCGGGGCCGGACGATGTGTATGTGTCGCCGTCGCAGATCCGGCGGTTCGATTTGCGCACGGGCGATACGATCAGCGGGCAGATCCGGCCGCCGAAGGAAGGCGAACGGTATTTCGCGCTGATCAAGGTGGACGCCATCAACTTCGAGGCGCCCGAGGAAGCGCGCAACAAGATCTTCTTCGACAACCTGACGCCGCTCTATCCGGAGCAGCGGTTGAAGCTGGAGACGGCGCGCGACAACTACTCGGGCCGCGTGATGGACATGCTCACGCCGATCGGCAAGGGGCAGCGCGGATTGATCGTGGCTCCGCCGCGCACCGGCAAGACGATGTTGCTGCAAAGCATCGCCAACTCGATCACGACCAATCACGAAGAGGTGAACCTGATTGTGCTGCTCATCGACGAGCGGCCCGAAGAGGTCACCGACATGCAGCGTTCGGTGAAGGGCGAAGTGATCAGCTCGACCTTCGACGAGCCGGCCTCGCGCCACGTGCAGGTGGCCGAGATGGTGATTGAGAAGGCCAAGCGGCTGGTGGAGCACAAGCGCGACGTGGTGATCCTGCTGGATTCGATCACGCGTTTGGCGCGCGCCTACAACGCCGTGGTGCCGCCGTCGGGCAAGGTGCTCTCGGGCGGTGTGGATTCGAACGCGTTGCAGCGGCCGAAGCGGTTTTTCGGCGCGGCGCGCAACATCGAAGAGGGCGGCTCTCTGACGATTGTGGCGACGGCGCTGATCGACACGGGTTCGCGCATGGATGACGTGATCTTTGAAGAGTTCAAGGGCACGGGCAACATGGAAATCCATCTCGACCGGAAGCTGGTGGACAAGCGCATCTTCCCGGCGCTGGACATTCACAAGTCGGGCACGCGCAAGGATGAGCTGCTGATTGCCAAGGAAGACCTGAACCGGATCTGGGTGCTGCGCAAAGTGCTGAGCCCGTTGTCGCCGGTGGAGTCGGTGGAACTGCTGCTGGACAAGCTGGGCAAGACGCGCAGCAATGCCGAGTTTTTAGCCAGTATGAACGGCTAATTGTTAAGGCGCTTTACGGTATCTTCGCCGAGTATTCGCGAGAGAAGGTGTGGGACCACGCGGCGCGCGCCGGAGTGGTCCCATTTTGCTTGGTGGGGGCGGATTCCCCCCGCGATTGAATAACCTTCTGGCTTACAATAGCGTCTGTTCCAAGTGAAGACGACCCGTGTGTCCGGAACAGGCCTTCGCGGTGGTAGCGTGTACGCCGCGCTGAGCCCGGACGGCCAGGGAGGATTCCATGCAGCCTGTACCCAATTCCAATCCGCAATCCGCGCCGGCGGGCGTGCCCAAGCCCGCGCCGGCCGCTCCTGAACCCGCGCCGTCCGGCCGTGGCTGGCTGAAGTGGCTGGCGGGGGTGATGATTGTCGCCGCCGCTGGAGCGGGGCTCTACCTGCGCCAGGCATCGGCCGAGCAGAAGAAGGGCGCCGTGGTGAATGTGCGCACGGCCAAGGCGAGTGCGGGGAACCTGTCGAACACGATCCGGCTGACGGGGGCGACGGGTGCGGAGCGGTTTGCGCAGTTGCTGGCGCCGCAGTTGCGGGGATCGCGGTCGGGCTTCGGGCGCGACAGCCGGTCATTCAGCTCGTCGCGGAGTTCGAATTCGACGGTGACGTCGCGGGCGACGGGGACGTCGAGCGGTGGGGCGAGTGGCGGCGGTTCGACCTCGGTGGGGGCGGATGGATCGTTGTCGGTATCGAGCACGAGCGGGGCGCAGTCGTCCTCGCGCAGTTCGTCGGCGATGCGATCGGCGACGAGCCGGGTGAGCGGCTCGAGCGCGAGCGGCGCGTCGAGCGGTGCACGGTCGTCGGGGTCGTCGGGTGGAAGTTCGAGCATGGGCTCGGATGGCTTGGGTTCGACCTCAAGCGGATTGAGCGGAGGGTCGGGCGGTCCGGGCGCGATTGGGGCGGCCAGCGGTGGGGGAGGCAGCACGGGCGGCCGCGGCGGCGGCGGTGGCGGTGGCGGTGAGTTCAGCCTGGTGTTGCAGGATGCGGCCAAGCCGGGCGCGTTTGTGAAGAAGGGCGATCCGGTGGCGGAGTTTGACCGCCAGTACATGCTGACGCGATTGGACGATTACCGCGCAAGCATGATTCAGAGCGAGGCGAGTTTCAAGAAGATGCAGTCGGAGCTGGCCGTGGCGCGGAAGGCGCACCAGCAGACGATCGACGCGGCCAAGGGCGATCTGGACAAGGCGAAGCTGACGATGAAGACGGCCCCGGTGATGGGGGCCATTGAGACCGAGCGCGCCAAACTGGCGCTCGAAGAGGCGCAGGCGCGCTATGACCAGCTGCTCAAGGAAGTGAAGTTCATGGAGCAGAGCCTGGCCTCGGAGACCAAGAACGCCGAGATTGAGCTGAAGCAGTCGCGGATTGAGTTACGGCGTGCCGAGGCCAATGCCGACCGCATGGTGCTGAAGGCGCCGATTGACGGCATGGTGGTGATGCAGAACATGTTCCGCGGCTCGGAGTTTGACCAGGTGAAGGTCGGCGACCAGTTGTTTCCGGGGTTCCCGTTCATGCAGGTGGTGGACGCCTCGTCGATGGTGGTGAACGCCAACGTGAACCAGGTGGATGTGGAGCGGATGCGCATTGGCATGAAAGCGACGGTGCGGTTTGACGCATTTCCAGGACTGGTGTTGCCGGCGAAGGTGTATGCGATTGGCACGGTGGCCAAGTCCAGCCGCTACCGGCCGGACTGGATCAAGGAGATGGCCGTTGTGCTGAAGCTGGAGAAGATGGACCCGCGGGTGATTCCCGACCTTTCGGCGAGCGTGGATGTGGAGACCGATGCGGTGGAGAACGCGACGCTGGTGCCGCGGGAAGCCGTGCAGTATGGCGGCGCGGGCAGCCAGCCGGGGGAAGCGTATGTGTGGGTGCGGAACGGCGGGGCGTGGGACCGCCGCAAGGTGGTGGTTGGTGTGAGCAACGCGACCACGGTGAGCATACAGTCCGGCGTGCGGCCGGGCGAGACGGTGGCGTTGGAGACGCCGCCGAAGATGAATTTGACCTGACCGGCGGACGGTGAGTGAAGAGGAATTGCCATGAGTTCGAAAGACGTCAAACCGAAACAGAGGCTGGGACAAGCCGCGGAAGGCAAGGCCAAGAAGATCATCACGTGGGTGGTGGTGGCGGCGGTGTGCGGCGGGGGGGCGTTCGCGGCCTACCGCTACACGGGCAAGACGACGGTGGAAGTGCCGGTGGCCAAGGTGCGCAAGGGCGAGTTTGTGATCAGCGTGAAGACGCGCGGCGAGGTGCGCAGCGTGAATTCGGTGTTGATTTCGGCGCCGCAGGTGCCGGAGCAGAAAATTGTGACGCTGGCCGAATCGGGCAAGCCGGTGAAGAAGGGCGACATCATCGTGGAGTTCGATGCGGCGTCGCAGGAGCAGTATTACCTGGACCGCAGCACGAACGTGCGCACGGTGGACAGCGAGATTGTGCAGTTGAAGGCGTCGCACCGGATCGTGAACGAGATGGACGGGATGAACCTGATGACCTCGGAGTATAACGTGCAGCGCACGGAGCTCGAGGCGAGCAAGGCCGAGGTGGTGAGCGAGATCGAGGGGGCGAAGAACCGCATCGATGTCGGCATCAGTGAGGGTGAGCTGGGACAGGTGAAGACGACGATCGATTCGCACAAGGTAGCGCAGGGCGCCGACATGGAGCGGTTGGACCAGAAGAAGGACAAGACGCTGCGCGATCTGGACCGGGCCAAGGGGTACCTGTCGAAGATGGTGATCCGGGCGCCGAGTGACGGCATTGTGAACATCCTGCCGAACTTCCGCGCTTCGGGTTCATTTGGGTCAACGCCGCCGCCGTTCCGTGAGGGCGACCGGGCGTGGACAGGGGCGGCGATTGCCGAGATTCCGGATTTAAACCACATGCGGATTGAGCTAAAGCTGGACGAGGTGGACCGCGGCAAGCTAAAGCTGGGACAGAAGGTGCGCATCCGGGTGGACGCGCTGCCGGAGAAGGAGTTTGCGGCGACGCTGGACTGGATCAGCCCGATTGCGGCCATTACGTGGCGCGGCATGGGGTTGACGGAGAAGACGTTTCCGGCGCGGGCGACGCTTGAGTCAGTGGATCCGCGGATGCGTCCGGGCATGAGCGGGAGCGCGGAGATCATCATTGAGAGCCAGCCGGGGGTGCTGCTGATTCCGGCTCGGTCGAGCTTTGCGCATAACGGCAAGCCGGCGGTGTACATCCAGCGCGGGACAAACTTCACGATCCGGCCGATTGAAGTGGGCCGGCGGAACGAGACCGATATCGTGGTGGTAAAGGGCCTGAACGAGGGCGAGCAGGTGACGCTGGAGAATCCGGCGGAGGCATTGAAGCGTGCCAAGAAGCTGTAAGGGCGGACGGCGCGGCCAAGGAAGAGTGTCATGAAGAAACTGATCATCAGACTGCTCGTGGTTGGGCTGCTGGGCGTGGCTGCCTGGGGCGGCTACACGGTGTTGAAGCAGATTCCGCAACAGAAGGTGTCGTCGCTGCCGACGGCGAAGGTGCGGCAGGGCGACGTGATCGTGCGGACGTATGCGCGCGGCGAGTTGCGGGCGGTGCGTTCGGCAACGCTGACGGCGCCGAACCTGTTCGGCACGATTCAGGTGACGCGGTTGGCGGCGCTGGGGGCGCTGTCGAAGGAAAAGGACCTGATCGCCGAGTTTGATGATTCGGAATTGCAATCGCGGCTGGAAGAGAAGCAGTTGGAAATCGACCAGGTGGATGAGCAGTTGAAGAAAGCGCAGGCGGACCTGGCGATTCGCGACAACCAGGACCAGGTGGAGTTGCTCAGGACGCGCTATTCGGTGCGCCGGGCGGAGTTGGAAGTGAAGCGCAACGAGTTGATTTCGCAGATTGACGCGAAGAAGAACCTGTTGAACCTGGAAGAAGCCAAGCGGCGGCTGACGCAGTTGGAAAGCGACATCAAGAGCCGGCGCGAGCAGGCGCAGGCCGAACTGGCCGTGTTGCGCGAGCGGAAGAACAAAGCGCTGCTGGAGCTGAACCGGGAGCGGATGCGGTTGAACCAGGTGAAGCTGCTGGCGCCGATGAGCGGGCTGGTGGCGATTCGCCAGACGCGGCCGACGTTCTTCATGCCAGGCATGCAGTTGCCGGACATTCGCGAAGGCGACCAGTTGCAGGCCGGCATGCCGGTGGCCGATATTCTCGATTTGTCGGAGCTGGAAGTGATTGCCCGCGTGGGTGAGTTGGACCGCGCCAACCTGCACGAAGGGCAGGACGTGGTGATGACGCTGGACGCACTGGCGGAGAAGAAGCTGTCGGGCAAGATCAAGTCGATGTCGGGCACGGCAAGCGCGAACATCTTTTCGAGCGACCCCGCGAAGAAGTTTGACGTGCTGTTTTCGATCGATATGCCGCAATTGCTGAGCGCGTTGGGTGCGACAAAGGATCAGGTTGCCCGCATCATGGCGCAGGCCGAGGCGAATCGCAAGAAGGCGCCGGCGGGTCCGCCGCAGAGTTTGTTTGCGGGCATGGCGGGCGGCATGGGCGGAGGCGGCGGCATGATGATGGCCGGCGGCGGTGGTGGACAGGCCGGAGGCCAGGGCGGAGGTAATGCGGGCTTTGGAGGCGGTGGCGGACAGGGTGGTCCGCCGCAGGGCATGGTTCAGTTCCGCGCCGGTGGCGCTGGTGGCGCGGGTGGTGCTGGTGGCGCGGCGGGCGGTTTGACCGCTG
>JAFLBB010000117.1 GCA_017304135.1 Acidobacteriota bacterium | reverse complement strand
CGCCATCTGGCGTTGGGCGTCGGAGCCTGGTTCGAGAGCCTTCGATTCGTAGGGGTAGTGATCGACGGTGGCGTTTGGGTAGAGGTCGCGGATGGAGTCGCCGCGGCCGTCGATGGTGGCTTGCCAATCGGCGCGCCAATAGGTGACGAAGACGCGCTTGCCGTCCTGTCCCATTTGCGGTTCGGGGAGGTCCTTCTCGATCTTCTCGGGAATCTGGATGGCGCAAGCGTCGACCATCTTTGAGGGGCCGGGGGCATTGCTGTTGGTGGCATCGTCCCATTCCAGACGAAAGGCGACGCGGGAGCCGTCGGTGAGGGCGCGGACCTTGACCTCGGTGGTGGTGGGCGTGAGGAGGCGTGGCTCGACCAGGTCCTGCGGCAGGAGTTTGGCGGCGTGCTCGGTGGTGTTGTTCCAGGCGGCGTCGTTGGGGTCGGCGGGCAGCTTGGCGGCGTTGGTGGCGATGACTTCGTTGGCCAGCTTGGGGCCTCGGCTGCAGGCGGCGGTGAGCAGCAAGGAAAGGATGAGGACGGATCTCTTCATGGGGGCACCTCGCTAGGGGCAGTTGATGCGGACGAGCTGGTTCTTGGGGTCGACGGCGGGGCGGATGTGGATGGGCTCGCGCATGGGGACGCGGATGAGTTCGGCGCCCTTGTCGTCGCTTCCGCTGATCAGGTCGCCCTGGCGGCGGAAACGGGAGACGACCATTTCGGTGGAGCCGAACAGGCAGAGCAGGGCGGCGAGGTCGGCGTCGTTCATGGCGTTGCGATAGGTCTTCATCGCCTCGCCGGCGCCGGGGCCGAAGAGCTGGCGGTTGAACGAAACGGGCGCGTGAATGGGCGGGATGTAGTAAACGTTGGGCTCGAGGCCGAACTGCGGGAAGAGCGGCAGGGCGATCTTCTTGATGTGGACGAGGTAGTCGAGCGGGTTGTCGGCGCGCGCTTCGTTGGGCGGTGAGAGCCAACCGGCGAGGCGGATCTTGCCGATGCAGTTGACGAAGCACTGCGGCTGGATGCCTTGCTCGATCTTGGGGTAGCAGGCGATGCACTTCTCCGAGGTGCCCGTGAGGGGATTGAAGAACACCTTCTTGTAGGGGCAGCCTTTGACGCACTCCTGGTAGCCGCGGCAACGGCCCTGGTCGACGAGCACGATGCCATCTTCGGGCCGCTTGTAGATGGAGCCGCGCGGGCAGGAGGCGAGGCAGGCCGGGTAGGTGCAGTGGTTGCAGATGCGGGCGAGGTAGAAGAACCAGTTCATGTGCGGCAGGGAGAGGAAATCGCCGTGATCCACCTGTCCGGCGCAATCGTCTTCACCCACGTTGGGATAGGCGTAGTCCTGCTGTTCGGGGCGATGGCCGAGGACACGCTCGCCCGCCGGGGCGGACTCAAAGATCGTCTTGCCCTCGTATTTGTTGCCGTTCCAGGACTGGCCGTCGAGCATGTCGAGGAGCTTCAGGTCATAGGCGAGCGGGTAGGAGCCGTAGGGTTTCGTCTCGACGTTGTTCCACAGCATGTACTCCTGGCCTTTGCCGGAGGTCCAGGTGGTTTTGCAGGCCAGCGTGCAGGTTTGGCAGGCGATGCACTTGTTGGTATCGAAGACGGCGGCGAACTGCCGTTTGGGGCGGGCTTCGGGATACCAGTAGGACATCTCGCGGCCGAGCTGCCAGTTGTAGACGCGTGCCATCAGGCTTTCTCCTTCTGCTGTTGAACAAAGGCGCCGGCGAGGTAGCGCTTCATCGCCGCGGACTCATACTTGGGACGCAGGCCCAGGGCGGCGGGACGCCACAGGCCCTTCTTGTCGATGCCGCCGGGTTCGGCCTTGGAGATTTTCACGAAGGCTTCGCGGGGAGCGCCGGTGGGGCAGTGAATGTCGGGTTCAAACCCCTTGCGCATGCCCTGGCCGAACATGGCCTTATGAACGAGGGAGTCGGTCATCCAGGTGGGTTTCAACCAGCCACGCGTGGCGGACTGGTGTGAGCCGGAGCGGAACATGGCCTGGTAGCCCGTGCGCGGGTTTTTAGCGAGCCCGTCGGCGCGGGCCTTCTGGCCTTCGACGGAGCCGGGCGTGGCGGTGTACATGTTGAACCACATGCGGGTGACGCCGCGCGGGGTGCCGGGGTAGTAGCGGGCGCGGCAGAGAAGGCGGGCGAACTCCATATTGCGCTTGTCTTTCTGCCAGCCGCGGAAGGGACGGTCCTCGGGGTCGGGATCGATCCAGACATAATCACCGTCGTCGATGGCGAGTTCCTTGGCGTCGTCGGGGTTGATGTCGACGTAGCCTTCGGTGACGAACGGGCTGCGCTTGTCGTGGCGGTAGAGATCGCCGAAGGGGCCGAAGAGGACAGCAATCATATCGGTGTCGATTGGCGTGGTGTGCGAGCCGTGGCGGTATTTCGGAGTGTGGAAGATGAATTTGAAGCCGTCCTTCATGAGGGGGTGCTTCGTCTTCTTGGCTTCCTCCCAGGTGAGGACGACATTGCGTCCACAACGCGTTTCGCAGCTCAGGTCGTCGCGCTTGACGCCGTACTTCTCGGGTCCGTCGGGGCGGAAGGCCTCATGCTTCGGCCCGATGATGACGTTGGGTTCGTAGAACGTGGAATCGACCGGCTCGCGATGGACTGGCAGATTTTCGCCCGCGGCGATGAACTCGTCCTCCTCGCGATAGAACTCGAGGCGGCCGCTCTTGGTGTACCAGGGCTTGGAGTCAGTGACCTGATCGTAGCCGACGGCCTTGGGTGTGGTGCGGCTGTTCAGGATGGCGGGGATGCCCTGTTTGGCTTTTGCTTCCAGGTCAGAGAACCGGTAGCCCTTCGTGTTCGTGGAGAAATCGAGGATTCGCTGCAAATGGATGTCCGTGCGCCCCTCGCGGACAAACTTCCAGTAGTCAATGAAGCGCTTGTCGCCGGTGAGGGCGGCCATCTTCTCACAGACCAGGGCCTGCACCTCGATATCGCCAATCGTGTTGAACACACGCTTCATGGGCGTTCGGGGGAAGGTGACCAGGAAGGGGTTGGTGACCGACGCCGTCATATCGGGGTGCTTCATCTCAAACCAGGCGTCGACACCGAAGACGATGTCGGCCCACTCGCAGGAGGAACTCCACCACCATTCGTTAACGGCCACCATTTCAATGCGCGGCAGCACGTTAACGACGGTGTTGAAGTGCCACTTGACGTTGCCGAGGATCGAGTTGGCGTTGGCGAACCAGAGCGATTTGGTGGGTGTGGGGATGTGTGTTTTCCCGGTGAGCAACTTGTTGCCGACGCGCAGCGGGTGATCCTCGTGGTTGTAGTAGTGAGCCGATTCGGCCTTCCAGTATTGCTTGGGCCGGGCGGGCTTGGCGGGGTCGAGTTCGATATCGAAGGGGTTCTCGTTGATCCATTGCGGCGCGCCGTTGAAGAGGGCCACGCGGTAGTTGCCGGCGTAGGAGCCGATGTTGCCGGTGAGCTTGCCGACGTTGCCGGTGAGGGCGGCAAGGAGGATGGTGTCGCGGTCCTTGTTGTCGCTGTTGAAGAACTGATTGGGGCCCATGCCGACGGCGAAGAGCGTGGTGCCTGGGCTCTTGGCGAGTTCACGGGCAAGGCTCTCGACAGCGGAGGCGGGGGCCCAGGTGATCTCCTGGGTGGTCTTGGGATCGAAGTGGGCGGCGTACTCGCGGACGAGATCGAACGCGGGGCGGCAGCGGACCTTTTTGCCGTTGGCGAGCGTGACCTCGATGGAGCCATCGAGCAGCGGGTTCTGCACGTTGGAGTTCTTGCCCACCATGTCGCGCGTGAGAGGCTTGGGAACATTGGCTGTGCGGTCCCACCAAACGTAGTCGCCCCACTCCATGCGCATCGGCTCGGTGACGAATTGCTGGGTGTGGCGAATGGGCGGCGGCTCGACCTCGCCCGTTTTGAGCACGGTGGTGTTCTTCAGTTCGGCGACCTTGCCACCGAAGACCTCCTGGGCGCGCAGATACTTCAGCGTGTCCATGCGGACGAGGACGGGAAGGTCGGTCCACTCGTTCACGTACTGCGCGTCGTAGAGCTTCTCGCGGAGGATGACGTTGGAGAGGCCGAGGGCCAGCGCGGGCGTGGTGCCGGGGCGGACAATGAGGACGTCGTCGCCTTTGGTGGCTGTGGCGGAATACTCACAGGCGATGACGACGACCTTGACGCCTTTCAGCCGCGCTTCGGTGAGCCAGTGAGCATCGGGCATCTTCGTCGTGATCCAGTTCATGCCCCAGACGACAAGCGTCTTGCAGTACTCAACGGCGTGGAGGTCGAATTCGATGGTCTGCTGGCCGGTGACCATGGGGTGGCCGGGCGGCAGGTCGGTGTGCCAGGAGTAATTGTCGAAGCCCTTGGCGCCAAGCGCCTGATCGGGGCCGACCTTGCGTACCTTGGCGTCGAGCAGGGCCATTGAGTTGGCCAGGCGGTACATGCCGAAGACGCGCGTGATGCCGAGCAGCGGCATGCCACCGCGGAACTTCATGGTGCGGACGCCCGCGCCTTCGGTGGCTTCGATGGTCACCGGGTCGTAGTGCTGCGCTTCGAGTCGGCGCTTGCCTTCATCGCCGGTATAGGTCTCGGCGATGTTCTTGAGCACTTCGGCGGCAATCTTGGCGCCTTCGTCGTGGGTGATGCGCTGCCACTCGTCGCGGCCGCGGTTGAAATACTTCTTGGGCGGCAGGCCGGTGCTCTCGCGCGGGAAGCCGGCATCGTGCCACTCCTTGAATCCCTTGCGGATCATGCAGCCCATGACGCGGCGGTCGCCATAGAAGCGGCGGGTGAGGGCGAGGCCTTTCTGACACACGCGGGGGTCCCAACGATGGCTGGCCTTGTTGCCGAGCAGGTCGGTTGCTTCGCCGTATTTCATCGAGGGGCCGATGCGGACGACGACGCCGTTGCGCACATAGGCATTGAGGATGCAGTTGTGCGTGTCGTTGGGCGCGCAGGTGAAGGTGTAGATGGAATCGTATTTCCAGAGATCGCGGTAGACGCGCTCCCATCCGCGGTCGGGGTAGACGGCGAGCGGGTTCTTGACAGCCTCCAGGCCCCAGGCGTCGCGCGTGGAGGCGGCCAGACCGGCGAATCCAGCCGCGCTGAGAATGCCGAGAAAGTCGCGGCGGTCCAGGCTATTGTTCATGACTTGCCTCCCTGCAGGGAACGAAGATAGGCGACGAGGTTCTCAATGTCGCTTTGTGTGAGCGCCGGACGCACCGGCGAGGGTTCGAGGAATGAGCTCATGGCTGTGCCGCGGCGACCGCGCTTGATCGTTTCGACCAGGTAGTGGTCGGTGGCCGATTCGAGCAGCACCTTGTTGTTCAGCGCGGGCCCTTCGCCGCCGGCGCCATACGAGCCGTGGCAACCGGAACAGGTGGAACTGAACAGGCGCTTGCCTTCCGCGGCGTCGCCTTTCACCCAGCGTGGCGGGTGCGGGTCGCTTTCGATGGCAGCCGCCGAGAGGGTGCGGATGTGGGCAATGACGGCCTTCACGTCGTCGGCGTTGAGTGCGTCGGCCTTGAGCCAGGCGGGCATTCGGCGGCCGGGGCGGCCAATTTCAATGGTTTTGGTGAGCAACGCATCTGGGGCGATGGCGAGGAAATCGGGGTTGGCGATGGAGGGGAACGAGACCAGCCCGGAGAGGCGGCGGCCGTGGCCATCGGCGCCGTGGCAACCGGCGCAGAAAGCGCCGTAGAGAGTCGCGCCATCGGCCGAGAATTCACGCTCGCCGAACTTGGCGGCGCGGATGCGGTCCTTAGGCAGGTAGACGTCGCGCAGTTCCTTGCGGCGCAGCGAGAGCGTGAAGAAGGTGAGCTGGCGGATTTCGTTTTCCGACACAGCGGCGGCGGGCATCTGCGAACCGACGACGACGGAGGCGGGCGCGCGGAAGTGCTCGGCCATCCAGTTGGCCATGCTGCCCGTGCCTGGCACGTGTTCGAAGCTGACCTGGCCGGGGTCCTTGAAGCCGGCGCGGGTGAGGTCAGGCCCATCGTCGCCGCCGACGCCGCTCACCTTGTGGCAGCCGAGGCAGCCGTAGCTGAGGAAGACGCTCTTGGCGGAGACCAGTTGCGGAGCGGCGACGCGTGTGGCGAGGAAGGTGTCGAGCAGGGTGAGATCGTCGCTGCCCACTGCGCGAAACGCCTTCTTCCAAGGGCCATCGGAAGCAGCGGCGGATTTGGCCGTGTGCTTGGCGTGCCACTCCTTGTCATAGGCGACGAGGCCGGTGCGGGAGAGGTTCGGCCCTTCCATGCCGCCCTGGTCGGGGCGTACGGTGCCGCCTTTGCCGTCGACGCGATGGCAGGAGTAGCAGTCGAGGCGTTCGAAGGCAAGTTCGGCGGCGCGCAACTGCGCCTGTTCGGGAACGTGCAAGGCGACGTGGCAGGTGCCGCAGCCGGCGTAGGACATGCTCTTGTCGAGCATGGGTTCGGGCCAGAAGTGGACGTCGCCGTGGGCGTCGCTCTTTTCGGTTGCCTGGCCTTGGCCGCCGTGGCAGACGGTGCAGCCATAGTCGGCGGGGTCGTGAACGACGGGCTTGTGGGGAACGAAGACGGCCGCGCCGCGCACGCCTTGCTCGCCTGGCCCCATGGAGACATGGCAGGAGACGCAGCGGTCGGCCACGCCGAGGCCGGGGTTCACCACCTGGCGGAGTTGGACGGGGATACTGCCCTCGTCCGAGCGGCCTTGGGCCTGGATGCGGCGCCACTCGCGCAGGTAGTTTTCCTCGGCCGCCGCGCCCACCAACAGCAGCAGCACTGCGGCGCTCGATATCAGCAACAGGAGTTTGTTTTTCCGCATGGCGTCAATGCTTGGGCCACTCACTTGGCGACCAGTAGAAAACCCAGTTGGGACCGCGGAAGTAGGTGCCGACGATGGTCAGCACAAGGAATCCGCAGAGAAAGCAGGTGAACAACGCGAGCGCACCGGCGCGTGTGGAGCCGTAGCGGCGGATGCACCACATCGAGAAAAACGCGTAGACGGCGGTGAGCAGCGTGCCCGGATTGAGCATCGTGATGACCAGTTGCGGCACCGAGGGGAACCACTCACGCAACCAGCCGAAGCGGATGACGAACGATTCGATGAGAATGGGTGCGGCAAGGCCGAGAACGATGGAAAGCCGCACCAGAGGCCAACCTCCGGGACCGCCGAACCAGCGCCCTGTGCCTTCGGTTTCGCGATCGAGGTAGGGGATGAGAGCGAGTCCGATGAGGACGATGGAGGGGATGCCGATGCCGCCCATGAAGGCGCTGAAGGCGACCATCTCCTGGAGGCCGAGGAAGTACCACGGGGCCTTAGCGGGGTTTTCCGGAACGCTCGGGTTGGCCAGTTCCTTGAGCGGGGCGTCGGAGACGAGCGAAAGCGCTAGGCAGACTAATAGCGTCACCATGAGCACGCCGAGTTCGGCGTAGAAGAGGTGCGGCATGGAGGGGACGGTGTTTTCCGGTCCGCGCCCGACATTGGACGTACGGCCGCGCACGATGGCGGCAAGGTGGTAGGTCTTTGCCGGAGCCTCTGTGAAAATGGGTAGCGCCTCTTCGCGCGGTTGCCGAAAAAGTTGGTCATCGGCGTCGGCGGGCCGGACCATGCCGCCGTCCTTGCGGATGCGCCAGAAGTGGACGCCCATGAGCGCGGCCAGGGCGAGGGGAAGGATCATCACATGGAGCAGGTAAAAGCGGATGAGCGCTTCAGCGCCGACCATATCCGAACCGAGTAGAAGCAGCCGCTGGAAGCCGCCCGGATCGAAGTAGTCGGTGATGCCGAGCGCGTCGGTGATCTCGCGCGGCGATTGGGCGATGTTGGCGCCAATGGTGATGGCCCAGTAGGCAAGTTGATCCCAGGGCAGCAGGTAGCCGGTGAAGGAGAGGCCGAGCGTCACCACGAGCAGGCCGATGCCCATCAGCCAGTTGTATTCGCGCGGCTTGCGGTAGGCGGCGGTATAAAAAGCGCGCGCCATGTGCAGGATGACGGCGACCACCATGAGATTGGCCGACCAGCGGTGGAGGTTGCGGATGAGCCGCCCGGTGGGGACCACGAAATGGATGTCCTTGATCGACTCGTAGGCGGCCTCGGGGTAGGGCTTGTAATAGAACATGAGCATCACGCCGGTGACCAGCGCGATGAGGAAGGCCGAGACACTCATGATGCCGAGGCCCATGGTGGTGGTCCACTTGAGGCTCCAGCGGTGCGTGCGGACGGCGTGCAGGTGAAGGAAGACGTTGCCGAAGACGAAGGTGGAGCGCGTGCGGTCCGTTGTGGGCGGCCCTGTACGGAAGGCAGTTTCCATCACGCGGCGGGGGACAGCCTTGAGGTTGTCGCTGAACTCGCGGAGCGCATCTTTCGTGGTGGGAGTCATTACGCCACCTTTGTTCCTTGCGGCACGACGACGCCTTCATCGATGGTGACCGCGCCGCCGCTGACGCTGACCTTCAGCCACGGCAACGCTCGTGGGGCCGGGCCTTTGGTCACATCGCCGTTAGCGGAGAAACGCGAGCCATGGCAGGGGCACTCAAAGCCCTCCGCGTTCGCTTTCACGACACAACCCAGATGGGTGCAGATGGTGGAGACGGCGTAGATGCCGCCTGAATCCTTGTAGATGGCTACGGCGCGGCCGGGCGGAACGAAGGCCTCGCCCACCGGCAGCACGTCGGGCAAACTGACCTTGAACTTCTTTGAGGGCGAGGCTAGGACGGCGGCTTTGGGCAACTTCAGCAAGCCCAGCAGCCCGAACAACAGCGCGCCGGTCATGGCCCAAAGTGAGCTCAGACCAAGCCAATCCCTGCGTGGCACGGGTTCGGGATCAAGCCGGGAACGGGGGGCTTTCGCTTGCGTGGTCATTGGGTGCTCCAAGTGGTGGTGTAGGAGACGCGCTCCATAGTGATGGCATCAGCCGGGCAGCGCATGGCGCAGGCGGCGCAGCGGATGCAGCGGTCTTCGTCCTTGAGGATGGCGGAGTGTTGCGAGAGGTCGGCTTCGGGTCCAAGCGCTTCGGCGATGGCAGCGCGCAGTTCTTGGGTTTGGGTGAGTTCGCTCAAGGGGGTGAGTTTCAGGCACAGCGTCGGACAAACGTCGGCGCAGCCGCCGCACAGGACGCAGCGGGAGGAATCAAAGACGGGTGTGACGCCGCAATCGAGGCAGCGCGAGGCTTCGCGCATGGCCAATTCGAAGGTGTAGCCGGTTTCGACGGGGGCGTCGGGGTGATGCAGCCGTTCTTCGGGCGAGGTCAGCGGGACAGGCGTGCGGCGCAACGATTCATAGCCACGCTCACGGCGATAGCGGTCAAGGGTGAGGTGTGAGGTGACGGCGTGCTTGGTAAGGGTTCGCTGGGTGAGGTACTGGTAAACCGAGCGCGCGGCGGCTTTGCCCGAGGCAACGGCGTCGATGAGCAGGCGCGTTCCATGCGCGAGGTCCCCCGCGACGAAGACGCCTGGGGCGGTAGTGGCCTGCGTGGCCGCATCCACCTTCGGCCAGCCGGGGCGGAACTGCTCCACATCGCCGCCCCCATCGTCGAGGAAGCCAAGCGAGGGGGCCTGACCGACGGCGAGCATGACGGAATCGCAGGGGACGACCTTCTGGTGGTTGTCGTCGTAGAGAGGAGAGAATTTTCTGTTTTCGTCATAGACGCGCAGACAGCGGCGGAAGCGCACACCCGTGACGGCGCCGGATTCGTCGCGCTCAATGGCGACGGGTCCCCAACCGTTGAGGCGTTCGACGCCCTCTTCGTCGCCTTCCACGATTTCGACGGTATCGGCGGGCATCTCTTCGAGACTTTCCAAGGAAACGAGAGTGACCCGCGAGGTTCCAGCCAGGCGCGCCGCCGTGCGGGCCGTATCGTAGGCGATCTGGCGGAGCACACTGCGGGCGACGTCATAGGCCACGTTGCCCCCGCCCACGACAACGACTTCGTGGCCCACCTGGACCGGCTCGCCCAGGGAAACCGAGCGCAGCAGGTCGACGCCGCCGAAGACACCAGGACCGTGTTCGCCGGGCAGGCCAAGACTGCGCGAGGATTTGGCGCCGACGGCGAGGATGACGGCCGCGAATTCGCGCCGGAGTTGGGAGAAGGAAATATCGCGGCCCACGGCTACGCCGCATCGGATGTCGACGCCAAGGGCGCGGATGACGTCGACTTCCTTCTCGATGACCGCGCGCGGCAGGCGGTAAGCCGGGATACCAATCGCCAGCATGCCCGCCGGTACCGATTCGATCTCGAAGACGACAGGCTTGAAACCCAGCAAGGCGAGGTCATGAGCGGCGGACAAGCCCGCCGGACCCGCACCGATGATGGCCACAGGTTCGCCCTTGCCAGGTTCAAGGCGGCCGTCGAGGCTGGTGCGCAGAAGCGCGGCCATCTCCTCAGCATTGGCGGCGATGGCCGGAGCGTAGTTTTCCACGCCGCGCAGAACGCTATGGGGACTCTGGACTTCAGGACCGTGCAGTTCACAGACGAAGCGCTTCAGTGCACGGATGGCGATTGGACGGTCCGGGCCGACGAATGCGCCGTCGTCATCCACGCGCGGCACCTTTCCGCGACGGCAAGCGGCTTCGCAGGGAGCGCCGCAGACGCGGCCACAGATGGAGGCAAACGGGTTCGGCCCGCGAGCAATGAGGTAGGCATCTTCAAACCGCCCCTCGGCGATGGCACGGACGTAGCCGCGCGCGTCGGTGTGAACCGGGCAGGCAACCTGGCAGGAGATGAGCTCCTGGTGGTAGGCTTCGGCCGGCACTTCGACGCGCAATGGGGTCACAAGATGCCTCCCAGTTGGGTGAAGGGGGAGGGCGGGCGGTTCTTGGGGGCCGCCGCGTAAGGGCCGTGCGCCATGAGGCAACCAGTGCCCTCTTCGCAAGGCGGCACGGCGTGTGGCTGCTCAAGAAGTTGCGCGAGGGTCCACCGGCCGAGGATGGTGGTGGTGGCCTGGTGGAGTTCCAGGGCGGCGCGATGGAAGGCGCAGACGGTGGGATCGGGGCGGGAGGAACGGCAGTAGTCGCCGACGATGGTTCCCTGGCAGGCTTCCACGATCTGGAGCAGGGTGACCTGCGCCGGAGGTTTGACGAGCCGGACGCCGCCTTTTACGCCCTTCTGGGCCTCCAGGATGTCGCTCTTGACGAGGTGACGGACGACCTTTGCGAGGTATGTGGGTGATTCGCCGAGCATTTCCGCGAGCCGGCGGGGCGACCAGCAGACGGTGTGATCTTGTTGAGCAAGAAGGAGCAGAGTGCGAAGCGCGGAGTGTGAAGTTTTAGCGATCATGCACAAACAGAGATAACACGGATACAATATATCCACTTTTGACGGATGTCAATAAAAACTTGATGCAAAAATCTGGCGTGACCAGCAAAGGTAGGGAGTGCCGGGGTCGTGCGGGCGGCCGAGGAGGTGGGGTGGTCTACATGACGGTCTATGGCGGGGCCGAAGCGGTGGAAAGTTCGGGCACGGATGATCCCGCGGGTGGAGTCCGGGGCAAACGAGGCGAAGTGAGTGCCTATCTCGGCTAGCTGAATCCGGCTCTGGGGGGCCGAATGAGCTCAAGGCGATCGCCGGCGAGCGGGATCAGGCGGCCGGGTTGGTCTGGCGGTACAAAGATCCTGACAACTACTACAGCGTGCGGGCCAATGCCCTCGAGGACAACGTGGTGCTGTACAAGGTGGAAGGTGGGAAGCGCCTTTCCCTTGAGCCCAAAGATACGCCATCGAAGACCTACGGTGTGAAGCACAAGGTTCCGAATCAAGCTTGGAGCACCCTGAAGGTAAGTTTCGATGGCCCGCGATTCGAGCAGCTTTTCGACGGCGCCAAGATCATGGAGGTCGAGGACGGGACTTTCACCGCGCCCCGGCAAGAGCGGCTAATGACGAGTTCGTTCGGACTGGATGGCGATGGGTCCGTTGCTGCCGACAAAGCGGGCAATGTGTATGTCACCTTCCCCGCTGCGCGGAGCCACCTCAAACGGACCAAATCGAATCTCACCTTCTCGTGAGGGGGTCGGCACGGCCACCAATCTTAGCTCAGTGCGCAGCCTACCACCTCCGCTAACCGCGCAGTCCCATTCTGGGACCCTCAAATACTCCCCGCTCCGCCTCATCTCCTCAGCCATTACGGCCTCGCCCCCCTTCTCACCGCCACCCCTCCATCACAAACAACTCCGCCTCCGAGTTCCGGCGCGAATAGAGAACCCTCTTCCCGTCCGGCGACACCGCAAATCCCACCGCGATCGGCCCCAGGATCTCGCCCAGCACACGGCTCCTGCCGCTCGAAAACTCATGGAAGCGAATCTGACCCCGGTTCCAACTTTGCGGATACATGCGGGCATACGAGTAGAGGTAGGCTCCGGGATCCACCCCGCCCGGACTCTCCAAACCTCCCGCCGCCAGGTGAAAAATCCCATCAGATACGACCGCGAAGGCACGCCCCGGCACCTCGACGCTCACCACAACCCGTTCCTCGCCGCCCGCCGGCGCCACTGCGTACACCCCACCCGTCCCCTGTTCGTTCTTCGTGTAGTAAAGCGTCTTCCCGTCCACCGATTCGAAGGCCACATGGCCTCCCGCCCGCGTGATCTGCTCCGCCTGCCCGCCCCCCGCCGGCACACGCCAGATCTCATTCCGCCCCGTCCGGTCCGAACCGAAATACACCCACCTCCCATCCCGCGACCAGCTCGGGATGAAACTGCTGCCCGGCCCCTTCGTCAGCCGCACCGGCGGCCCGCCCGTCGATTCAATCTTCCAGATATCCCAGCTTCGGTTCTCGTTCTGCTGATCAAAGGCAATCCATCGGTCGTCCGGCGACCACCGCGGCGATCCGCTCCACCGTCCCAACTCCCGCGTCAGAGGCTCCCATCCCGTTCCGTCCGCCTTCGCCGTCCACACCGAGGTTCTCTCTCCACCACGGCCCGATTGGAATGCAATCCGCCGGCCGTCCCCGGAAAACTGCGGCAGCGCTTCACCCCGGCTCGATTTCAGAAATGCCCTCGCCGGCCCTCCCTGTTCCCAGCTCCAGATCTCCGCCTGTGACGCCAACCGGGAGAAAGCAAGACGTGTCCCCCGGCTGTCGAAAACAGGATCGTAGGCGTTCATGCCTGCCGAGGTCAGCAGTTCCGGTCTGGCCGCGTTCCCCTCCAGGCTCACTCGCCAAAGATGGCTCCCTACATCCAGCCCTTGGGAAACCGCCAGAACAAGTTCACCCGATTCCGCGTTCCAGGTCAGCCCGTCGATCCAGGCCAGAGGCGTCGTGACCCTGCGAGGCTCACCCACCGGCTGCCTCTCCGCGCTGAGGGATACGGCCTCTACGTGGCACTCATACCGCCCAGCCATCGGGTTCCGGCACGCGGCATACACCAGCGTGTCATCGCCGGCCAAAACAGGATTCTTCAGCCACATCCCTTCCGCCGCCTTCAGTAGCAGCCTCGGCGTGCCGCCCCCCTCCACCGGTGCCAGAAACAGCGAACCATCGCCCGGTTCGTACTTCGGCCGCCTGTAGGGCCTCGACACCACCAGACTTTTACTGTCCCCAAACCACGCCGGCGCGCTCAGCGTCCGCATCGCCGCAATCTTCCGCGCCGGTCCTCCCAGCGGCGATACGACATAAATCCCCGGCTCCCGCCGGTGGCTCGAAAACGCAATCAGTGCGCCGTCCGGCGACCACGCGGGAAACTCATCCGCCGCCTCATCGCTCGTCAGCCGCGACTCCGTCGAGCCTTCCACCTGCTTCACGTAGATGTCCCGGTTCTCCTGGCTGTCCCCGTTCCAGACGAACGCCACCTGCCGTCCATCCGGCGAAAACGAAGGTGTGATCTCGACCCCCGACAGCCCTGTGATCGCCACAACCTCCGGCTCCGGCCGCGCCTTCCCACCCTCCCGTGACAACCACAACGCACCCAGCCCCGCCGCCACACTCACCACCGCCGCACCCACCCAAACCGCCCTCCGCCGCGCCCTCCCCCCTGCCGCTGCAGCCGCTCCCGCCCCAGGCGCCTCCACCGCTGCGGCCACCGGTTCCACCGGCTCTACCACCGCCTTCTCCACCGGCCCGATGAACCGGTACCCCCGCCGCGCCAGCGTCTCCACATACCGCGGCGACTCGGCCGAATCGCTCAACGCATCCCGCAGCCGGTTCACCGCCGCGCTTAAGCCATGGTCGAAATCGACAAACGTCTCTTCGCCCCAGATCCGCGTCCGCAGCTCATCCCGGCTCACCACCTCGCCCGGCTTCTCCAACAAGGCCAGCAGGATCTTGCACGGCTGATCCTGTAACCGGATCCGGATACCATGCTTCCGCAACTCCCCGGTCTGCGGATCCACCTCAAACGGACCAAATCGGATCGGACCTTCTCGTGAGGGGGGCAGCGTAGCCATCGGTGTCAGCTCAGGAAACACCATACCACCTCCGAATCCCGCGTGAGAGACCTATTTATCCCTTTTACTTTGAATCCCTTCCGCCGCGAGGTGGGAGTTTCATAAGGTGAGCCTCTGGTGTGGCGCGCGGTATGGAGGCACACGCCGCGTGGCCCCATTCTCGGGCCATGAAACACACCACACTCTGCCTCCTCACCCTGGCCGTTCTCGCGTCTCCTCTCGCCGCCCAGTCGCGCATCACCATCAACCTCTATGACGCCGCCGGCCTTCGCGCCGATCACCGCCAGGCGATGAAACAGGAAACATCCAAGATCCTCCAACAGGCCGGCGTCGAACTGGACTGGGTCGAATGTGAACTTGCCGGCCAACCCCTGAACCAGCCCGAGTGCGCCCGCCCCCTCAGCGCTGGCCGCCTCATGCTCCAGTTGGCCCCCGGCGCAAACAAGAAGAACGCCAAGGCCACCGGCATGGCCATCATCCAGCCCGGCTCCAGCTTCTTTGCCTGCCTCTATCCCCAGCGCGTGAAGGATCTCGCCAGCGACGCCAACTGGGACTTCGCCGAACTCCTCGGCCACGCCGCCGCCCACGAAATCGGCCATCTCTTGCTCGAATCCAACCACCACTCCCCCGCCGGCATCATGCGCGCCCGCTGGGAAACCGGCGACCTCCGCCGCCTCTCCCACAACGGGCTCGTCTTCCTCTCCGGACAATTAGGCTCGGTCCTCGCCCGATTCACACCCGCCCAGGAAACCACAACCAACGCCCTATCAGCACGTTAGTGAACCAAGCCCCTCTCACCCACCACCCCCACCATGCCACCCTAAATCATGTCCGCTCTACTCAAACCTCCCTCCGAATCCCGGCTCCGCGCCAATCGCGCCAACGCCCAAAAGTCCACCGGCCCCCGCACCCCCGAAGGCAAACTCCGCTCCTCCGTCAACGCCCTCAAACACGGCCTCACCGCCCGCGACCTCACCGCCCTCGGCGAACACTACGACTCCCTCCCCGAAACCATCGCCGCCTTCCGCCTCTCCTGGCAGCCCCGCACCCCCTACGAATCCACCCTCGTCGATCAACTCGCCGTCCTCAAGGTCCGCCTCGACCGCTGCACCCGCATGGAAACCGGCATCCTCGACAACGGCATCCCCTCCATCACCGCCGAAACCAGCCCCGAATC
>JAFLBB010000116.1 GCA_017304135.1 Acidobacteriota bacterium | reverse complement strand
CTCAACCGTTCGGCTTCGTGCACCTGGAAGGTCATTCGCCTGTTGCATCGGCGCTTCTCCCTCTCCAGGCTCATCCCGCATTGGAATCAAACCCCTCCTCCAGGCTCATTGCGCATTGGAAGAGTCTGGGACGCGACACAGGCGGCCCGAAATGTTGTAATGGTAGGACAGCCATGAGGTTCCTCCCACGTTTCGCCTGGGTGTTGTGCGTGATGTCCTGCACGGTGCTGGCCGCTGATGGCCTTCCGGCGCGCGCACGCAGTCGCGGCACCGAACTTCCGCCGGCTTCCAAGGGCATCCCCACCGGCAAGACGATCCCGCTGCCTTCCGCGCTGGGGCTGCCGCCGGTGTCGTATCCCGGCAACAACCCGCCCACGGCGGAGACGGTGGCGCTGGGCCGCAAGCTGTTCTTTGATCCGATCCTGTCGCGCGATAACTCGATTTCGTGCGCCTCGTGCCATGATCCGGAGGCCGCCTTCAGCGACGCGCGCCGCTTTTCGCCCGGTGTGGGCGAGCAGTTGGGCAACCGGCAGGCGATGACGATTCTCAACGCGGTCTACCATCAGACGCAGTTCTGGGATGGCCGCTCGTTGACGTTGGAGCAGCAGGCCGAGGGGCCGATCCAGAATCCGATCGAAATGGCCAGTTCGCTCACCGGCGTGGAGCGCAAACTGGCGGCGAGCCCGGAGTATGTGGCCCTGTTCGCCCAAGCGTTCGGCCCGGGGCGCATCACCTATCCGTTAGTGACCAAGGCCCTGGCCGCCTATGAGCGCACGCTGGTGAGCGGCAATTCGCCGTTTGACCGCTACTACTACGGCGGCGACAAGACGGCCATGTCGGAATCGGCCATCCGCGGGATGAAGTTCTTCATGGACCGCACGCTGGAGAGCCCCAACTGCATTTCGTGCCACAACATCAATGAGGCGTTCGCCACCTTCACCGAGCCGCGCTTCCACAACACCGGCGTTGCTTACGATACGGCCACCGGCGCGTTCCAGGACCTGGGCCGCACGCTCGTGACCGAAGAGCGCAAGGACACTGGCGCCTTCAAAGTGGTGACGCTGCGCAACATCGCCCTCACCGCTCCCTACATGCACGACGGCAGCATGAAGACGCTCGAAGAGGTGGTGGATTTCTATCTCGACGGCGGGCGTCACAACCAGTTTCTCTCCGGCGTGATGCCGCACCTGCCGCTCACCTTCGTGCCGAAGGAACAGATTCCCCAGGCCAAGAAAGACCTGGTGGAGTTTCTCAAGGCGCTCACCGGCGAGATGCCCAAGGACGCCGTGCCGCCCTCGCACAAACCACAATCGCAAGCCTCCAAGCCTGCCCTCAAAGCCAAACGATAACCATGCACCGACTGCTCCGGCTGTTCGCCGTACCCTGCCTGCTCGCGGCCCAAAGCGGGCCTTACTCATTCCTGGAACTGACTACCGTGGAGACGCCCAAGGGCAGGGAGGTGGCGGTGGCGGCGGGCACGCTGACACTTGCTCCCGGCGCATGCACCGTCACGGCGCGCACGGCGCGCAACCGCGAGGCAGCCAAGCCCATCACACAGAAGCCGGCGTGCCAGCAAACGGCGCCGGGCCGGTTCACCCTCGATGCGCCCACAATGCTGGGTGGCACGCTGAAGTTGACTGCGTCCGAGGATGGCCGCGTGCTGGCCGGGGCCGGCGCAAAGTTGGGCGCGCATACCTTCTTCGTGGCCATTCCCGCGCCGCCCGCCGGCTCGACAGCGCCCGTTTCCACGGCCGGCATGTACCGCGCGGCGTGGTTGCAGTTGTTGCCGCTGGCTCCGCGCGGCATCACGAGCGGGCTGGTGAACCTGCCCTTCACACCGCGGCGCGTGGATGAGACGGCAAGCGTGGTGAGCCACACGACGGAGTTCGACGACGTGACGCGCGAGTTGACGTTTGCCGTGCCGAAGATCGCCGCCAAGCCGGACGGCACGGGGACGATCAGCTTTCCCAAGGCCGATGCGAACCTGCCGCTGACGGGCGAGCGCGACGTGCTGTTGTCGGCCGACGGGTCGATCTTCCTCGCCTGGTCCTCCGCGGCCGGGCCGCGCGACATTCTGGTGGGTTTGCGCGAGGATCCCGAGGCCTCATCGTTTTCCTGGATGGGCGCGTTTGCGATGACGGAGTGGGCGGCGACGGTTCCCTATGAGCTCAATACGAAACCGGCGGCGATTGCCAGCGCCAGCGGCGCGGCGCGCAATGGAGGCGGGGGAACGCTCGATCTGGAGCAGACGATTTGGGACGGCAAGGCGAGCACGGCGCTGATCACGCGCAATGTCTGCCGCACGGGCACGGACGGTTCGTCGGCGCTGGGGCCGCAGGTGGCGGCGACGCAATCGAACCTGGTGATCGGGGGCAATCCGATGGCGTTTGCCGGTGTGCACGCTGGCGCGCGCAATGAGTTGTCGCTCGACCATGGCATCTTCTTTGGCGTGCGCACGTCGAACCAGGTGCCGCCGGCGCCGTCGCCGCTCAAAGCGATGCACGCCGACGGCAGCGCGGTGGATGCAGCCAAGCCTGCGCGTTCCGGCGAGGTGATCACCATCGAGGTACCCGGCTACAAGCCCGGACCGACGCGCGTGCTGATCGACTCACTGCCCGCGGAAGCCAAGCCCGCCGCGCCTCTCACAGTGACCGTGCCGAAGCTGAAGCGGGGCGGCATGGCGCCGCTGGCCGTTGAGGCGCCGGGCTTGGTGCACGACATCACCGACCTGCCTGTTCAGCCCTGAGCCTGGCGGGCCTCAGTCGAGCCGGTTGCGGTGGAACTGGACGTCGCCTGAGCGTTCCAGCAGGCCCTGGCGCGGGCCCAGGCGGACCTCGGCGCGGCCATCGCGAAACGGCCCGGCCTCCTGGAAGCGCGGCTGGATGACGAACAGGCCGTCGCGGTCGATGTAACCCCAGCGTCCATACCATCTGACGGCGGCGAGGCCTTCGTGGAAGTCGCCGCACTCTTCGTAAAGAGGCGTGACGCGGAAGTCGCCGGCGGTATCGATGAAGCCCCACTTCTCGACCATCACGACGGCCGCCAGGCCTTCGCGAAAGGGCCGCGCGGCGGTGTAAAGAGGATGGATGGCGGTGCGCCCGCGGGCGTCGACGTAACCCCACATGCCGCCGAAGTCCATGGGGAATAGTTCGTCCTCGGCGCGCTGCTCGCCCAGGCCGCGCAGCTTCTCATAGGCCTGCGTGATCTCCTTGAGCTTCTGCTCTGCGCGCTTCCTGAGACGGTCGGAATCGTGCTGGTGGCGGTCAGGGTGCCACACCTTCACCAGGTCGAGATAGGCTTCGCGCAGCTCGGGCTCGCCGGCGCCGGGCTCTACCTCCAGCGCCTCATAGGCGCGCTTGATCTCCTCCGTCATGTCACCATGATGCCGCAACCGGGGGCGGTGGCGTGTGAGCGCGCCTCCGGCGGCCACCGCTAGCGCATGTTCTGGATGGCGTTCTTCTGCATCTCCTGCATCTGCCGGGCGATGCCTTCGAGCATCTGGAACATCTGATTCAACTCCTGTAGATCCTGGCGGCCCTGGGGGCGAAGGCTGCTGAGCTTGATCCAGAGGTCGTTGATGGCCGTCTCCATGTTGAAGTTCTGCTGCGAGGCGGCTTTTTGAATGGCCTGTTGGAGGGCGCTGATGAAGATGGCTTTTTGGGCCATTCCGGCTAGGCCGCCGCCCATTCCGGCCATGGCGCCACCGGCCGCCGCGGCGCCCGCTTTGCCGCCCGCCATGCCGCCAGGAGGGCCGAATTTGCCGCCCATGCCGCCGCCCATTCCTCCCATGGCGCCACCCGCCGCCGCGGGGCCGGTTTTGCCGCCCATGCCCTGCAAGGCGGCGGCCATTCCGGCGGTAATGGACTTGGTCGCTTTGCCAATGCCGCCACTCATGCCGCCACTCATGCCGCCGCCCGGTCCGTCGAAGTAGTCCCTGGGCATGAGGCCATAGGGCAGCCCCTTTTCTTTTTCCATTTGCCCGATGATCTTCTTCATCATCTTGTCGATGCCGCCAAAGCCGCCCGGCTTCGGTTTTGACACCGCGCCGTCAAGGAGCTTGCCGATGTCGTCCATGATGCCGGTGCTCTTGAAGATGTCTGAAATGGCGCTCGAAGCCGCGCCCATGGGGGTGGCCTTGAACACCGTTTTCAGGATGTCGCCCGCCCCGGACGGGCCGAACAGGTTGCCGATCATGATTCCTCCTGGCTGGGACAGAATGCCCTAGTGCCGCTTAGCTAGAGCTGCGTGGTCCAGGAGCAAATTGTGTCAAAGAATCCGCGGGCGCGCACTGAGGCGCGGGAAGGAGGGAAATGTGCGGGGACTCAGGCGCTAGGGCCGCATGTTCTGAATGACGCCCATCTTCATTTGATGGGAGGTCTGCGTCATGTTCTGCAGCACCTCGAGCATCTGATTGAGTTCCTGCAGGTCTTCGCGGTATTCAGGGCGCAGCTTGTCGAGCTTGGTGGTGAGCTGGCCAATGGCGGTGGCCAGATCGAAGGTGGTGGACTCCTCGGCTTCGTCGATGGCCCCTTCGAGGGCGGCGATGAAGAGCGCCTTTTCGGCCATCGAGGCCAGCGCGCACTTGGCGCCATGTCCTCTCATGGCGGGGCCTGCCGCCGAGTTGATGTGCCCGCCGGCGAGCCCGCCGGGCTTGTGGGGCATATGCATGCCCTGGACGACCGCCGCGCGGAAGAGGGCGGGGAACTTGCGTTCAAACTCCTCGGTCACCGCATTGCGGGGGACGGTCCTGGCCGCCATGGCCGCGGTGATCTCATTGATCACCTCTTTAATGCGCGGGGCCACATGCTGGGCCTGAGCCATGGCCGTCTTCAATTGTGGTTGGCGGCGAATGGCCCGCTCCACCGAGTCGCGATATGGTACGGCTGCGATCATACGAACCTCCTCCTACCTGCAGGCCGTGTCCCACTCTCCGGTCCATATTCTCGGAGCGTTCTCTCTGATTGTCAATCCCGGTCCAGCCGCCGGTCCGGCCGCGGCGTCCAGGGCCAGCCTGTGCGGCGGGAACCGACGTTGCACAATCCCCGTATGACCGCTACGATAGAGACTCCAGTCGCTCTCCGGCTGGCCAGCAACTGCCGCGAGGGGGGCAGGCGCACATCTCAACGGGAGGTTTCCCTCACCATGTGGAACCGCAGAAGAGAAGAGGAATCGCTACCCAGGCCAAGCTCCCAGCCGCCGCTTGCCAGCGATCTCGCCCGCGAAGGAATTCCCATGTCCACCATGCCCGCCCGCGGCGCCGACATCGGTTTCGGTGACCGCACCGCCACCATCGGCAAGAGCGTCGTAGTGAAAGGCCAGCTCTTCTCGCGCGAAGATCTCTACATTGACGGTGAGGTGGAAGGCTCCATTGAGATGCAGGAGTCCAAGCTCACCGTGGGCCCCAACGGCCGTGTGCAGGCCGGCATCAAAGCGCGCGAAATCGTCGCCCTCGGCACCATTCACGGCAACGTCGAGGTGGGCGACAAGATTGATATCCGCAAGGACGCCAAACTGGTGGGCGACATCCGCACGGTGCGCATCGTGATCGAGGATGGCGCTTATTTCAAAGGGTCCATCGACATCGCCAAGCCGGAAGTGAAGCCGGCCGCGCGCCCGGCCCAAATCGCCTCCGCGCAACCGGCGCAACCCGCCACCGCCACCGCCGGCGAAACCAAGCGCTAAGCCGCGCCGATTCGGAGTCCGTGTTGTGGAAGGACCGCCTGCGGGCGTTACTCTCGAATTCACCCCCATCCGGCCCTGAGGCGGAAGCGGCCCCGGCCGCGCTCCCTCAGTCGATGCCCGCCGCCACGCCTTCTTCCGCCCCGGCTTCGTCGCTGGTGCGCTCCTCGCCGGCGCTCGACCAGATGCTCCACATTCTGCGCGACCACCAGAATCTGCAGATTCTCGATCTCGGCGAGGTGAACCAGGACAACGTGGCCTTCCTCACCTCGCTCGGCCACCGGCTCTACTCGGAAGACCTGCTGCGCAGCGTCGACGCCGTCTTCGGCGAAGGCGACCCCAACCTGACGCACGCCTCCGCCCCGCGCCAGCGCGACTTCTTCGAACAGGCGCTGGCCTTTCCCCACGGCCATTTTGACGCCGCGCTCATCTGGGACAGCTTCGAGTACCTGGCCCGGCCGCTGCTCGATCCGGTGCTGCACCGCCTGTTGAACATCGTCCGCCCCGGCGCGGTGATGATCGCCTGCTTCCACGCCGACGTGCGCGACCCCAACGTGCCCCACGCCAGCTATCGCATCCAGGGGCCCGGGCAAATCCTGGTCCAACCACGCGAGCCGCGGCGCATCGTGCAACCCTACAACAACCGCACCATCGAGCAATTGTTCCAGCCCTGCTCGAGCGTGAAGTTCTTCCTCACGCGCGACTCGCTGCGCGAGGTTCTGGTGCGCCGGTAAAGCGGACTTACAAGCGGCCATCCATGGCTCGCTTCCTGATGGAAGTCTTTACTCTGCAATCAACTGTGTCAGGCCGTGTCCGGCCACCCAGGCGGCTGCCAGGATGGAGAAACCGGATGCGCTCCCGGTATGGATGGGGCCTCTATTGCTCCCTCCGGAGTCCCCCGCGCGGGCCAAACTGCGCGATCGTGTCCTGGCCCTGGCACACCCACCCCAACGACAGGGAGCAAGCGCGCGGCGGCGACGGCACGCGGGAAAGGGCTGGCCGGGCGCTGGTTCCCCGGCCTCCTTCCCAACCTCTGAGGCAGCGCCTTACAATACCCCCTCCCCCTATCCATTGACATAGGGGAGGGGGGTATGTATGCTGGAGGGGAAAGGAAACCTCTCATGTCCACCCCCCTCACCCTGAAGATCGAAGGCATGCACTGCGACGGCTGTGTGCGGCGCGTCACGGCGGCGCTCGCGAAAGTGGAGGGCGTCGAGGTGAAAGCCGTGCAGGTGGGCCGCGCCGAGGTGAGCTTCGACGCCGCCAAGGCCGCGCCGGAGGCCATCGCCGCGGCGGTGACGAAGATCGGCTTCGCGGCCGCACTGGAGTCCTGAGATGGACACCGGAACGAAGGAGGGCGGCGCGGCGCGGGTGACCTTTCCGGTTACCGGCATGACCTGCGCGGCCTGCCAGTCGTTTGTGCGGAAGACGCTGGAGGAGCAGCCCGGCGTCGAATCGGCCACGGTGAACCTGCTGCTGCACAACGCCACTGTGGCCTACCGCGAGGGCGAGTCGTCGGTGGAAACGCTGGTGGAGGCGGTGCGCGAAACCGGCTTTGGCGCGGAGTTGCCCCAGGCGGCGGCCTCGGTGATTGCCGAGCAGGAAGACCTCGACGAGCGGCTCGACGGCGAGTATCGCACGTTGCGCCTCAAGGCGGCGGTGAGCCTGGCGGCGGGCGCGCTGGCCATGGCGAGCGACTTCACGGCGCTGCCGGCGGGCTTTCTGCTGCTGCCGCTGACGCTCTTCGTGATGGCGTGGGCCGGGAGGCGCTTCTATGTGAAGGCGTGGTCGGCGCTGCGCCATGGCACGTCGGACATGAACACGCTGGTGTCGCTGGGCACGGGCTCGGCGTTCCTCTACTCAGCCGCGTCGACACTCGCCCCGGGTTGGTTTCACGCGCACGGACTCGGCCACGGCCACTACTACGAAGCGGTGCTGTTCATCATCGCGTTGATCCTGACCGGCAACATGCTGGAGGCGCGGGCCAAGCGGCAAACGGCGGCCGCGCTGCGCGGGCTGGGGCAGTTGCAGCCCAAGACGGCGCGGGTGATGCGCGAGGGCCGCGAGGTGGACATTGCGGTGGAAGATCTGGCCCTGGGCGACGAGGCGCTGGTGCGGCCGGGCGAACGCATTCCCGCCGATGGCGCGGTGGTGGCCGGCGAGAGCAGCGTGGATGAATCGATGCTCACCGGTGAGAGCCTGCCGGTGGAGAAAGCGGCGGGCGGGCTTGTCACCGGAGGCACGCTCAATCGCAGCGGCGCGCTGCGCATCCGGGTGACGGCGCTGGGGGCTTCCTCGCGCCTCGCGCAGATCGTGCGCCTGCTGCGCGATGCGCAGGCCTCGCGCGCGCCGATTCAGGATCTGGCCGACAAGGTGAGCCGCATCTTCGTACCCACGGTGGTGTCGATCGCGCTGGTGACGTTCGCTGTCTGGATGGCCTTTGCCCCGGCCCCGGCGTTCGGCCGCGCGCTGGCGGCGGCGGTGACGGTGCTCATCATCGCCTGCCCCTGCGCGATGGGGCTCGCCGTGCCCACGGCGGTGATGGTGGCCACCGGGCGGGCTGCCTCGGCGGGCATTCTCATCAAAGACGGGCAGGCGCTGCAACGCCTGGAATCGCTCGACACGATCGTGCTCGACAAGACAGGCACGATCACCGAAGGCCGCCCGGCGGTGACCGATTCAACGCTCGATGAGCGCGCGCTGCGGTTGGTGGCTTCGCTCGAACGGTTGAGCGAACATCCGCTGGCCGAGGCGATTGTGGCCCATGCAAGCGCGCGGGGAGCCGCGCTGGGCGAGGCGGCGCGATTCGAAGCGCGTGCCGGGCAAGGGGCGTGGGGCGTGGTGGATGGCGTGGAGGTTGCCGCCGGCAACGCGGCGCTGATGGCAGAACGCGGCATCGCCATTGACGAAGCGCTCACCGCTGCCTGGAGCGGGGCGGGGAAGACCGCCGTGTATGTAGCCCTCGATGGGGCGCTCGCCGGGGCGCTGGCGATTGCCGATCCCATCAAGCCGACTTCGCCCGGCGCGATTGCCGCACTGCGCGGACTCGGGCTGCGCGTGCTCATGCTGACGGGCGACCATGCGGCGACTGCGCGCGCCATTGCCGCCCAGGCCGGCATCGAGGAGGTGATCGCGCAGGTGTCGCCGGAAGGCAAAATCGAAGCCGTGCGGCGGCTGCAGGCCGAAGGCCGCGTGGTGGCCATGGCCGGTGACGGCGTCAACGACGCTCCGGCGCTGGCGCAGGCCGACGTGGGCTTCGCCATGGCTTCCGGCGCCGACGTCGCCTTCGATTCCGGCGACGTGACGCTAATGCGCAGCGACCTCAACGGGATTCCGCAGGCCATGCGCCTGTCGCGGCTCACCATGCGCGTGATGCGGCAAAACCTCGGCTGGGCGTTCGTCTATAACGTGATCGGCATCCCCATCGCCGCCGGGGCGCTCTATCCGTTCACCGGACTTTTGCTGACGCCGGTAATCGCCAGCGCGGCCATGGCGCTCAGCTCGGTCAGCGTCGTTACCAACAGCCTGCGCCTGCGCGGCGCGCACTTGACGGAGAGGGAGTCATGACGAAAAAGAAACCGCACACCGCCGCCACTGCCTCGCCGAGGAAAGCCCATGCCGTGGAGCCCTCCATCAAAGCGGCCAACTTGAAACGGCTGGCGCGCATTGAGGGACAGGTGCGCGGCATTGCGCGCATGGTGGAAGAGGACCGCTATTGCGCCGACATCATCGTGCAGGTCGCCTCGGCGCAGGAGGCGCTGCGCGGCGTGGCCCGTGAGCTGATGCGCAATCACCTCCGCCACTGCGCGGCGCATGCTTTTCATGGGGGCAAGGACGCCGGCGAAGCGATGTCGGGCGAGTTGCTCGACCTGATCTACAAGCACCTGCGGTGAGAGGCGGCGATGCGGCGGGCGGAGAAGCGGGCTGCGGTGCGGCGGGCGGGCTGGCGCCAATAAAAAGGGGCGCGCCCTGCTCGAGCGCGCCCTGGAGTCATTCGGAGGATTGTCTTACTGGCCGACTTCGAAGTACCCGGCGGCCAATTCGGGTTTAGAAGCTAACGCCTGCGACCAATACAGCCGGGCTTCTTCGGCGTGGCCCTGCGCCTTCAGCGCGTGGCCGAGATTGAGCAACGCTTCGGGGAAGTCGGGCTTTTCAGCCAGGGCTTCCCGGTAGAGGCGGATGGCGTCGTCCAGTTGCCCGGACTTCTGCAGCAGCAGCCCCGTGTTGTAGAACAGTTCCGGCGAGCGTTCGCCGCGGTCGATCAACTTCGCCTGGCAATCGAGCGCCACTTCGAAGTCTTCGCGTTCGATGGCCAGGGCGGCCAGGCCGCGCAGGGCGTCCACCGATTGCGGATCGGCTTCGAGAGCGCCCTGGAAGGTGATGCCGGCCGAGTCGCGGTCGCCCATCTTCCAGTAGGCCAGGCCGAGGTTCACCTGGGCTTCGGGCCACGGATTGCGCTTGCGCAGGCAGTTTTCGAAGGCCTCGATGCTGCCACGGAATTCCGAGCGTTGCAGGCGCAGGTAGCCCAGGCGGAACCAGGCGTCTTCCCAATCGGGGTTGGCCTGGAGGACGCGCTCATAGAGCTTCTCGGCCTCGTAGCTGGAGTCCTGCTGTTCGTGCAGCAGGGCTAGGTTGTAGAGCACGGCCGGGATGTCGGGCGAAATTTTGAGAGCCCGCTCGTAGGAATCGCGCGCGCCCTTGAAGTCGCCCAGTTCGTGCAGCACGACGCCGAGGTTGACAAAGGCGTTCTTGGCGTCCGAGCGGTATTTTACGGCTTCGGTGTAGGCCTTGGCGGCCTGCTCGAGGCGGTTGGTGCGCTGGTAGGCGACGCCGAGGTTGAACCAGCGTTCGTAGTTCTCCGGCGTGAATTCGACCAGCTTGGCGCAGAACTTCGCCGCCGCTTCGAAATCACCGCTCGAGAACGCCACGGTGGCCAGACCCTCGATGGCGGCCTGCGAATACGGGCGCAGCGTGAGCAACCGCTCGCTGTATTCGCGGATCATGTCGAGGTCTTTGCGGGCGATGCCGATGCTGATCAGGTTCACCAGCGCATCTTCGGAGTTGGGATTGCGTTCGAGGCCCGACTTGTAGACGTCGGCGGCTTCGTCGGCGCGCCCGGTGAGCTGCAGCGCCACGGCTTTGCCGAACAGCGCCGTTTCCTGCGCCGGTTCCTGCTCCAGGCAGCGTTCAAAGGCGTCCAGGGCGTTCTGCGGGCGGTCCAGGTGGAGCAGGCACACGCCCCAGCCGACCAGCGCGTCGAGCCGCTTGCCGTCGCTTTCAAATGCCTTCTGGAACTGTTCGCACGCCTGACCCCAGCGTCCGAGCTTCTCCAAACAAACGGCGAGGTTAAAGGTGGCCGAGGGGTGGCGCGGGCTGAGCTCGATGAGCTTGGTGTAGCTGGTGGCCGCCTCTTCAAATTGTTCCAGTTCAAACTGGATGTGGCCGCGGGCCGAATGGACCTCCGCCGAGCTCTCCCCACGCTCGATGGCGCCGTCCAGCTCTTTCAAAGCCTCTTTCAGCTTGCCTTCCAGGTGGAGCGCCACCGCGCGTCCAAGCGCGCTGGTTGCACCCGCCCGTTCGTTGAACACCGGTTTGTTGTCCGGTTGTTTTTTCTTCGGGTTCATTGCCCTCCACTCCTCTCTCGATCCGAAATGCTATAGGGCGCCAGAAACGCACAGAGCCGGCCGAGCGCGTCATATTGATGCCACACGCCCACCCAGCGCAGCCGCGCCAGTTCTCCCTTGGCGCTGAAGAACCCTACGCCGCCTGACTGCAACCTTTGCTCACTCCATGAATCGACAATTTGCCCCTGAACCGTTAGGACATAATTTGGTCCACGTGCTTCCATGAGCACTCGGTACAGGGTGTCCTGGGTCACCTGCAGCGGCAGGCGCTTCTGGACAGCCTCGGTGGGCTGACCATCGATGACCGCGTAGCGCTGCAAATAGGCCGACGGCACCGGGCCGTCGTCGCGCAGCGTGATCTTGACCGCGTAGAAATTGCGAAAATCCTTGGCTCGCACCACCCACGACAGGCTGCGGCTCTCGATTTGCCCGAGGAACTCCACGCGGTAATCGGTGAGCGACAGCGTGGGCGTATACAAGGCCAGCGAACCGGTGCGCACGAAACCAGCCGAATCGTAGCTCCAGGAGCGGGCCCAGTCGCCCTGCCCTTCCCAATCGGCGAGCCCGGTGCGGAAATCGTCGGTGAGGGCGATGGCGGCGCGGTCGAGGATGGTCTTTTGCAGGCCGGCCATGCTGCCACTGTCGGCGCTCACCTGGGTCATGGCGGGAGGCTCGGGTTTGGGGGCGCGGGCCTCGGTGGTGTAGGAACCGCGCGTGCCAAGACCGACGGCCAGGGCTAGCGCGGCGGCCAGCAGGCCACTCCATTTCGGTACGGCCGGCAGACGGTTCCACGCCTGGCCCGCGCCATCGATTTTGCGCCGCCACAGGGGCGCCTCGACGGGCAACTCCGGTTGCGTGCGCAGGGCGATGGTGCGCGGTTCCAGCCTGGCGCGCGGTTTCAGCACCTCGCGCTGCGGGGTATGGGTTTCCATGCTCGCCCGCGGGCGCAGCTTCACATTCTGCATCTCCACGCGCTCCATGGTGAGCCGGAACAGTTTCACCGGGAGGGTGCGCACCACAGGCTGTTCGATGGTGGCCGAGGAGGCGGCCAGCGCCGGCGTGATGCCCATCACCAGGTCCGTGAAGCCTCCCGCGCGGCGGGCCTGCGAGGGCTCCACCCATTGGGCGGTGGCGGCGTGGGGCGTAGCCACGGGACGGCCGAAAGCGGGCAGCCAGTCAAGCACCGGCTTCAGCCGGGCCCGGGGCCGCTCGGTGGCGGGCGGCACGGCATCGAGCACGGCCACCGCCGGGGATGACACCTGATAGCTTTCCACACCGCGGCGCGGGGCCAGCGTCAACGGCTTCACCGTTTCCAGCGGGGCGCGGAACAGGGCCTCGGCGATGCGCGGCGAGAGCGGCGGCACCAGGAACGGCAGCGGGAAGATGCCGCGCGCCTGCGACTGCACGGGCCGGTGGCCGGCATTGGTGAGCGGGGCCTGCATCAGGACCTTGCCCGCGCGGTGCAGGCCGCCACCGTTGACCACCGCCGGCGGAGCCGGGTACAGCGGGCGGCTGTTGGCGTGTAACTCGCCTTCCAGAAGCGGCAGCCAGCCCAGCGGGCCCTTGGCCGCCAGCACTTGGATCGAGGTCAGGTTGGCCGGCTGCGCCTTGCCCGTCTGCGGCTGCGAGGCGACGCGCGGAATGCTGCCCCCGGTCTCCCACAGCCGGACTTCGGCCGGGATGGGCCGGAACCCGTTCTGGCATGGCACCGCCTTGCCCACGATGCGGCAGCTATGCAGCAGCGGGGCCATGTGAGTTTCCGGCAGGTCGGTGTGCAGGGTCACCTGCAGGCGAGCCTCGTCGTGAGCCGGCAGGGCCGGCGCCGCGGCCTCGGCGGCTCGGGGGCGGGGCAGCGCCGAGCGCATGGGTGCGCTCCAGTTTTTCGCTTCCAGGCTCCAGCCCGGGGCCACCAGCAGACCCAGTGTCGTGGGCTCCCATTCGCGGGGCTCGGGCTCATTGGCTTGATCCCATTCCGTCCGCAGGGCCAGCGGCGGCGCTGCCGGGTTGGCGGCCGGGGCCGCTTCCCAGGCTCCTTCTGATTCCCTACAGGCGCCCGTGGTCGCCATGGCCCGGGCCAGCCCGCTCAACTCCACCACGCCACTCACCATCAGCTTCCGCCGCACCACGCGCCACCCGTTGCCGGGAATGGCCAGCTCGCCCACACGCTCAAGCGACGACTCGCCAGAGCGAAGCCGCGAACGGTAGTTCTGCATGCGCGGCGTGGTGGCGTACAACCACTGGCAGAAGGCCGGATCGTGTCCGCCCTGCACCGCCGTCTTGCCATGGCTGCCGTTGCCGTTGGCCGCCCGCGGCAGGGGCAGCGCGATGCCGCGCCGCCGCGGTTTCTTGCCGGCGTGAATGTGCTGCTGTTCGTCGATCAGGCGCGACAGGGCGAGGTTCGACTGCTCGTGGGCATAGGCAAGACGGTGCTCCTCCGAGCAAAATTCGCCGCCCGTCATCTTCCGTAGCAACGGAAGTTTTGCACCGCATTGCAGGCACCGATTCGACAAGGCCGTCTCCCTCACTCGCTATGTTAGGGAAAGGGACGAATCATTACTAGGCGGCGAAACCCCTATTAGTATTTAGGTTAGATACGACAGTTCTAAGGTGGATAGGCGCTCGGCCCGAGGACATACCCGGCCAAACACCTTAGTTACCGGGGCCGCGGCGGCCCACGCACTGCACGCTCACCTGCGGGCGGGCGGCAATATCGGCGGCCAACTCCACACCCCAACCCGGACCGGGCGGCAGCGGCAGGCGCCCCCCCACCGGCGTCAGATCAGCCGACAGCAAGCCGCGGTACTCATCCAGGTAATGCCGGCGCACGGTTTCCATCAGGTACAGGTTGGGGGCCCAGGCGGCAAAGTGCGCCGAGGCGAAGTGCAACACCGGACCGCCGCAGTTGTGCGGGGCCACCGGCAGGTAACTGGTTTCGGCCATGACGGCGATCTTGCGCGCCTCCGACAGCCCTCCGCACCAGCTGAGGTCGGGCATGATATAGCGGGCGGCCTTGTTGTCGAGCACCTCGCGAAAGCCCCAGCGCGTCATGAGGCGTTCGCTGATGGTGAGGGGCAGGCGCGTGGCCTGGCTCAATTCGCGGTAGGCGGCAAGGTTGTCCTGGGGCAGCATCTCTTCAAGCCACAGCGGTTCCAAGGGCTCCAGGGCGCGGGCGATTTTGACCGCGCAGGGGAGATCCCAGAAGCCGTGAAACTCCATCGCCACCTCCACGGCGTCGCCCAGTTCCTGGCGGATGAGGCGCAGCGGTTCGAGGCCAACGCGCAACTCCTCAGCCGAGATCGAATGGCCGCGGTTGGCCAGGGCGATGGCATCGAAGGGCCAGATCTTCATGGCGTGGATGCCCGAAGCGGCCAGTTCGCGCGCCAACCGCACGGGTTCGGTGAGAAAGTCGACGTGGTCGTAACAGGTGTTGTAAATGGGGATCGATTCGCGGCACGCGCCTCCGAGTAACTGATACACGGGTGCGTTGAGTGATTTGCCGGCGAGGTCCCACAGGGCGAGGTCGATGGCGCTGAGGGCGCGCATTTCGGCCCCCGCCCAGCCGTGATAGGAGACGGCCAGGAAGAGGTCGGCCCAGAGGCGGTCGATTTCGCGCGCGTCGCGGCCCAGCAGGCGGGGGGCGAAGCACTCCAGCACGGCGGCCGACTCGGGGCCCGCGCAGGGATAGGTTTCGCCGAGGCCGGTGAGGCCGTTGTCGGTATGGAGGCGCACCCACAGCCAGTCAATCGCGCCGGCGTGCACGGTGATGCCGCGGCGGTAGCGGATCGTCTCCACACCGGTGATCTTCATCACGCGACAGCATAGCAGGTTGAGATCAGGTTGGGCCGCGCGCGGGAGGGGATGGAAGAGGATTGGTAAGTTGTAACACGGAGAATTGTGGAGGATACCAACGGTCGTGTCATCGATACGGGAATTGAGTGGTCTTGTTTGGCAATATCGGACCATGTGCTCTCTTTTTCGCATGGAAAACCGTGGAAGGTCCGGTGGCAGCCGCCGAAGAGGACAGTGGACGGAGATAGTCCATGTTGCTGTACATAAAGGTCTTAATTGGGAAGTGGCTGGCGCCGGTAGCGCTGGCGGGCGCGCTGATCGGGTGGCCGCCGGCGGCGGGAGCGCAAGGGGCGGCAGGGGAAGCCAAGGACGCGCGAGCCAAGGTCGCGGCGGGCAAGGACGCGCGAACCAACGACGCGGCGGGCAAGGACGCGCGAACCAACGACGCGGCGGGCAAGGAC
>JAFLBB010000115.1 GCA_017304135.1 Acidobacteriota bacterium | reverse complement strand
GTGCGCGGCGTGGCCCGGGTGGTCCGGGCGGCGGCCCCGCTACTGGTCCCTTCGATTACGAATTCAACTCCCCCGGCCGCGTTTTCAACTGGGAACAGTTCCAGGCCCTGCGCGCACCCGGCGCCGAACTCCGCTTCCCCACGCCCGACGGCAGCGTCTTCCTGGGCGACAAGGGCATCCTCACCACAGGCACCTATGGCGAAGTCACCCGCCTGCTGCCGGTTGAGAAGATGAAGGACTACAAGATGCCGCCCCCGCTGCTCACCCGCTCGCCCGGCCACATGCGCGACTTCATCCGCGCCTGCAAGGGCGGCGACCCGGCCTGCTCGAACTTCGACGTCGCCGCGCCGTTCGTCGAGTGGATGCTGCTGGGCGTGCTCGCCCTGCGCCATGAGGGCAAGCTCGAATACGACCCCGACAAGATGCGCATCACCAACAACGCCGAAGCCAACAAGCTGCTGAAGCCCGTCTTCCGCAAAGGTTGGGACTTCCACCCAGTCAAGGCGTAGCCACACCCACCCACGGCCCACGGCCCGGAGCCACCTCCGGGCCGTTTCCTTTTGGCATCCAGCGTGCGACTCTGGAACCGTATGAAAGGCGCGCTCCCCCACCTGTTCGCCGCCTGCCTCGCGGCCCAAGCCCAGCAGTATTTTCCCTTCCACGTTGACCAGGACGCCCTCTCCGGCGCGCCTGACTTCAGCCACCTCAACCAACCCCTCGAAGGCAAGGACCGCATCGCCGCCCGCAACGGCCACTTCTTCGCGATCGGCCCTGACCTCACGCCAGGCACCGAAGACGACACCCGCGTCCGATTCTTTGGCGCCAACCTGGCCTTCAGCGGAAATTTCCCCGAAGAGCAAGACGCCGCCCGCATCGCCCGCCGCCTGCGCAAGCTGGGCATCAACCTGGTCCGCCTCCATCACATGGACTCGTCGCCGGACTCCACGCCCGACGGTGCGCGCAGCGTCCTGCTGACCACCGGTCCCTACCCCACTTTCAACCCTGTCGCCCTAGCCCGCCTGCGCGTTTTCCTCGCCGCCCTCAAGGCCGAAGGCGTCTATGTGAACCTCAACCTCCACGTCGGCTACACCTTCCGCCCCGGCATCGACGAGATTCCCATCTGGCCCGGCGCCACGGCATTCCCCACGCAATCGAAACCGCTCCACATCCTCCACCCGCGCCTGGTCGAACTCCAGACGCGCTTCACCCGCGAGCTCATCCAGCACCTCGGCCTGCAGGACGACCCCGTCCTCGCCATGGTGGAAACCAACAACGAAACTTCGCTCCTCTACTCGTGGCAGAACGGACAGCTCCAGGCCAACCTGCTCGGCGACTACCGCATCGACGCCACACGCCAGTGGAACGAGTTCCTCTCGGCGAAATACACGGAAACGGCCAAACTGCGTGAAGCCTGGGCCGGCGGCGCCTCCCCTGATGGCGGCGAACAGCTCAGCGGGCAATGGCGTCCGCTGGAAGTCCACTCGCCCTCGCGCGCCCGCCTGGAAGTGCAGGACGGCATCGCCACGGTGACCGTCGAAGCCGGACCCGCGCCCGTCATCCTCAAGCAGGCGGGCTTCTCGGTGGAATCGGGCCAGCCCTATCTCGTGTCGGTGGAAATGCGCGCCGACCTCCCCGACGGCGTCTCGGGCAACGTTGCCTGGGATGTGAAGCAGGATGTCAGTCCCTGGCGTCAAACCACCTCCCGCACCGTCGGCGTCACCAACCAGTGGCAGCACTATGTGATGCCGTTCACGGCCAGCTTCGACATGAGCGGCATCGGCCGCATGGGCCTCTCCGTGGAGCGTCTCACCGCGCCCATCCACGTGCGCAACGCGAGCCTCTTCCGCATCGGACGCCGGGGGCTCGCCGACACCGAATCGCTCGAGGCCGCCAACATCGCCCTCGTCTTCCCCGGAGATGGCGTGACGCAGGCACGAACGGACGACTTCCTCGCCTTCGTCATCGCCCGCGACCGCGCCTATCACCAGGCGATGCGCGCGGCCATCCGCGAATCGGCCGGCAGCCTCGTACCTGTCGCCGGCACCCAGATGGGCTTCGGCGGCCTTCTTTTGATGGACGCCCAGCGCGACCTCGACTACAACGACGAGCACTTCTACATCGACCACCCCAACTTCCCCAACGTCGCCTGGGACGACCGCGACTGGCGCATCCGCGACTCCTCCTCGGTTGGCTCCGGCCTTGCCACCTTCCTCAACGTCGCCACCAAGCGCGCCGCCGGCCAGCCCTACACCGTCAGCGAATACAACCAGGCCTTCCCCAACAGCTACCGCGCCGAGATCGTTCCCACCCTCTCCGCCTTCGGCGCCTTCCAGGATTGGGACTCCATCATGCACTTCGCCTACGAGCACGGCCGCAACTGGGACACCGTCGTTCCCTCCGGCTTCAACCTCAACGTCGATCATGCGCAGCTTCCCGGCGCGGGCCAATCGGCGCTGCTGTTCCGGGGCGGCGTTATTGAAGCCGGCCGCGAGCCGCTCGACCTCCCCATGCCCGAATCGCGCCGCCTCGAGGCCACCCGCGAGCGCCGCAACGGCAACGTCTCGGCCTTCCTCGCCGAACGCTATGGCTACGATTCCCTCACTGCCTTCCAGCGCCGCGTGCAGTTCCGCACCGACCTCGACGGCCCGCTGCCGGAAGCCGCCACCACGCACGGCGAGTTTCCGCTCGTCACCGACACTGAACAGCTCAGCTACCACCCCGAGCGCCGCCGCTTCCGCATCCATTCGCCGCAGGCCGCGGGCATCTTCGGCTTCCTTGGCACGGACCTGGTGGAAGCCGGCCCGATCACGCTGCAGCTCTTGGAATCGGCGCGGGGCTTTGCCTCCACGCTGCTCACTTCGCTCGACGGCGAACCCATCGCCCGCTCCCGCCGCCTGCTGCTTTCCCATTCCGGACAGGCCCTGCGCACGCAGGCAGGCTCCACGCCCGCCCGTCCCCAGCGGCTCGTGAACTACCCCGGCACGACCGACTGGTTCACCCTTGAACAGGAGCCCAACTCGTCACGCCCCGCGGCCAGCCGCAGCAGCGGCGCAACGCCCATCTGGATGGAACGCATCGAGGCCACGCTGACGCTGAAGTCCGACGCCCAATCGATCACCGTCTGGCCGCTCGACGGCGCGGGCCAGCGCCTCACGCCACTTCGCGTCGAGGGCGACCAGGGCGCCTTCGTCATCCGGCTGCAGGCAGAAGGACAACCTCTCTCACCGTGGTTCGAGATTGAGGCGGAACAGTAGCAGGCCGGCACCGCGCCGCGCGCCCCTCACGCCCGCAGCGCCGGATCGATCTCCACGCCCAGCCCAGGCCCCGGCGGTGGCGCGATCATCCCCTCGCCATCCACTTGCGGCGGGTTCTTCATGATCGAAAACCGGTGCCGGTAATCGGCCACCGGGGGATCATGCAGAATCTCGAAGTACGGCGCATGCGTCCACGAGGCAACTACGTGCAGGTGCGCCACCGTCCCAATGTCGCCGCCACCATGATGCGGCACAATCTTCTTGCCGTAGAACTCCGCCAGCGCCCCGATCTTGCGCAGCGCCGTCAACCCTTCCATCACCATCCCCTCCGGCTGCAGGATGTCGTAGACATCGCGCTTGCACATCTCCAGAAACTCATGCGTGAGGCGGTTGTTCTCGCCTCCGGCCAGCGGCACATCGACGTTGCGGTTCAACTCCGACAACTGGTCCCAGGCGAACCGCGGCAGCGGCTCTTCCAGCCAATAGACCTCCATCCGGTGCAGCTCGCGCGCCGTCTCCAGCGCCCGCTTGTAGTCCCACAACACCCCCGGCTGCCAGTTCCCGCTTGACTGCGCCTGGTTGGCGTCGGTCATGATCACCATCCGCCCGCCCACCGCCTTGCGCACCAGTTCCACCGTGCGCAGATCGTCGCGCATCGTCTCATGATGCAGCCGCAGCTTGATCGCTTTCCAACCCTCCGCCGCCAGCCGCCCCGCCAGCGCCGCGCGCTCCTCCGGCGTCCCCAGCTTGATCATGCTCGCGTAGGCCGGCACCTTCTCCTTGGCCCCGCCCCACAATTTGTAGAGCGGCTGCCCGCAGGCTTTTCCGATGACGTCCCACAGCGCGACATCCACGCACGCCGCCCCGCGATAGCTCGTCCCCGCCGCGTAGTAGCGCAGCCGCGCCATGTGCTGTTCGGTGTCGAACGGGTCCTTGCCCACCAGTTGCGCCTTCACCGCCGGCAGCAGCGCCGGGTCCATCCCCGGACCGATCCCGGTGATGCCCTCGCTCGTGTGGATCTCCACAAACGAGCCGCCGCCGATGCGGATCGCCATGTGCGACCCGGGATTCCACGCCGGCTCCACGGCGCCCAGGTCCTTCACCAGTTTCAGCGGAATCACCTTCACATCGGTCACCCGGATGCGTCCAGGGTTCTTCGGCGTTTGCGCGGCGGCCAGCAGCGGCAAGGCGAACAACGATCGGCGGGTCAGCATGTCATCTCTCCTCGGGCGAACATCAGCATACTACCCGCCAAAACCCTGCGGCAGTTTCCCCGAGTGAATCATGTCGGTCATGCGCCGGTGCCATTCCACCTCGCGCCACATGCCGCGAAACTGCGGCCCGCAGAAGTTCGACGTCGCCATGGCCGCCCAGCGCCCCGTGGCCGAGGCCCGCCGCACGCCCAGTTCGCACAGCTCCAGAATGTAGTCCCAGGGCAGCATCGGGGCGTCTTTGTAATCCACCAGCGCCCAGCACTCGGTGGTGATCAACGGCTTCTTCGCCACGTCGGCCCACGCCGCCAGTTGAGCAATCCCGTACTCCAGACGCGCCTGCCAGTGAGCGGCATTCTCTCGGTAGAGGCGCTCGCCGTGCCGCGCGAGGTTGTCGTAGCCCTTTTGGTCATAGCGTTCGTAGGCATAGCCCACTCGCTTGTAGAAGTCAGAGAAGTGCGTCATCCACAGGTGCAGTTCCAGGAAGTCGAGCATCGAGACATCCTGTTCGCGGAACGTCGCATATTCGCTTGTGAACGAGAACGTGTAGTCGAGCCCCGGATAGCTCCGCCGCAGCGGCTCGATCGCTTCGCGCATCCAGCGCGCGCCCTCCGCCGAGGCCCGCGTGTGCCCCTTGGCCAGAAACGGCGCCCACACCGAGAGCGGCCACTCATTGCACAGATCCACGTACAGCAGCGTCTCCAGCAACCCCTCCGCGGCAATCGAATCGAGCGTCGTCTTCCACACCGCCGCCAGTTCCTCCGGCCCGGTGATCTTCATCCGCGTGTCGTCCACATCCTGCCGGAACCACGTCGACAACCCCACACACACCCCATGCTCGCGGCACCGTTTGAGGAACTGGTTCAACTCCGGCTGCACCCGCACCCGGCACCGCGACGCCGCCCCCCAATCCTGAAACCACCAGTGCGGCAGAAGCTCCCACGTCTTCCCCGCCCCGGCATGGATCAGGTGCGGATAGGCATCGATGCGCACCCCGTCATAGCCGCGCTGCTTCAACTCCCCCAGCGCCACATCCCAGTCCTCATAGCCCGCCCCCGGCCAACGCCGCTCGAGCCACGAGAAGTCCCACATCGTCACCGCCAGCGGCCTTTGCGTGATGTGCCGCCGCAGGCTTCGCTCCCCCGCCGCAACGGCCAAACCCGCCGCCAGCGGCATCGCCAACAGGTCTCTCCGCCTCATGACGCCTCAGAGCGTAGCACCAGCACTCAGAGGAGGAAAGCGGTTCAGGCTGCCATGCGGTGGACTCGCAGGGCTGTTCAGTTGTAGGAGCCAACGAAGAGAGGAAGGGGAAGATGGTCGGGGCGAGAGGATTTGAACCTCCGACCTCCTGGTCCCGAACCAGGCGCTCTAGCCAGGCTGAGCCACGCCCCGACGGCGTTCGTCTACCAGGATACAACGGAGCGGCCCGTCGCCGCTATGCGTTCTCGCTATTCGTTCTGGCCGATCCTTCTCGCAATGACCCGCTGCCGGCGTGGTCACTTCTTGCGAAAAATCGCCATGTACTGCGAATCCTGGGTGAACGGCGTGGACTCGACGAGCGAGAACCCATGCTGTTGCACTTCGGCCGCCACGGCGTCGTCGTCGAGGCGGATGTGCGCCGGGTCGCGGAATCCGCGCTTGTAGAAATCCACGATCACCAGCCGCCCGCCGGGCTTCAAGCCGGCGTGGATGGAGGCCAGCATTTCGGCCGGGTAGTCGAAGTGGTGGTAGGCGTCGAGAATCAGGGCGATGTCGGTGGAACCGGCGGGCAGTTTGGCCGAACGTTCCGTGCCGTGAATGAACTGCACACCGTTGAGCCCCTTGGCGGCCGCATTCTCCTTCGCCTTGGCGAGGAAGTCGGGGAAGATGTCTTCGGCGATCACCTTGCCCGGCGCGCCCACGGCTTCGGCGAGATAGGGCAGCATGAAGCCGACGCCGGTGCCGATGTCGGCCACCGTCATGCCCTGGGCCAGCCCGAGGCGGGCGATCAGTTCCTTCGGCTTCTGCCGCGCCTCGCGGTCGTGCGAGCCGAGCGTGGCGGCCACGCGCGCGCGGCCCTCTTCGGTCCGGTATCCCTTATTGGCATCGGAGGCAACCTGCGGCCAGGCGAGCGAGGCGGCGAGCAGGGCAAGGGCGATCAGTCTCATAGTGAGGTCTCCATGGGAAGGACGAGTGGTGGTTCCGTGAGGAAATCGAGCGTGGCCATCCGCGCCACGGCGTCGCGCACATCCTGCTCCGAGGTTGTCTCCAGCGTGATGACGAAGGGCAGGTTGTCTTTGCTGTCCGAGGGCAGTTGCAGCACGGCGTCGAGGCTGACGTTCTTGCCCGCCAGAATGTTGGCCAGTGCGGCGATGATGCCCGGACGGTCGTGCACGCGGAAACGCAGATACCAGGCGCGGCGCTGCAGGGTGATCGGGATCGGCTTGTAGGCTCCCAGCCGTTCGTGCGCGAAGGGCGACACGCGTTCGGGCGAACCGCTGCGGATCTCGCGGGCCACGCGCATCAGGTCACTCACCACGGCCACGCCGGTGGGATGCGGACCGGCCCCGCGGCCATAGTAGAACGTGTCGGCGCCATATTCGCCGCGCACCCAGATGGCGTTGTAGGCGCCCTGCACGCTGGCCAGAATGGTTTCGCTGGGAATCAGCGCCGGCCGCACGCTCAGCAGGAGCCCCTCGCCGGTCTGCCGGGCCGCGCACAGCAGGCGGATCGTGTGGCCGAGTTTGTGCGCGTATTGAAAGTCCAGCGGGGTGAGCCGGCGGATGCCTTCCGTATAAATGTCGGTGGGCGCGATCTGCTCGCCGAAGGCCAGGGCCGAGAGCAGCGCCAGTTTGGAGCGCGCATCGAAGCCGTCGATGTCGGCGCTCGGGTCGGCCTCGGCGTAGCCCAGCCGTTGCGCTTCGGCGAGCACGGTTTCGAATGCCGTGCCGTGCTTTTCGATCTCGGTGAGGATGTAGTTGCTCGTGCCGTTGAGAATGCCGTAGAGCGCCTGAATGCGGTCGCCGCTGATGCCTTCGCGCAGCACGGTGTGAATGGGGATGCCGCCTGCCACGCTCGCTTCCATGGCCAGGTTGATGCCGGCCGCGATCGCTTTTTCCCAGATCGACGCGCCTTGCAGGGCCATCAGTTCCTTGTTCGCCGTCACCACGCTCTTGCCCGCCGCGATGGCCGCTTCGATCAACTCATGGGCCACGCCCGTGCCGCCAATGAGCTCGCAGATCACGTCCACATCGGGATCGTTCACGACGTCGCGCCAGTCGGCCGTACGCTTCACGGCGCTGAGGCCCGCCGGCAGTTCCTTGGACGCCACCGAGCGGCTGCACACGGTGCGCACCTGCAGCGGGAAGCCTAACTTGGCTTCGATCTGGGCCGCATTCCCCGCCAGGATGCTGAGGGCGCCCGTTCCCACGTTGCCCAGACCGACAATGCCGACGTTGACACTGCGGACGGGATTCTCTGAAGGCATAAACCGATATGATAGCAACAAGCCCATGAAACCCCTGATTTTGCGAGTCCCCGTCGCCTTGGGCGCGCTGCTGGCGGCCACGCTGCTCACCTACGCGCAACTGCCCCCGCGGGAGGAGCCGGCGCCACGATTGAAGCGGTCGCAGATTGAGGCAATCCTCAAGGACGACCACAAGAAATCGCTTGAGGACGCCACCGTGCTGCTGAAGCTCTCCGAAGATCTGAAGATGGAACTGGAAAAGGGCGGCACGCACACGCTCTCGCTGTCAGCGTTGAAGAAGGCCGAGGAGATCGAGAAATTGGCGAAGCGGATTCGCGGGCGGCTGCGACGGTTCTAGCCGCCGCGAGGCTGCAAGCGCCGGGCCGCGGGCGCGAGGCCGGAAGCGCGAGGCCGCAAGCGCGAGGCCGCAAGCGCGGTGGGGTTCACCGCGCGCCTATGCTACCCTGGAGCGTTTAAGCCATGCCAGTCACGCGCGAAAAAGGGCAGTTGATGAGCGCGTCCGAGATTGACCGGACGCTGGTGCGCCTGGCGCACGAAGTATTGGAAAAAACGGCCGATCTGGACAAGTTGGCCTTTATCGGCATCCGCCGGCGCGGCGTTCCGCTTGCGCAGCGGCTGGCGGCCAAGATCAAGGCGCTTGAGAAGCGCGAGGTGCCCGTCGGGATCCTCGACATCAACCTCTATCGCGACGACCTCTCCATGGTCTCCAGCACGCCGGTGGTGAATGGCACCGAGATTCCTTTCTCCGTGGTCGGCCGCGACATCATTTTGACGGACGACGTGCTCTACACGGGCCGCACCATCCGCGCCGCGCTGGATGCGCTGTTCGATCACGGACGCCCTGCCCGCGTGCAACTGCTGGCGCTGATTGACCGCGGCCATCGCGAACTGCCCATCGAGGCGCGTTACGTCGGCCGCACCGTCCAGACCTCCGACATCGAGATCATTGAAGTGAAGTTCCAGGAGATTGACGGCCTGGAGAAGGTGCTGCTGGTGGAGAAAGTTGAGGATTGACGCATGACAACGGCGCTGGATGGTCTGCGCGCCGGCCTGCTCGGCATTGAGGATTTGAGCCGCACGGAGATTGAAGCGATCCTGCGGCGGGCCAAGGAATTCCAGCAACAACAGGCGCCGGGAAAGAAGAGCGACGCGCTGCGCGGCCACATGGTGGTGCTGCTCTTCTTTGAATCGTCGACGCGCACACGCACCAGTTTTGAGATTGCCGCGAAGCGTCTTGGGGCCGACTCGGTTTCCATCTCGGTGGCCGCCTCCAGCGTGAGCAAGGGCGAGTCGCTGGTGGACACGCTGAACACGCTGGCCGCGATGAGGCCCGACGCCATTGTGATGCGCCACGCGGCCTCGGGAGCGCCTCACTTTCTGGCGCGCCACCTGCCGATTCCCATCATCAACGCCGGCGACGGCACGCACGAGCATCCGACGCAGGCGCTGCTGGACGCCATGACCATTCTCGACCACCGGACCTCGCTCGAGGGCTTGAAGGTGGCCATCATCGGCGACATCGCCCACAGCCGCGTGGCGCGATCGAACGTCCACCTGCTGGCCAAGTTTGGCGCGGAGGTCGTGCTGTGCGGTCCGCCGACGCTGTTGCCCACCGAGTTGGGGCTGCTGGCCAAGGGCGTGAAGCTCACCTACCGCATGGACGAAGCCATCCGCGACGCCGACGTCATCATGATGTTGCGTGTGCAACTGGAGCGGCAGTTTGAGACGACCTTTCCGGCGGGCGAGTATTTCGGCTTCTACGGCCTGCGCCAGGAGCACGTGGCGCTGGCTAAACCAGACGTGATCGTGATGCACCCCGGCCCCATCAACCGCGGGCGTGAGCTCAGCTCCGAGGTGGCCGACTCGCAGCAGTCCGTGATTCTGAACCAAGTGGAGAACGGCGTGTTTGTCCGCATGGCCGTTCTGGAGCGGGTATTTTCGTGAGTGAAGCAAAGCTGGTGATCCGCAATGGCCGGGTGATCGACCCCGCCGCGGGGCTTGACGCCGTGCGCGACGTGTATCTGGAGGCGGGCCGGGTGGCGGCCGTGGGTGAGAACCTCGACGTTCCCGCCGCGACGGAAGTGTTCGATGCCAGCGGGATGATCGTCGCTCCCGGCTTTATCGACATGCACGTGCATCTGCGCGAGCCGGGCTTTGAATACGCCGAATCGATTGAAACCGGCGCACGGGCGGCGGCGGCGGGCGGCTTCACCAGCGTTTGCTGCATGCCGAACACCTTGCCGGTGAACGACAGCGCGACGGTGACGAGCTACATTATCGAGCGCGCCAAGCAGAAGTCAGTGGTGAACGTTTATCCCATCGGCGCCATCACCAAGGGCAGCCTGGGCGAGGAACTGGCCAGCATCGGGGCCATGGTGAAAGCGGGGGCGGTTGCCATTTCCGACGACGGCCGCCCGGTGATGAACTCGCGTGTGATGCGCCGGGCGATGGAACTGGCCAAGGGGCACGGCATCCCCGTCATCGACCATTGCGAGGATTTGAACCTGAGCGCGGGCGGCGACATGCACGAGGGCGAGATCAGCGTGCGCCGCGGCCTGCGCGGCATTCCGGCGGCGGCCGAGGATGTGATGGTGGCCCGCGACATTCTGCTCGCCGAGGTCACCGGGGCGCGGTATCACGTGGCCCACATCTCCACGCACCATGCCGTGGCCATGGTGGCCTTCGCCAAGAAGCGCGGCATCAAGGTGAGCTGCGAGGCCACTCCGCACCATTTCGTGCTCACCGATTGCGACACGGTGGCTTACGATTCCAACTTCAAGATGAAGCCTCCGCTGCGCGGCAAGCAGGATGTGAGCGCGGTGCTGGAAGGGCTGGTGGACGGCACCGTGGAGGTGATCGCCACCGACCACGCGCCGCACGCCGGCAGTGAAAAGATGCAGGAGTTCGAGCGCTGCCCGTTCGGCATCACCGGTCTGGAGACGGCCATCGGCATTACGCTGGAGCAGTTGGTGCACCCGGGCAAGCTGACGCTGCGGAAGATGATCGAGCTGTACACCACGGGCCCGGCGCGCGTGTTGGGGCTCGACCGCGGCACGCTCACCGTGGGCGCGCACGGTGACGTCACGCTCTTCGACACGGCCACGCCGTGGACCTACGACGTGAACAAGACGCAGTCGAAAAGCAAGAACTCGCCGTTCCACGGCCACACCTACACGGGCGGTCCGGTGGCCACGGTTGTGAGCGGCCGCATCGTCTGGCGGCGCTAGCTGCAGGGTTCACCTCCACGAGTGGTGACGCTATAGTGGGAGCAAGTGAACCCCTACCCAGAGATTGTCTATCCTCCGCCTCGACGGCCGGGCGGCAAGCTGCCTTTCGTCATCATCGCGCTCTTCCTCCTGCTGCTGAGCGCGCGCAGCATCGCCTCCACCTACATCGATTACCTGTGGTGGCAGGAGTTGGACCAGCTGCAGACGTGGTGGCGGATGTGGAGCTACGGCGTCGCACCGATTGCCGGCGGCGCGGTGGTGTGTTTCGTCGTCCTATATGCCGCCCACCGCATCGGCCAGATGCAGGCTTCGCGGGCAAGCCGCGGAGGGCCGGGCTTGCGGCTGCCGATCGCCCTGGGCCTGCTGGTGTTGTCCTCGCTCATCGCCCTTTCGACGATCGACAATTGGACGGTCGTTCGCTATTTCGGTTCGCGCGGCGGTGCGAGCGACGGGTGGGTGGACCCGGTGTTCGGCCGTCCGATGGCCTTTTATCTGTTCGATCTGCCCTTCTGGCGCGGGTTGCGCAACTACTTTCTCGCCGTGGCGCTGTTTGCGGCCGTCGTCAATTGGGTGACGGCGCGTATTGGTGATTTCCTGACCACGCTGCGCCCGGGCGAGGGCGTCGAGATGATCGACCTCGGCGAGCTGCGCCACAAGCTTGGCCTTGAGTCGAGGTTCCTGCGCGTGTGCCTGGCGGCGCTGCTGACCGCCGTGGCCTGGGGCGTGGCGCTGGACCGCTATGACCTGCTCAACAGCGATCACGGCTTCCTGGTGGGGGTCGATTACGTGGACGAACGCATCGCCCTGCCGCTGCTGTGGTTCCTGTTCGCGACGCTGCTGCTGGCGGGCGCGGGCATTCTGGCCGGCCAGTGGAAGGCGCTGCTGCTGCCGGTGGCGGGCTATGTCCTGCTGAGCGTGGTCCCCGGCGCCGTGAATGCGTTCTATGTGCGGCCGAACGAGATTTCGCTGCAGCGGCCGTATATCGAGCGGCATATCGAGGCGACGCGGCGCGCGTATGGCTTGTCGCTGCGCGTGCAGGAAACCGAGTTTCCGGCGAGCCTTTCGGCGCGCATCGACATCGCCCGCCACCGCCCGCTGATTGACAACGTGCGGCTGTGGGACTGGCGCGCGTTCCACGATACGACGACGCAGATTCAGGCCCTGCGGCCCTACTACGCCTTTCCCGACACCGATGTGGACCGGTACACCATCGGCGGCCAGCTGCGCCAGGTGTTGCTGAGCCCGCGTGAACTCGACATCCGCCAGCTTCCCGACGCGCGCAAGGGATGGATCAACCCGCACTTCATCTACACACATGGCTATGGCATGGTGATGGCCGAAGCCAATCGCATCACCGCCGATGGGCTGCCGGTATTTTTCGTCCAGGATGCGCCGCCGAAGATCACCGACCCGAACCTGAAGCTGGAGCGGCCGGAGATCTACTTCGGCGAAATCACGCATGAGCCGGTGTTCGTCAGCACGGGGCAGAAAGAGTTCAGCTACCCCTCGGGCAACGAGAGCGTGTTCACGCGCTATCAGGGCACGGGCGGCATTCCGATGGGCTCGCTGCTGACGCGGATCGCGGCGACGGTGCACAACATGGACGGCAATATTCTGCTCACGCAGCTGTTCACGCCCGACTCGCGGATGTTGATCCGGCGCAAAGTGCTTGAGCGGCTGGAGGAGGTGGCGGGCTTTTTGGAGTGGGAGTCGGACCCCTACCTGGTGCTCACCGACAGGGGCCGGCTGGTGTGGACCGTGGACGCCTACACGGTGTCCGACGCGCACCCCTATTCGGCCTACCTGCGGCTGGGCAGCGGCAAGCGTGTGAACTACATGCGCAACGCCGTGAAAGCCACCGTGGATGCCTACGATGGCGATGTGCACCTGTACGTCTTCGACACGGAGGACCCGATCATCCGCGCTTACCGCGGGCTGTTCCCGAAGCTGTTTGAGGACGCCGGGACCATGCCCGAGGATTTGCGCCGGCACGCGCGCTACCCGGAGACGTATTTCCGCGTGCAGGCCGAGATCTACCGCACCTTCCACATGCGCGATCCGCAGGCCTTCTACAACAAGGAAGACCTGTGGGACATCGCGCGCAACATCTACGGCCAGGAGAGCACGCCGCAGCAGTTGACGCCGACCTACGTGGTGGCCACGCTGCCCGGCGAAGAGAAGGCTGAGTTCCTGCTGGTGCTGCCATTCACGCCGCGCAGCAAGGACAACATGATCGGCCTGATGGTGGCCCGTTGCGACGGCAAGAACCTGGGCGAGGTGCGCTTCCTGCAGCTCTCCAAGCAGGCGCTCATCTTCGGGCCGATGCAGATTGAGGCGCGCATCAACCAGGACCAGAACATTTCCAAGGACCTGTCGCTGTGGAACCAGCAGGGCTCGCAGGTGCTGCGCGGCCAGATGCTTGTGCTGCCCGTGGACAACTCGTTTCTGTACGTGGAGCCGATCTACATCCAGGCCAAGGAAGCGCGGATGCCGCAGTTGAAGAAGGTGGTGGTAGCGGTCGGCAACGACCTGATCTACCGCGACACCTATCAGGAGGCGATCGCGGAGTTGACGGGCATGCAGCCGCCCGCCGCGACGGTGGCGGCCGGGGGCGCACAGACACCCGCGGCCATGGCGGCGGCTGAGACGAAGCAGACGCCGGATTCGCGTGTTGAAGAGATGCGGACGCGCATGCAGCGTTACCGCGAACTGACATCGCAGGGAAAGTGGAGCGACGCCGGCCGGGAACTCGAGGCGATCGAGAAAATATTACAGCGCCGCTAAGCGCCGCTGAGGCCAATTTCGTGAATCGCCGCCGGCGGGGCGCCCGTCCACAACAAGAGGAGGCGAATCGAACATGAAACGATTGGTGTGTTTCGCGATGGCTGGTTTGCTGGCGGCTTCAGCGGCCGTGGCGCAGGTGGCCGTGACGAACGAAGACGTGGTGAAGCTGGCCAAGTCGGGCTTGAGCGAAGAGTTCATTCTCGACATGGTGAAGAAGCAGCCGTCGAAGCTGTCGGGCGAGCCGTCGAAGCTCATCGAGTTGAAGCAGGCGGGGGTGAGCGAGCGGGTGATTGAGGCCGTTTCGGAGCGGTCGCCATCGGCGCTGGCGGTGACGCAGCAGCAGATCCGCGAGCTGGCGGGGGCGGGCTTCCAGGAGCAGTTTCTGTTGGGCTACCTGGAGCGGAATCCGGGCAAGATGGCGCTGGACACGGCGGCCATTGTCGACCTGAAGCAGGCCGGCGTAAGCGAGCGTGTGCTGGCGGCGATGGTGGGCAAGCCGGCCACGGCGAAGCAGGTTCCCAGCGGCACCGAGATCGGCGTGCAGATGATCGACTCGATCGATTCGCGCCAGGCCAAAGAGGGCGATGAGTTCCGCGCGAGCCTGATCAAGGCGCTGGTGGTGAACGAGGAAGAGATCGCGCCGAAGGGGGCCGACGCGGTGGTGAAGCTGGTGGCGGAGAAGGAAGCCGGGAAGTTTTCAGGCCGCACGGAGCTGACCGTGGCGCTGACCTCGATTGTGGTGGGCGGCAAGAAGGTGGAGCTGACCACGGCGAGCGTGCAGCAAGAGTCGGGTTCGCAGACGGCCAAGACGGCCAAGACAGCGGCCGGCGTGGGCGCGATGGGGGCGTTGATTGGCGCGATTGCCGGTGGCGGCAAGGGCGCGGCCATTGGAGCGGCGGCGGGAGCCGGAGCCGGCGCGGGGGCGCAGGTGTTCATGAAGGGCCAGCGCGTGCGGATCCCGTCGGAGACGACGCTGTACTTCACGACCGATGCGGCGGCGACGATTCCTTAGCAGGAAAGCGGTGCCTGAGAAGCGAACCGGCCGTCCCGAGGGACGGCCGGTTCGTTTGATATGGTGCGGAGAACAGGACTTGAACCTGCACGAGATTGCTCCCGCTAGCACCTCAAGCTAGTGCGTCTGCCAATTCCGCCATCTCCGCAAAGTCGTCAAAGCCTTTACTTCTTCTCGCCGCCCTTGGCGTCGCCCTTCTTGCCGGGCGCGCCCTCGGGGAGGGGCACGGTGACGCCCTTGCCGCCGCCCTCGGGGGAGAGGGTGACGCTGGGCTTGCCGGCGTTGGGGTCCTTCGGGGTGGGCAGCGTTTGGACGGGTTTATCGAGGACCGTGGACACCGAACCGGAGTTGCGGGAGGCCAAGATCGACAGTGACAGGGACGTCACCATGAAGAGCCCCGCCGCCACTGTGGTGGCCTTGGAAAGAACCGTGGCCGCGCCGCGCGGGCCGAACGCCGTCTGGGAACCCATGCCGCCAAAGGCGCCTGCCAGATCGGCCGCCTTGCCGCTTTGCAGCAGCACGACGATGATCAGGAAGAGGCACACAATGACGTGGATGATCGTCAAGAGAATGATCATGAAAAACCTGCTCGAGGCCGAGCCCCCTGCTGAGGAACAACAGTAGGGTTACGAGGCCAACCTTTCTATTATAGGGGGAGAGGGGCGTTGCCGCAACGGGCGCGGTGAAGCGAGGTGCTGGGGGCGAGACGGGGG
>JAFLBB010000114.1 GCA_017304135.1 Acidobacteriota bacterium | reverse complement strand
ACAAGGAGCAGGTCGAGCCGATGCTGGCGACGCTCAAGGCACAAGCCGAGGTTCTGGGGACTGTCGAAACGCTGATCGCCGACAGCGGCTTCTGCAGCGAGAAGAACGTCAACGCGTGCGCGGCGGGCGATCTCCTCTTGCAGGACGCGGGCGGCGAGTTGTTCGCGCGGGGTGGCGTTGGGTGCGGGGAGGATTTTTGCGTTGGAGAGGTCGAGCGCCAGGAGGAGTGGGGCGCAGAGGAGGGCCGGCAGTAAGCCGCGGATGAGCATGAGGTTGATTGTACTGATTTGGGGAGGCGGACCTGGTGTGGGGCGGCGGTGAATTGGGCACAATGGGAGTTTCATGTTGCGAGCTCTCTTTCTATTTCTGGTTTCGGGGTGGGCGTTGCTGCACGGTGTGGAGGTGCGGGGCGTGGTGCGCGACGCGGTGAGCGGCGAGGCTCTGGCGCGGGTGGAGGTGGCGGTGCAAGGGGGCGGCGGGTCGGCGCGGACCGATGGGGGCGGGGCGTTTGTGTTGGAGGCGGGGGAGGGCTCGACGCTGATTGTGTCGACGGTGGGGTACCGGCCGGAGCGCCTGGTGGTGACGGGCGGGGAGGCCGTGGAGGTGCGGCTTGTGCCGGATGTGTTGCGGCGGAGCGAGACGCTGGAGGTGCGGGAGCGGGGTGATGAGCCGGAGCCGGTGGGGTCGCGGACGATGGGTGGGCTGGAGTTTCAGAACACGGCGAGCGTGATTGTGAACGATCCGCTGCGGAGCGTGCAGTCGCTGCCGGGGGTGGTGGGGAACGACGATTTTCAATCGCAGTTCGCGCTGCGCGGGGCGGAATTCAGACGGATTGGTCTGATTATGGACGGCGTGCTGCTGCATTCGCCGTTTCACACGGTGGCCGGGGATGCGACGTCGGCGTCGGCGACGTTGTTTGGCGGCGACATTCTGGAGGGGGTGACGTTGTATGAAGGTCCGCTGCCGGTGAGCGTGAGCGACCGGACGGCGGGGGCGGTGGCGATGACGACGCGGAGCGGGGCGCGGGACCGTGTGCGCGGGCGCGGGTCGGTGTCGATGTCGAACGTGAGCGGCTTGGTGGAGGGGCCGTTGGGGAAGCGCGGGGCGTGGCTGGTGGCGGCGCGGAAGTCGTATTTGCAGTACTTGATTGACCGGCTGTCGGACGATGACACGATCGCGTTTGCGTTTTCGGATGCGGAGTCGCGGCTGGATTACGATTTGACGGCGCGGCAGCGGGTGCGGTTGTCGTTGATGTATGGGACGTCGGGGTTGAACCGGGAGAAGGCGATTCCTACGGCGGGGTTGAATTCGATCATTTTGTCCGATTATGATTTTGCGTTGGTGTCGTTGGGGCATACGTGGGCGGTGACGCCGGGGTGGTTGGCGGAGCATCGCGGTGCGTGGATCGATGAGCGATGGGGGAACAGAAATCGGGAGTCGTTGAGTTTGGGGGATGAGCGGTATGGGGAGTGGGTGTTCAGCGGGGACCACACGGTGCGGAGCGGGATGTGGGGCTTGGAGGGCGGCTATTCGATGCGGCGGTTGCGGGGCGAGGGTGAAGCGCTGGTGAGAAGGAATGCTCCGCTTGTGCCGCTGGTGGCCGAGCGCTATCGCGGGACGGGAGTGCGGGCGGGGGCTTACGCGACGCCGTCGGTGCGGTTGCTGGAGGGGCGGTTGACGCTGCGGGCGGGGGCGCGTTGGGACAAGCATGATGTGAGTGGGCAGACGGCGGCGAGTCCGAGTGCGTCGGTGGCGTTTGCGCCGTGGCAGCGGTTGCGGTTGTCGGCGGGTTGGGGGGCGGCGGCGCAGTTTGCGGAGTTGTCGCAGTTCTTTGGGTTGGGCGGGCGGACGACGCTGCTGGCGGAGCGGTCGCAGCATGCGCAGGCGCAGGGCGAATTGGGTTTGACGCGGACGGCGGGGATACGGGTGTCGTATTGGCGGCGGTGGGACCGGGATCTGTTGTTTGCCGAGCGGGCGCAGGCGTATGTGCTGAACGGGCGGGTGATTGCGCCGCTGACGACGCCGCTGTGGCGGAACCGGTTGCGGATGGCGGCGCGGGGGGCGGAGGTGACAGTGGTGCGGAAGTCGGCGAATGCGCTGTCGGGGTGGATTTCGTATGCGTGGACGGATGCGCCGGTGTGCTGCGGGTTGTTGGGCGAGCGGTATCCGGCGGACTTTGAGCAGCGGCACACGGTGAATGTGTTTGGGAATTATCGCGTGCGGCCGAGCGTGAATGTGAGCGGGCGGTATGGCTATGGGTCGGGGACGCCGCTGCGCGGGTATTTCCGGGGCGAGTATCCGAATTTGTTTCTGACGGACCGGCGGAATATGGTGCGGATGCCGGAGTACCAGCGGTTGGACGTGCGGGCGAATAAAACATTTCAGCGCGATCGCGTGCGGTGGACGCTGTTTGTGGAAGTGGTGAATGTGACGGGCCGGGAGAATGTGCGGGTGGACGATTTGAGCGGGTTCAACGCGGCGACCGGGGCGGCGCGGGTGCGGTTGGAGAAGACGTTTCCGGTGTTGCCGAGCGTGGGGCTGGCGGTGGAGTTTTAGGGGGCGCGGACACCGCCACCAGCCCTCAACTTATCGCCCGTGTTACGGCTTGTCGATGATCTTCCCCGTCAGAGGATCCACGTATTTTGTCGCACGAGAATCGACCTCACGCCCATTTACATAGATCATGAGCCGGGTGGCCTGGACCGTGCCATCTTCCAAAGCTACACCGACCACCTGGACAGGCCTGCCTACCTTCACATTCTCCCGCTTCAGCACGCTCGAACCTGACGAAAGGGTCTTGCTCGTCAACCTTACCTGCCTGGTTTGGGACAGCGAGTCGTTCCGAAGCACTTCGATGGACACAGTGTTCCCGCTTACTGCCGCAATCACTCCATGGAAGCTCACGATATTGACCCACACCTGTGTTGGGGAGAACGTGCCGTCGGCTTCCCTAGTCCCACGCATGGCGAGTTCATCACCTGGGTGGATGACGGACGAATCGGCGCCATCCTCACCCTTCCAGATTCGAGTAGTGGGCTTAATTTTGACGGTGACTGGCCCTGATGAGCCCTTCAGGTGGATGGTCTCCTGATTCTTTGCGACGACGATGCCGGATTCGCTGAGCAATTCGCGGCTGGATTGGGCGCCGAAACTTGCAAACGGTGGCCGGAGGATTGCGGCAAACGCTGTCGCGGCGAGAAACGGGATGAACACACGACGCCGTTTCATGTAGCGACACCTCCTCACAAACGAATATCAGGTTTCCGCCATCCGGTCCACTGCGCCTGGCAGCGCATCTCATGGCAGTGCAGTTCTAACTCTTCAGGATTTCGCGGGCGCAGTTGTAGCCGGGGGCTCCCATGACGCCGCCGCCAGGGTGGGCGCCGGAGCCGCAGAGGTAGAGGCCGGGGATGGGGGTGCGGTAGCGGGCGTAGCCGGCGACGGGGCGCATGACGAACATCTGGTCGAGCGACATTTCACCGTGAAAGATGTTGCCGCCGGAGATGCCGAAGCGGCGTTCGAGGTCGAGGGGGGTGAGGACCTGGCGGTGCTCGACGATATTTCGGATATTCGGAGCGTATTCTGCGATTAAGTCGATCACGCGGTCGGCGAAGGGTTCGCGGATGTCGTCCCAAGAGGCGTTGCGGAGGGTGTAGGGGGCGTATTGGAGGAAGATGCCGATGATGTGTTTGCCGGGCGGGGCTAGGGAGGGGTCGTACTGGGTGGGCGAGGTCATTTCGAGCAGGGGACGCTCAGAGGGGCGGCCGTATTTGGCGTCGTCCCAGGCGCGCTCGACGTAGTCGATGTCGGGGCAGATGTGCATGGTGGCGCGGTGTTGGGGGCCGGATGCGCCGGGGAGGCAGGTGAAGTCGGGGAGGGCGTTGCAGGCGAGGTTGATTTTGCAGGAGGTGCCTTCGACGCGGAAGCGGCGGATGGAGGCGAGGAAGTCCTCTGGGAGGTGGCGCTCTTCGGTGAGTTGGAGGAACGTCACCTTGGGGTCGGCGTTGGAGGCGACGATGGGGGCGTGGAGTTCGTCGCCGTTGCCGAGGATGACGCCGGTGGCGCGGCCGTTTTCGACGAGGATTTTGGAAACAGGAGCGTTGACTCTGATTTCGGCTCCGGCGGCGCGGGCGGCCGAGGCGATGGCTTCGGAGACCGCGCCCATGCCGCCTCGGACGAAGCCCCAGACGCCGCGGCGTCCGCCGACTCCGCCCATGCAGTGGTGGAGCAGGATGTAGGCCGTGCCGGCGGTGCGCGGGCCGCCGTTGGCGCCGATGACGCCGTCGGTGGCGAGGGTGACCTTGATTTCGGGGGACTCGAACCAGGCGTCGAGGAAGTCGGAGGCGCTTTGGGTGAAGACCTCGACGAGGGCCTTCATGTCGGCGGCGGAGAGGCCGCGGCGGCGGGCGAGGAACTTGAGCCAGTCGATGTAGTCGCCGATGCCGGAGGGCGGGAAGGGCGGCGGAGTTTCGAGGAGCAGGCCTTCGGCGAAGACGGCGAGCTTTTCGAGGTGGGCTTCGTAGGCGGGGAAGCGGTCGGCGTCGCGGCGGGAGAACTTGGCGAGCTCGGCGTGGGTGCGTTGTTCGTCCTGCCAGAAGAAGAGGTGGCGGCCGTCGGGGAAGGGGGAGAAGAAGGGCGGTTCCTTGGGATCGACGTGGTAGCCGTGGCGTTCGAGGTCGAGTTCGCGCACGATGCGCTCCTGCATGAGGCTGGAGAGGTAGGCGGCGGTGGAGACTTTGTAGCCGGGCCAGATTTCTTCGGTGACGGCGCAGCCGCCGAGGAGTTCGCGGCGTTCGAGGACGCAGACACGGCGGCCGGCGCGGGCGAGGTAGGCGGCGGTGACGAGGCCGTTGTGGCCTCCGCCGATGATGAGGGCGTCGTAGCGGTTGGCGGGGGGCATGGGGCTATGTGGGGTTTGCTATGGCTGGATCTGGTTACTCCGGCGCGCCGGCAATCTCGGCGGGAGCGAATTCGAAGATGAGCACGGCGAGTGGAGGCAGGGTGATGGTGATGGAGGCGGGGTGGCCGTGGGAGCCGTGGGGCCCGGAGTGGACGCCGCCGGCGTTGCCCATGTTGGAGCCGCCGAACATCTCCGAGTCGGTGTTGAAGGCCTCGCGGTAGTAGCCGTGGCGGGGGACGCCGAGCGTGTAATGCCAGCGCGGGACGGGGGTGAAGTTGCAGACGACGAGGAGGAAGTTCTGGCGGCCTTCGTCCCAGCGGAAGAAGCTGATGATGGAGTTTTCGACGTCGTGGAGGTCGAGCCAGTCGAAGCCCTGCCAGTTGTAGTCGACCTGCCAGAGGGCGGGGCGGGAGCGGTAGAAGCGGTTCAGTTCGCGGTTGAGGGATTGGAGTTTGCGGTGGTAGTCGAACTGGAGGAGGTCCCAGCGAAGACTGGAGTTTTCGTCCCACTCTTCGTACTGTCCGATTTCAGCGCCCATGAAGAGAAGCTTCTTGCCGGGGTGGGTGTACATGTAGGCCATGAAGAGGCGGGCGTTGGCGAAGCGGCGCCACTCGTCGCCGGGCATTTTGCCGATGAAGGAGCCCTTCATGTGGACCACTTCGTCGTGGGAGATGGGCAGGACGAAGTTCTCCGTGAAGGCGTAGAGCATGGAGAAGGTGATGTCGTTGTGGTTGAACTTGCGGAAGACGGGGTCGAGCTTGAAGTAGTGGAGCATGTCGTGCATCCAGCCCATGTTCCACTTCATGGTGAAGCCGAGGCCGCCGGCGTAGACGGGGTGGCTGACGGCGGGGAAGCTGGTGGACTCTTCGGCGATGGTGATGGCGCCGGGCACCTTGTGGGCCTGCTCGTTGAAGATGCGGATGAACTCGATGGCCTCGATGTTTTCGCGGCCGCCGTACTGGTTGGGGATCCACTCGCCGGGCTGGCGGGAGTAATCGAGATAGAGCATGGAGGCGACGGCGTCGACGCGAAGGCCGTCGATGTGGTACCTCTTCAGCCAAAAGATGGCGCTGGAGATGAGAAAGCTGCGGACCTCGTTGCGGCCGAAATTAAAGATGCGGGTGCCCCAGTCGGGGTGTTCGCGCTGGCGGATGTCGTCGTGTTCGTAGAGGTGGGTGCCGTCGAAGAAGGCGAGGCCGTGGGCATCGCGAGGGAAGTGAGCGGGGACCCAATCGACGATGACGCCGATGCCGGCCTGGTGGCAGCGGTCGACGAAGAACATGAAGTCGTCCGGCGAGCCGTGGCGCGAGGTGGGGGCGAAGTAGCCGGTGACCTGGTAGCCCCAGGAGCCGCCGAAGGGGTGTTCGCAGATAGGGAGCAGCTCGATGTGGGTGTAGCCCATGTCGACGATGTAACTGACGAGTTTGTCGGCGAGCTGGCGGTAGGTGAGCATGTGGCCGTGCTCGTCGAGCAGCCAGGAGCCGAGGTGGACCTCGTAGATGGACATGGGCTGCTTGAGCCAGTTGGTGCGGGCGCGGCGTTCCATCCAGTCGCCGTCCCGCCAGGCGTAGCGGTCGATGTTGGCGACGATGGAGCCGGTGCGGGGCGGGAGTTCGGCGAAGAGGGCGCAGGGGTCGGCCTTCATCTCGTGGTAGCCCATGTTGTGGGAGCGGACGAAGTACTTGTAGATGGCGCCCTCGGCGAGGCCGGGGATGAAGAGTTCCCAGATGCCGCCGGTGCGGAGGCGCATGGGGTGGCGGCGTTCGTCCCAGCCGTTGAAGTCGCCGGTTACGACGACGCATTCGGCGGTGGGGGCCCATACGGCGAAGCGGACGCCGCTGACGCCGTCGACTTCGGTGAGGTGGGCGCCGAGCATGTTGTGGCACTCGTAGTTGGTGCCCTCGCTGTAGAGGTGGAGGTCGAATTCGGAGAGCAGGAGGGGGAAGCGGTAGGGGTCGTCGTGGTCGAGAGTGGAGCCGTCGTAGTGGGTGACACGAAGGCGGTAGGGGCCGGGGTGTGAGGGGCACTCGCCGCAGTAGAGGCCGCTGGGGTGGATGCGCTTCATATCGAAGTGGCCGGCGGAGGTGAGGAGTTGGGCGGAGGCGGCTTGGGGGAGGAAGGCGCGGACCACCCAGGATTCGATGCCACCGTCATGGGTAATGGAGTGGGGACCGAGCACACGGAAGGCGTCGCCGTGGCGTCCGCTTACGAGGACATCGATTTCATCAGGGTGCATGGCAGTTAATATCGTAACAATGGCGAAGGTTGAACTTGCGTCGTACCTGCACGAGATGCCGAAGGCGGAGCTGCATGTGCACCTGGAAGGGACGCTGGATGCGGCGGTGCTGGCGGAGATGGATGAGCGGGTGACAGCGGAGGAAGTGGAGCGGCGGTACCGGCGGGGGAGCTTCGATCAGTTCCTCGAGTCATTCAAATGGGCGGTGGGACATTTGCGGACGCCGGAGCATTATGCGCTGGCGGCGCGGCGGTATTTCGAGAAGCTGGCGGCGCAGAACGTGCGCTATGTGGAGATGACGCTGGCGGCGGGTGTGGTGGTGTGGCGGAAGCAGGAGTTCGCGGCGGTGTATGAGGCGGTGGCGCGGGAGTGTGAGCGGGCTCCGGTGGAGGCGTGGCTGGTGCTGGATGCGGTGAGGCAGTTTGGCGCGGAGCATGTGGAGCAGGTGGCGCGACTGGCGGTGGAACGGGCGGGGGATCGAGTGGTGGCCTTTGGCATTGGGGGCGATGAGCGGCTGGCTCCGGCGGAGTTGTTTGCGGACACGTTCCAGTTTGTGCGGGAGCATGGGCTGGCGCTGGTGCCGCATGGGGGCGAGACGATGGGGGCATCGAGCGTGCGGACGTGCGTGGAGATGGGGGCGCGGCGGATCGGGCACGGCATTCACGCGGTGGAGGACCCGGCGCTGGTGGAGGAGTTGGCGCGGCGGGGGATCGCGCTGGAGGTGTGCGTGACGAGCAACGTCGCCACGGGGGCGGTGGCGCGGCTGGAGGAGCATCCGCTGCGGCGGTTATTTGATGCGGGCGTGGCGGTGGTGTTGAACAGCGACGATCCGGCGTTGTTCCGGACGTCGGTGTGTATGGAGTATGCGCTGGCGGCGGATGCGTTTGGGTTCACGCGCGAGGAACTGGCGCAGGTGGCGGAGAACGGGTTCCGGTATGCGCTGCGGCCTAGGGCACGGTGATGGTGAGCCTTTCGGTGTCGACGATGCCGGCGGCGTTTTTGGCGGTAAGGGTAACTGTGGTGGTTTGGTCGAAGGAGGCGGAGAAGCAGGAACGATCGGAGGGCTCGATGGCGCGGAGGTTGGGTTCAAGCGCGACCGAAGCGGCGTCCTTGGTGCCATAGCAGAGGGTGATGGGGCGTCCCTTGAGGGCGGTGGTGGAGGAGGCCATGAAGAACTGGATGAGTGTGGTGGGGGCGGCGGCCTCGACGGAGGGGCGGGCGTTGGGGTCGACGGTGATGGTGAAGGAGGCTTCGTCCTTGCCGTCGGGGCCTTCGGCGGTGAGGGTGTAGAGGGTTGTCTTTTCAGGCTTGGCTTCGATGCAGCGGTTGAGCGATGGGGTGATCTGCTCGATGAAGGGGTCGATGCGGACGGTTTCGGCGTACTCGACGCCGTAACAGATGGTGACGTGCTCGCCCGGCCGGATGACGCCTTGGCCGGCGTAGAACTGCAGGACCTTGGCGGGACGCTTGACGGGCGGTTCCGGTTTGTTGGAGGAGCCGCCGCAGGAGACGAGCAGCAGCAGTGCCGGCACGAGGGCCGTTACGACGAATGCGTAGCGCATGTTGTTGGCTACAGCTTATCGCGGAAGTGGGGGGAGTTTCACCTTGGCGAGGTAAATAGAGGTACGGGCCTCGTGAGAAGAGTAGTAACTGACCCAGAGTAAGTCGTCGTGGAAGGCGAGGCCGGGGTAACTGGAATCGCCGCCGGAGGGGAGGGCGAGGAATTCGGTGAGGCTGGGTTCGGCGGGGTTGAGCCAGAGCAGGGCGGTGCGCTGCGAGCCATCGTAGAGGCGACCGGCGCAGACGATGCGGCCGTCGGGGAGGCGGAGTAAGTGGGGCCCGCCGATGCGGACTCCGAGGTCCTCCCAGATCCAGCCGCGGTAGGGCGGGCGGGAGTGGCCGAGGTGGGCGGTTTTCGATTCGCCGTCGCGGCGGGCGATGCAGGTGGCGAGGCCGGAGTTATCGAAGAGGATGGAGGTTTCGTTGGGGGCTCCGTCGCGGGCGGCGCTTTCGTTGAGGGTCAGGAAGCGGCGGCCGTCGAGGGAGAGATAGGCGCGGAGGATGGGTTCGCCGACGGTTGCGTAGCCCATGGCGTAGGCTTTGCCCTGGAACCACTGGACGCGCCAGAGCCAGAAGTTATCGTCGCCGATCTGGATGGGGGCGGTCCATTCGCGGCCGTCGTCGGAGAACCAGGCGAAGGTGCGGTGGCGGGCGTCGGAGGGCGGGTGCATGGCGCCGGCGGCGGTGAGCATGAGGGCGCCGCCGGAGTTGTGAGTGAGTTTGGGGTCGCGGAGGTCGGCGACGGGATGATCGATGACGGACCAGGTGCGCCAGAGGGCGCCGTCGTCGGAGTGGAGAACGCGGATGCGGCCGTCGGGGGAGACGTGTTTGGCGCCTTCGCGGAAGCAGCAGAGCCACTGGCCGTTGTGTTGGATGAGATCGGTGAAGGCGGAGTGGGGGGCGCGGTCCCAGATGCGTTCGCAGGAGACGAGTTCAGGGGCGGGCGGTTTGGGGGCGGCGAGCGCGGGGAGGGTGAGAGCGGAGGAGAGGAGGCTGCGGCGGCTCAGCACGGGTGGATGATCCTTCAATGGTCAAGACGCGGGGAGGGGGGGCCGCCGTTTCATACGGATCATGGACGGCGGGTGGGTACGCGTTCGTCGATGAGGGCGCGGACCTGTTCTTCGAGGTGTTCGATGCGGCTGCGCAGTTCAGCCTTTTCCTGGGCTTCGGGGTCGGGCAGTTGGGCGTGTTCGAGCATGTCGGACTCGGTGCAGCCGCCGCGGCGGACAACGCGGCCAGGGATACCGACGACGGTGGAATGGGCGGGCACTTCGTGGATGACGACGGAGCCGGCGCCGATTTTCGAGTTGTCGCCGATGAAGATGTTGCCGAGCACTTTAGCTCCGGTGCCAACGACGACATGATTGCCGAGCGAGGGGTGGCGCTTGCCGCGTTCCTTGCCGGTGCCGCCGAGGGTGACGCCCTGATAGAGCAGGCAATCATCGCCGATGACGGTGGTTTCGCCGATGACGACGCCCATGCCGTGATCGATGAAGAAGCGGCGGCCGATCTGCGCGCCGGGGTGGATCTCGATGCCGGTGAACAGGCGCGAGATCTGCGAAATGAAGCGCGGGACGATGGGCAGGCCGGATTTGTAGAGCTTGTGTGCGAGGCGATGAAGCAGGATGGCGTGGAAGCCAGGGTAGCAGAGCACGATCTCCAGGCGGCTTTTGGCCGCGGGGTCTTCGCGGAAGATGGTTTCGAACTGTTCGCGAATGCTGGCGAGCATGACTCTCTCCTATCTATTATCGCCGATGGGCAAGGGGGCGCGGTGGCCCGACTGCGCACCGGCCGGTTGCGCCCCAGTTAGATGCGGGGGGCGGAGGGGGCGATGCAGGGGGACGCAGGGGGACGCAGGGGGAGGCAGGGGGACGCCCTGGCGGCCGGGGCTGGGAAAGGGCGGCTGCGGTGGCGCGTGCGGCCGCTAGAAGACGAAGTCGTAGCCGGGGTCGAGCGTGCGTTCGCCGGGGTTGGCGGCGAGGAGGAATTCGCGGATGAGGTAGGGGCTGGTGCGGTTGTTGAACAGCTTGTTGCGGATGACCTCGACACCGTGCTCGATGCCGGCGGATTCGTCGATGTCGACGTCGGCGGCGAACTCGTTGGTGGCGGGGTTGCGCATGAGGGTGATCTGGATGTTGGCGTGGTCGTCTTTGGATTTAAAGCTGGAGGCAAGGAGGAAATTGGGGAGCGGTTCGTGCAGGGTGTTGTGGGCGGGGGAGTAGAGGGCCGGGTTTCGTTCGAGGAATTGCTGGACGGCGGGGTCGATGTCGAGGTAGCAGCGATCCTGGCGGGAGAGGCGGAGGGCGCGGAAGAACTGGAAGGCGTTGCCGGTGGTGGGGAGGTGGGAGGCCTTTTTGAAGATGTTGAGGAGGCAGCTTTGGCGCAAGGGGCCGAGGGCGTTGTAGAGAGTGTCGGCGGAGAGGGCGGCGAGGTCGCGGTCCTCCGGGTCGAGGGGGACCATGTTGGCGGCAATGAGCAGGGCGCGGAGGTTGCCGTTGAGTTTGGAGAATTCGGGAGCGGCGATGCCGGTGACGGCGCCGGGGTCGACCCAGAGGCGGGCGGGGGGGACGCGGACCTCGCCGGGCTTGACGGTTTGGAAGAAGCTGTAGGTGCGGTAGTCGTCGGTGGAGACGCGGATGAGGTAGAGGGTGCCGATACCGCCGCGGCAGGTGATGCCGGTGAGGATGAGTTCGGTCGAGCCCCTCATGTCGGGGACGGTGATTTCGAAGTGTTCGCCGCCGGTGCCGGGCTCACCGGTGTGGGGGACGATGTCGACGTGGACAGGGCCGTGGATGGGGCCGCCGCGGAGGTCAGTGAGTTTGAATTGGAGGCTGGCTTTGGGCATGGCTGGTGACTCCTAGTACAGTAGAGAGTTTATGCGATACCGCGAGTTGGGTCGAACGGGTTGGCGAGTGTCCGAGGTGAGCTTCGGAGCGTGGGCGATTGGAGGCTCCTGGGGCGAGGTGGATGATGGCGCTTCGATGGAGGCGCTGCATGCGGCTATCGACAGCGGGGTGAACTTTATCGACACGGCGGACGTGTACGGGATGGGCCGCAGCGAGAAATTGGTGGCGCGGCTGAAGCGCGAGCGCAAGGACGAGATTGTGGTGGCGACCAAGGCGGGGCGGAAGCTTGCGCCGCATACGGCCGACGGCTACAACAAGGCCAACCTGACGGCGTTCATCGAAGAGAGCTTGCGCAACCTCGAAGTGGAGACGCTTGACCTGGTGCAACTGCATTGCCCGCCGACGGAGGTGTACTACCGGCCCGAGGTGTTTGGGGCGCTGGATGAGCTGATGGCGGCGGGGAAGATCCGCCACTATGGCGTGAGCGTGCAGAAGGTGGAGGAGGCGCTGAAGGCGATCGAGTATCCGAACGTGCAGACGGTGCAGCTCATCTTCAACTGCTTCCGGCATCGACCGGCGGAGCTGTTTTTTGAGCAGGCGAAGAAGCGGAAGGTGGGCATTCTGGCGCGGGTGCCGCTGGCGAGCGGGATGTTGACGGGCAAGTTGAAGGCGGACTCGACATTTGAGGAAGGCGACCACCGGACTTTCAACCGGCATGGCGAGAAGTTCGACGTGGGCGAGACATTTTCAGGCGTGGAGTATGGCCAGGCGCTGCGGGCCGTGGAGGAGTTGCGGGCGCTGGTTCCCGATGGCATGACGATGACGCAGTTTGCGTTGCGGTGGATTTTGATGTTCGATGCGGTGACGTGCGCGATTCCTGGGGGGAAGCGGGCCGGGCAGGTGAAGGAGAACTGCGCGGCATCGGAGATGGCGGCGTTGAGCGCTGAGGCGATGGGCGGGCTGGAGCGGATTTATCAGGAGAGAATTTACGGCGGCGTGCATCATCGCTGGTAGTTGGGACGAGCCGGGGCGGAGGAGCGGTGTTATGATGTAGGGGCGATGCCGGAAGGATATCTTCCCATTTTCGTCTTCATGGTTGTCGCCCTGTTGTTCCCAGTGGTGGCCATCGTCGCGGCCAAATTGGTCCGACCCTCCTCCCCCTTTGCCACCAAGCTGGAAGCCTACGAATGCGGCATTAAAGCCGCGAGTTCCTCGCGTGGCCGGTACACAGTCCGTTTCTACATCGTGGCCATTTTGTTCGTGATTTTCGATGTGGAGACGATCTTTCTCTACCCGTGGGCCGTACGATATCAATCGCTCGGCTGGTTTGGTGTAGCGGAAGTGACGGTGTTCCTGGTCATTCTGGTTGTAGGTTACGTTTGGGCGTACAAAAAAGGCGCCTTGCAGTGGGTTTGATTCCCGCTGCGGGTTCCCCAGTGGAGCGCGTGGCGTAACCGGAATCTCTCCCCTACAGAGGTCGTCGTGAAACTTACTCCCTATTTGTCACTTGCCGCTTGTTTGCTCATTGGAGCGCAGGGGGCGCTGCTGGCGGCGCCGAAGCTGCGCCTGGCCGCAACTACGGTTGGTCCGGTGTCCATCCCGGCGGGGTCCAACGGGACCGCGCAGGAGGTGGAGGTGTTTAACGATGGCGACGGTTCGCTGAGCGTGTCGGCGAGCAGCGTGGCCTCGTGGGCGGCGACGTCGGTGTTGGGCGAGCGGCGCTGCACGAACCGGGCGGGGAACTGCATTCCGGTGCGGATTGCGCTGAACACGGCGAGCCTGGCGGCGGGGCGGCATGCGACGACGGTGACGGTGACCTCGCCGGGAGCCAATGAAGGCACGCAGAACATCCTGGTGATCGTGCAGATGGGCGGCGGCGTGCCGGACTCGCTCAACCTGTTTGTGGCGCCTTCGGGCGGGGCCGGGGCCACGGACGCGGCCGAGGTGGTGACGCTGAGCCGGGCGACCACGGCGGCGACAACGCAGACGGGCGGCAACTGGCTGAGCGTGGCCGTGCAGGGCGGCAGCTTCAACTTCAACATCCCCTACCAGGTGAAGGCCACCTATCAGAGCGGGATGGCCGAAGGGACGTATACGGGTGCGGTGCAATTTGACGGCTCGACGCTGGCCAGCGACAACAAGCGCATGGCGGTGACCCTGCGGGTGACCTCGCAGCCGATTGCGCGGCCGTCGAGCGCGTCGCTGCGGTTCCGCACGCCTTTGACGACGCCGAAGCAGTTGCAGCGTGTGGTGATCAACAACGTGAGCGGCGGGACGCTGACGCTGGGGACAATCACGGCGGCGACGGTATCGGGCGGCAACTGGCTGGCGGCGGCGCAGATTCCGGGCTTCAACATCGTCGACATCACGGCTGATCCGACGGGTGTGCAGGCCGGTGTTTACAAAGGCTCGGTGACGATTGCCTCCAACGCAGGCAATGGGAACGTGGTGATCCCGGTGGAGATCGAAGTGTTTGCGGCGGGCGCGCCGGTGTTGCCGCCGGATTCGGTTCTGAACAACGCGACGTTTGAGCCGGGCGAGGTGGTGGCGCAGGGCGGCATCGTGGCCATCAAGGGTGAGCAGTTGCACTTTGGCGATCCGCAGCAGAACTCAAGTTTGCCGCTGCCGACGACGCTCGGCGAGACGCGGGTGTTCGTGAATAACCAGCCTGCGGGACTCTATTACGTGAGCTACGGGCAGATCAACTTCCTGATGCCGTTTGAGACGGCGACGGGCGAGGCGACGGTGCGCGTGGAGCGTGGCGGACGGGCGAGCGCCAACACGACGGTGCGCGTGGTGGCGAAGAAGCCGAAGATCCTGCAGTTGTTCGATGGCGGCGACCAGGCGTTCTATGCCATTGCGCAGAACGCTTCGCGCAACAACTCGTTCCCGATTCCGGCGCGGTTCGGCATACCGAACAGCGAGCCGGCGCGGGTGGGCGACACGCTGGTGATCTATGCGCTGGGGGCGGGACCGACGAATCCTCCGGTGGCCAGCGGCGCGGCGGCTCCGTCGGGTCCGCTGGCGCAGGCGACGGGCAACTGGCGGGTGATCTTCGGCAACGGCGTGTTCACGTCGGGCACGGAGGTTGTGCCGAGCTTTGTGGGCCTGGTGCCGGGATTTGTCGGGCTCTATCAGATCAACGTGCAGGTGCCGGCGAATGTGCAGAAGGGCGACCTGGTGTCGTTCTACGTGCAGGAAGACACGATCGGCTCGCAGCAGGTGTTTGTGGCGATCCAGTAGGTGCAGGCGCGGCCCCGTGAACGGAACGGGGTTGCGTACCATGGTGGGATGACGCGGCGGCTCTACTACGACGACAGCTACTTGCGCGGGTTTCGCGCGGAGGTTGTGGGCGTAGAGGGCCGCCGCTTATTTTTGGATGCGACGGCGTTTTATCCAACCTCGGGCGGGCAGCCGTTCGACATGGGCTCGATCAACGGGGCGCGCGTGGTGGAGGTCGTCGAGGAGTACGACGGGCGGGTGGTGCACATGGTGGAGGGCGATGTGGCGCCAGGGCCGGTGGAGTGCACCATCGACTGGGGGCGGCGGTTTGACCACATGCAGCAGCACACAGGGCAGCATGTGTTGTCGGCGGTGTTTGTGGAGCGGTTGGGGATGCCGACATTGAGCTTTCATATGGGGGCCGAGGTGTCGACGATCGAGCTGGGGACGGCGGCGTTGACGACGGAGCAGATCGTGGAGGTCGAGCGGCGGGCGAACGAGGTGATTCACGAGGGGCACGCGGTGACGGTGTCCTATCACGATGCGGGGGATGACCTTGGGTTGCGCAAGACGAGCGAACGGACGGGGACGCTGCGCGTGGTGAGCATTGCGGAGTTGGATCGCAGCGCCTGCGGCGGGACGCATGTGCGGAACACGGCCGAGGTGGGGGCGGTGTTGTTGCGGAAGCTGGACAAGGTGCGGGGGAACGTGCGGGTGGAGTTTGTGTGCGGCGGGAGGGCGGTGAAGCGGGCGCGGGCCGACTATGACACGTTGAGCCGGGCGGCGCGGGTGTTTTCGTCGCCGGTGGACGATGTGGATGCGCTGGAATTCGTTTTGGGTGAGCAGGCCACTTCGGCGCCGGTGGGCAGAATGGCAGTGAACTCGATGACGTGCTCACCGAAGGTTCCCATTTTGAAATTGTTCTTGCCGTGAATGTTTGCAGAAAGACAGCC
>JAFLBB010000113.1 GCA_017304135.1 Acidobacteriota bacterium | reverse complement strand
CTCGATCCGCAGCTCATCCCCCGCCCCACTACCACCGTAGTACTCCTGCAGCTTCAGCCGCAGCCGCCGCGCCTCCACCCGCACCACCGGATCGATCTTCGGGTCATACCCCGGCTCCCGCCCAAACACCTCCACCCCCACCACCGTCTCTTTCAACGACCCGCCGTCGCCCGCCAGTTCCCGCTCCACCAGGTAGGTCAGAAACTGCCCCATCCGCGCGCTCAACACCCACTCCCGGCTGCCCACAATCCGTTGCAGCCCCGCCCGCACCTCCTCCTTCGATAAGTCTCTTTGCATACAATAGGTTACCAGGGGTATCACACCCCACCGCTACCGCCCGCTACTCCCCATGGCCAGCTCCGCGTCCCTACAATCCTCTCATGATCGTGAAAGCCACGTCGATTGCACTCCTCCTCTGCGCCCTCAGCGCCCCCACACTTCCGGCGGCCATCCTCCGCATCGACTTTGCCGGCACCGTCTCCAGCGGCTCCGTGCGCGGGATTACATTCGACCAGACCAGCTTCACCATCAACTTCACCCCCGGCACCCCCATCAGCGGCACGGTCTACCTCAACCTCGCCCTCGCCCCCACCCCCACCGTCACCAACGACGTCAACGGCACCTCGTCGAACATTGCGACAACCAGCGAGCCCGTCTGGATGTCCGGCTCGGTCAACCTCGGCATGCCCGCTCTACCCCCCGGCGCTCTCCCCATCCCCTCCACCTTCGAACTCACCCGTCGCCCCCCACCCCCCGGCGCCACCCTGTTCGGCACTCAACAACTCCAGCAGAGCCTCTTCTACTTCTTCGGGCCCGGCGTCGCCAGTGTCCTGCTCGGCGACCTGGTCACCGACAGTTGGTCCACCAGCAGCGAAATCGTCACTCGTAACTACCTGCTCGGCCTGCTCGTCACCGATCTGAGCAACTTCTTCCCGCAGGTCCCCGGCGTCCAGGAGTTCAACGCCCCGCCCTCCCTCGGAGGCTCCGCCTTCCAATACCTTGGCTATCAGGCCGACCCCACCAACTTGACGCCCCCCAACTTCGGCATCTCGGAAAACTACGTCGTCAACGCTTTCTTCACTACCACCTCGGCCACCGGGACCTTCGTCGTCCCCGAGCCCGCCACCTGGATGCTCGCCGCCCCGGCCCTGCTTCTGCTCGGATTCCGCCGCCGCCGGAGTTAGACCCTCACTCCTCCCCCCGCAGGTAAGCAATCAAGTCCGCCATTCCCTGCTTGCTCAGCCCCTTCTCCAGGTCCTCCGGCATCAGCGAGATGCTCGACGCCCGGATGCTCTGCACATCCCCGCGCAGCACCGTCACATCCGTCTCCTGCCCGCCGCGCAGCGTGATCGCCCCCGGCGTCTCGTTGGCCAGCACGCCATCAAACGTCCGCCCATCCTTGGTCGTCACAATGTAGTTCACAAACCGCGGCTCAATCGACGCCGACGGATTCAAAATCGCCTCCAGCAACTCTTCCTTTGACTTCATACTGATCCCCGACAAATCCGGCCCCACGCGCCCGCCCTGCTGCCGCGGCAGGTGACACTTCGCGCAGCCGTCTTCGAACACCTCCTTGCCGCGCGCTACCTTCCCCTGCATCTTCACTACATCGCGGTACGACTCCACCACCTTCGCCCGATCGCCCCCCGCCTTCAACAGCGTTTTGGCCCGCTGCGCCACCGCTGGGTTCGCATCCTCCAACAGCCGGTTCCGCGCCCCCACCTCAATCACCGCCGCCTCCACCGCGCCCTTCTCAATGGCATCCAGCAGAGCCGGAACCCGCGCCGTCTGCTGCAACAGCGCCGCAATCGCCCGCGTCCGTCCCTCCGGTGCATACTGCTTCCAATGCCGCAACAACTCCCCCGGAACCCCGGCGTCACCAAACGAAGCCACCGTGTCGATCGCCGCCCCCTGCACATTGCCCGGAGCCGCCGTTTTCACCACGCTCTCCAGCGCCGCAGCCGCTTTCGCATAGGTCCCCCCGCGCAGCGCCTGCAACGCCAGCGACCGCCGCGCCGGGTCGATCGTCGCATCCTGCGCCAGTTTCTCCGCCGACGCCATGAACCCCGGCATCGCCAGATACCGCGCCAGCTTCCAGCCCTTCTCGCCCAACCGCTCCGCCCCCGCCACCTTCAACCCACGCGCCCCTGACAACTCCAGCCCGCGCCCCAGCGCCTCCAGCCCCTCCTCGCCCAGCAACGGCAATATCGCCGCGATCTCCCCCGCCTGCTGCCGCACGCCAATCAGCCGCGACAGCCGCTTCTCAAAATCCACATGCAGCTTCTGCGTCTGCCGCAACAGCTCCACCGGCGAACCCGCCCCGCTCAGCATCACCGCCGTCCGCACCCAATCGTGGGCCGCGTCCGTCTGCGCAATCTTCACCAGCGCCGCCCGCGCCGCCGCGCTCTGCGCAAACCGGCCCAGCGTCAGCGCCGTCTGGAACCGCACGCGGATCTCCGCGTCAGCCGCCAGCGGCGTCAACAACCGCTCCAGGCTCGCCGTCGCCGGCAACGATTCCGACATCCTCACCGCCTGCTCCCGCAACCGCCCATCCGTGCTCTTCAATGCAATTGCCACATCGGCTTCCGTCAGCGCATTCAACCCTTCCAGCGCCCACAACGCCCGCGCCGTTCCCAACCGCCGCAGCAGCTCCACCGCCGACTTGTCCTGCCGCTCCAGCAGCAACCGCCGCGCCGTCTCCACGTGCCACCCGTTGGCGTGCTCCAGCATCTTCACCAGGTCCCCCGTCGCCGCCTCATCCAACGCCACCTTCAACCCGCGCTTCACCGTCGACCGCTTCGACACCAGCCTATAAATGCGCCCCTTGTCATCCCCCGAATAAAAATCCAAGCCCTTCTTCAACTCCTCCGGAATCGATAGCGGAGTCTCGATAATCTCCCTGTACATGTCCGGCATGTACAAATGCCCGTCCGGCGCATTGGCGAAATTCGTCGGCCGGAACCACTGGTCCGTCGACGCAAGGAACTCACGCCCCTCATACGCCGGCTTTGCCGCGAACGAAACCCCATCCGGCTCCACCAAATCGCGCCTCACCAGGTTCCCGCTCACATCGGCCGTAAAGATGTTGCCGTAATACTCCCTCGGCCACGCGTCGCCCCGGTACACCGTGCTCCCCGTCGCCCCCGTAATGTGCCCCGCCGCGTGCTCCACCCGCCCCGTCTTGTTCTCGTCATAGCGCTTCTGCCGCATCTCGCTCCGCTTCAAGCGCCACTCCTGCGGCTTCGTCAACGGCCACATCAGCCGCTCCCGCTTCCCATAAGGATCCTGGTTCACATCGCGCACCTCCAGGTTCGGCGCCCGCGCCAGGTAGTGCATCGGCATCACCACATGCCGCAGATGCGTCGTGTTCTGGCTGATGAACCGGTTGTTCCAGTCGTCAAACGTCGAACCATACTGCCCAGCCCCCGCCGCCGTCTCCGCAATCCCCTTCACCGGGTTGTACCGGAAGTCCGCCCCGCGTACCTCCAGCGGCTTCATCTCCGGATGTTTCGGCGACGTCACCCGCCCCGCGTTCCCCGTGTTGTTGAAGTAAATCCAGTTGTCCAATCCCATCCGCGGATTCGTAATCTGCGCCTCCGGATTGCCTTGGAAGAACCCCGTGAACCACACCTCGCGCACATCCGCCTTGCCGTCGCCATCGGTGTCTTTGAAATACAAAATCTCCGGCGCCGACGGCACAATCAGCCCCCCCTTCCACACCATCAACCCGCTCACCTGCAGCACGTTCTCGGCGAACACCGTCGACTTGTCCGCCCGCCCATCGCCATTGGTGTCCTCCAGCAACACAATCCGCGACCGCGCCTTCTTCCCCTTCGGCGGGTCCCACGGCAAGTCGAGCATATCGGCCACATACGCCCGCCCCCGCTCGTCAAACACCACCTCCACCGGGTCCACCACCATCGGCTCGGCGGCAAACAACTGCACCTCGAAATCCCCATCCACCTGGAGCGTCTTCAGCGCCTCTTCCACCGTCTTCGGACCATCGGCCTTTCGCCCACACCCCAATGCCAACAGCAACGCCGCAACCACAACAAGTTTTTTGCCCATTCCCCTCCATCCTACCGTTACACTACGAGAGAAGAGCGAAATTCCCTATGGCCTCCGGAAGTTCATCATGCCCGAGTCGATCCTGTATCTCACCGAACTCACCGGGCTCCCCGTCTTTGACCTGAAAGGCCGCACCCTCGGCCGCATCAAAGACGCCGCCATCGTCCCCGTCCTCGACCCCCACCGCATCGACCGCTTCCTCATAGGCTCCTCTTACTCCTGGCTCGCCATCCGCCACGATCAGATCCGCCAAATCTCCCTCGACGGCATCTTCCTCGCCGACGAACAGCTCACCCCCTACCACGCCGACGAGTACATGCTCCGCCTCGTCCGCGATCTTCTCGATCAACAGATCATCGACGCCCAGGGCCGCAAAGTCGTCCGCGTCACCGACGTCACCTTCCACATCGTCAACACCGGCGGCCGCGATGAACTCCGCATCTCCGAGGTCGACATCGGCATGCGCAGCGTCTTCCGCCGCGTCCTCCAGGGCGCGCTCCCCCGCCGCTGGATCCGCTTCCTCCAGCGCCCCATTCCGCCCCATTCCATCCCCTGGACGCTCACCGACATCCTCGAGCCCGACCCGCAGCGCCGCGTCCGCCTCAACATCACCTACCGCCACCTCGAAGAGATGCACCCCGCCGACCTCGCCGACATCGTCGAAGACCTCTCCCCCGAAGACCGCGAAGCCATCTTCGAAACCATCGACAGCGAAGTCGCCGCCGAAACCCTCTCCGAGGTCGAACCCGACATCCAGGCCAGCATTCTCGAATCACTGGAAACCGAAAAGGCCGCCGAAATCATCGAGGAGATGGAGCCCGCCGAAGCCGCCGACGCCCTCAACGAGCTCGAAGAAGAGACCAAAGCCGAGATCCTCGAAGAGCTCGACAGCGAACCCAAGTCCGAGGTCGAGGAACTCCTCGATTTCCACGAGGACTCCGCCGGCGGCATGATGTTCACCGATTGCATTTCACTGCCCGAGGACGCCGATGTCGCCACCGCCCTCGCCGCCGTACGCGAGAAAACCGAGCTCCTCGAATTCCAGAACGTCATCCTCCTCATCGACCCCGCCGAGCGCCTCACCGGCGTCGTCCCGCTGGCCCGCCTCTTCGCCGCCGAACCGGAAAGCCTCCTCCGCTCCCTCGCCGCAAGCGACCTCATCCAGGTCCACACCGGCGCCAGGGAAAACCAGATCTGCGAACTCTTCGACAAATACAGCCTCATCACCCTCCCCGTCACCCATCGCGACGGCCGCCTCGCTGGCGTCATCACCGCCGACGACGTCATCTCCGTGTTGAGGCAGCGATAGGCCGCCCATGCTCAAACGCCTGCGCTACCAGATCGCCGTCTTCTTCGCCGTCATCGGCCCCGGCTTCATCACCGCCGTCGTCGATAACGATGCCGGCGGCATCTTTACCTATTCGCAGGCCGGCGCCAAATACGGCTACCTCCCCCTCTGGACCCTCCTCCCCATCACGCTCCTGCTCATCGTCACCCAGGAGATGTGCTCCCGCATGGGCGCCGTCAGCGGCAAAGGGCTCTCCGATCTCATCCGTGAGGAGTTCGGCCTCCGCCCCACATTCTTGATCATGGCCGCCCTCGTCGCCGCCAACCTCACCAACGTCATGGCCAACTTCGCCGGCGTCGCCAGCTCGCTCGAGCTCTTCCACATCAGCCGCTACATCTCCGTCCCTCTCGCCGCCATCGCCGTCTGGCTCCTCATCGTCAAGGGCTCCTACGAGCGCATCGAAAAAGTCTTCCTCTTCGCCTGCATCGTCTACGTCGGCTACATCGTCTCCGGCGTCCTCGTGAAGCCTGACTGGAAAGAGGCCGCCATCTACTCCGTCCGCCCCGTCCTCATCATGGACCCCGGCTACATCACCATGCTCATCGGTATGGTCGGCACCTCGGTCGCCCCCTGGATGCAGTTCTACCTCCAGGCCGCCGTCGTCGAAAAAGGCATCTCCGCCCGCGACTACGCCGAATCCCGCATCGAGGTCATCGTCGGCTGCATCGTCATGTCCGTCATTGCCTTCTTCATCATCGTTGCCTGCGCCGGCGCCATCTGGAGCAACAAACCCCAAGACATCCAGAACGCCACCGACGCCGCCCTCGGCCTCAAGCCCTTCGGCGACTACGCCTACCTCCTCTTCTGCATCGGCCTCTTCAACGCCTCCCTCTTTGCCGCCTGCATTCTCCCCCTCTCCACCGCCTACACCGTCTGCGAGGGCCTCGGCTTTGAGTCCGGCGTCAACCACTCCTTCCGCGAAGCGCCCATCTTCTATTGGCTCTTCACGTTCCTGATCGTTGTCGGCGGCGGCGTCGTCCTCATCCCCGGCTTCCCCCTCGTCAAGATGATCCTCTTCTCCCAGGTCATCAACGGCGTCCTCCTCCCCTTCGTCCTCATCTTCATGATCATCATCGTGAACAAATACCGCGTCATGAAAGAGTGGACCAACTCCCCCCTCTACAACATGGTCGCCTGGGGCGCCGTCGTCATCATGATCGGCCTCACCCTTGCCCTGGTCGGCATCTCCGTCCGCCAGATGTTCGCCTGAGCCGCGCCCGCGCGACACACCGTTCCGCTTCCCCTTGACCGCTTTCCCTTGACACCAGCCCCCCGCGGCCAAACAATTGGGCTGAAGAGTGCTGGCCCGTGCGGCGCGGTATCGATGTTTCCACCGCCGGTTCCAGGTCGTGGTGTCTCACAGTCAGCCTCTCCCGGCGGTGGTCGCACGTGTGCAGCTTCACCCAGGAGGTGCAACCGTGCCCGAACGCTTTGAACTCCGAATCGCCTTCCGCAAGCTCCTCATCGGCACCTTACTCACGATCATCCCCATGAGCCTGGCGGGACTCTACTTCATCACCCAAGCCAACAACTCGCTTGAGGAAACCATCGGCTCCCACTATCAGACAATGGCTCGCATTACCGCGGCCGAAGTCTCCGGCTACATCGAAGAGCGCGTCCTCGGCGTCGCTCTTCTGGCCTCGGAACCAGCCCTGGTGTCCGCCGTCAAAACCGCGAACCAAACTTACACCGGCATGACCGACGACGCCATTGCCGCCCGCATGAAGCGTATGGATGACGTCTGGAACACCGGCCAGGCCTCGGCCGAAGTCACCGCCATGCTCGCTTCCCCCGCTTCCCGTCTCCTGCTGCGCGCCCACCAGCTTGACCCGCGCGTCCTCCGCATCACCGTCACCGACGCCAAAGGCGGCACCGTCGCCGCCACCCACAAATCCATGGACTTCTACCAGGCCGACGAAGACTATTGGAAAAACATCTACTCCAGCGGCCGCGGCGCCACCAGCCTCACCGACGTCCTCTATGACGACGCCACCCATGCCCACTACATCGGCGTCGGCGTCCCCATCCTCGAACCCGAAACCAACCGCTTTATCGGCACCCTCGACGCGCTGGTCAACGTCAACAGCCTCGCCCCCATCGTCAACCGCGCCCAACTCGGCGGCACGGGCCGCGTCCTCCTCGTTAAGGGCGACGGCGCCATCATCACCGGCGCCGCCGCCGGGCTCACCACCAATCGCAAGTCAGAGGAACACGCCGCCCTCATCGACGCCCACGCCGGCGTCGAAAAGCCTGGCGGCCACCACATCGTCCAGCTCAGCGGCCCCGTGCGTACACTCATCGCCCACGCCGGCACCGGCCTCAAGGTCAGCTATCCGGCCCTCGATTGGACCGTCCTCATCGCCCAGGACACACGCGAAGCCTTCGCGCCCATCCGCTCCATCAGCCGCATGATCTGGCTCTTCTCGCTCCTCGGCCTGACACTGGTGGCCTTGCTGGCGGCCTACTTCTCTTTGCACCGCCGCATGCCCATCACCGCCATCCGCCAACACGAGGTCGAGGCCGCCGCCGAAACGCAACCAAGGTGACCGCCCCTCAGCCGCTCACCTGCATGCCGTTCTCCAGCCGCACCTTCCGGCCCTGGAACATCGCCAGGTTCGCCAGGTGCGGCCCAGCCACCGCCGCCGCCGCTATCTCCACCGTGCAATTCGGTTGCTGGCGCGACTTCATGCAATCCATAAAGTTCTGAATGTGCGCCTCCACCGGCACCGGAGCTTTCTCTTCGAAAATCGGCGCATTCGTCGCCTTCCAGGGCTCGGCATACACGCGATACCCTTCCTCGTCGAGGATCATTGTGCCCTTATCGCCCAGGAACGTGATCGACCACCCGTTCTGATACGAGTTCGCATAGTCCAGCGTCCAGTTCACAATCAAGCCCGGATACTCAAACACCGCGCTGAACACGTCCGGATGTTCGGACCCCTTCATCTTCGCCACATACCCCTGCGCCACCGCCGACCGCGGCGCGCTGTTTCCCGTGAACCACTGCACCACATCCATCAGGTGCGTCCCCTGGTCCGTCATGTTCCCGCCGGCATAGTCAAAGAAGTAACGCCACCGCCGGAACCGCATCGGCTCCACCTCGCGCTGCTTCGCCGCCCCCAGGAACCGCTTCCAATCGATCTTCCCCGGCAGCGGCGAATTGTCCAACGGCTGCGCGATGTTCCAATGCCACTGCGGCTTCACCACCGTCACCTTCCCCAACACTCCGTCATCCACCAGCTTCTTCGCCTGGTGAATCGCCGGCGCGCTCCGCCGCTGCATCCCCACCTGCACAATCTGCTTCGAACCCCTCACCGCCGCCACCATCGTCTGGCTCTCTTCGAGCGAATACGACAGCGGCTTCTCCGCATAGGCATCCTTCTTCGCCTTCAGCGCCGCCTTCAACATCGGCCAGTGATGATGGTCCGGCCCGGCCAGCACCACCGCATCCAGGTCCTTGTGCGAAGCCAGCAACTCTTCATAGTCCCCATACCGCTTCGCCCCCGGCGCCAGCTCCGCCGCCTTCTCCAGGTTAGGCTCATACACATCGCAGATCGCCGTGCACGCCGCGCCCAGCGCATTGAACTTGCCCATCAGATAGCGCCCCCGGCCCCCCGTGGCGATGCACGCATAGTTGATCTTGTCGTTCGCTCCAAAGGCGGAGGCGGGAATGAACAGCGGCGCTGTGGCCACCGTCTTGAGAACGTCACGGCGAGTTGCTGGCATAAAAAAATAGAACTCCCTTCGCGCATCATTATAGTTCCGCTTCTGTACAATCTGAAGCGATGCTCACTCGCCGCCAGTTTGTCTCCACCGCCTCGGCCGCCTCGCTCGCCGCCGCCCTCCCCGCCCAGCCCGCCAAGCGTCCCAACGTCATCATCATGATGGCCGACGACATGGGCATCAGCGATCTCGGCTGCTACGGCAGCGAAATCCGCACCCCCAACATCGACGCATTGGCCAAAGACGGCCTCCGCTTCACCCAGTTCTACAACACCGCCCGCTGTTGCCCCACCCGCGCCTCGCTCCTCACCGGACTCTACCCCCACCAGGCTGGCATCGGTCACATGGTGGACGACCGCAAGTTCCCCGCCTACCGCGGCGACCTCAGCTCCAACGCCGTCACCATCGCCGAAGTCATGCGCTCCGGCGGCTACCACACCTGGATGACCGGCAAGTGGCACGTCACCCCCGTCACCGACTCCAAACACAACTGGCCCCGCCAGCGCGGCTTCGACAAATTCTACGGCACCATCCACGGCGCCGGCAGCTTCTACGACCCCTCCACCCTCTCCCGCGACAACGACTTCATTGAGCCCGAAGGCAACGACTTCTACTACACCAACGCCATCGGCGCCAACGCCTCACGCTACATCGAAGAGGCCGCCACCGCCGCCAAGCCCTTCTTCGGCTACGTCGCCTTCACCTCACCCCACTGGCCCATGCACGCCCTCGAAGCCGACATCGATCGCTACAAGACCCGCTACAAAGACGGTTGGGACGCCCTCCGCGAGGAACGCCACCGCCGCATGGTCGAACTCGGCCTCGTCGACAAACGCTGGCCCCTCACCCCGCGCGACCCCGAAGTCCCCGCCTGGAAAGACGCCCCCAACAAGGAATGGGAGATGCGCCGCATGGCCGTCTACGCCGCCATGATCGACTGCATGGATCAAAACGTCGGCCGCATCGTCGCCGCCCTCAAGAAAACCGGACAGTTCGACAACACCCTCCTCCTCATGCTCGCCGACAACGGCGGCTGCGCCGAGGTCCTCAGCCCCCAAGGCGCCGGACGCCACTTCCCCGACAAAACGCGCGATGGCCGCCCCGTCCGCCGCGGCAACATCCCCTCCATCATGCCCGGCCGCGACGACGACTACCAAAGCTACGGCATCGGCTGGGCCAACGCCTCCAACACCCCCTTCCGCCGCTACAAACACTGGGTCCATGAAGGCGGCATCTCCTCCCCCCTCATCGCTCACTGGCCCGGCGTCATCCGGAACAAAGGCGGACTCACACCCCAACCCGGCCACCTCATCGACCTCATGGCCACCGCCGCCGACGCCGGCAAAGTGAAATACCCCGGCGCCTTCAACGGCAAAACCATCACCCCCCTCGAAGGCAAATCCCTCCGCCCCATCCTCGAAGGCAAGCAGCGCAAAGGCCACTCGGAAATCTATTGGGAACACGAAGGCAACCGCGCCGTCCGCCAAGGCAAATGGAAGGTGGTCTCCCGCCACCCCGGCGCCTGGGAACTCTACGACATCGAAGCCGATCGCACGGAAATGAACGACCTCACCGCCACCCAGCCCGCCAAAGCCGCCGAACTAGCCACTAAGTGGGAATCCTGGTCAAAAAAGGTGGGTGTCGTCGACTGGGACGTCGTCCGCAAATCCTGATCCCCGCGAAAATTGGGAAAATTGGGGACTGCCTCCTTTTTCGCCGCACCGGCACTAAGGCCACATCCTCACGACCCGCGAAAAAGGTTGGCTGTCCTCATTTTTCGCCCACACCGCTTGCGCGCCCCACGCTCCCGCCTAACCCAACCCCCCCGCCCCACAAACCCGTCCCCGTAACGGAGTCGCGAGGGTAACCGAGCGCTCCCCTAGTGCAGCTTCTTCGTCTGCAGCTCATTCAACATCTTGTTGAATTTCGCCCGCTGCGTGTCGTTCAAAATCGTCTGAATGCGGTCTTTCCCATTGGAACGCACTTCATCCATCTGCGCCTGCAGCGTCTGGTAGTACATCATGAAGTCGTCGAGAATCACTTCGATCTCGGCCGCCTGCTCATTGGTCAGGTCCAGTTCCTTCTTGAACCGTTGCAGCGAGATCTCGCGCCCGCCCTCTTTGTAGTAGGGCATCTGCTTGGCCGACACCGTGCGCTGGCTCACACGCATCGCCACCACGCCGGTCACCGCCCCACACAGGAATACCGAAAGGAGCATCAGTACGATTTTCGGATTGCGCCACGGCGACATTGAGGCGCTCGATCCCGTCATAGTCTCGTCCCGCCCTACTCCGAGTAAACCGTCAGCTGCTGCAACATCGCGTCGCGGCCTTCTGACTGGTTCACCGAAGTCACCGGCGTCGGTTCGGGCTGGGCCAGAATCACTTCCGGCTCCGAGTGCGCCTGCATCGGCGCCTCCGGCAGCAGGCTCGACGAGAAGAACGTCACCCCCAGCAGAAGCAGCAGCGTGAAGGTCGCAAACGCCAGCCGGTGAAAGAACTGCGGCTCAACAAACAGATTCCAAATCGAAATCGGCCGCTGCGCATCAATCCGCTGCAACACCCGCGCGTAAAATCCCGGCTCGGGCATCAACTCATCTTCATCCACATCCGCGCGCAACGACCGCATCATCCGCGACTGCGCCGCCATCAGCTTCACCAGTTGCCGCGTCTCTTCATCGGCTCCCGTCAGCTGTTGCTCGAATTCTTCGCGCCGCCCATCCGCTTGCATGCGATCGAGACCATGCAGATATCGTTCCAGGTTGTCCTGAATGTGCCGGTCCATCTCTTCTTCCCTCGAAAATCCCGCGCCGGCCTAAACCCGCGCGCTTGCGGCTCCCGGTTCCCGGCTCTCTGCGCCTGCCCGGAAGCTCAAATTGTAACGGATCTGTCGTCCGTTTACAGTTTTCATCTTAGCTCTCATCCGCCGCCTGACGCTATCGCTCCTGGCTCCATCCACGGCGGCTATTCCTACAACACAAACGAACCACTCCATCGGGGCATCAACCGCTGCGCCGCCTTCACCAGCTTCTGCCGGGCCCGGAACAGCTTCACTTTGATCGTGTTCTCGTTCATCCCCATCATCTGCGCCAACTCTTCCACCGAGTGGCCTTCCACTTCCTTCAGCATCAACAACTGCCGGTCTTCTTCCGATACCCGGTCCAGCAGCTTCCGGATCAAATCCCGGTTCGCCAGCGCCTGGTCAATCGGCGCCGCGCTCTCCACGGCGGGCTCGGAGCGCTCCATGCGCTGCGCCTCTTCCTCGGAGAAATCGCTCTCATATACCAGTTTTCGTACTTTCTTCTTCCGAAGATAGTCGTAACACTCGTTCACCGTGATCTTGTAGATCCACGTCAGCACCGACGAGCGAAAGTCGAAATTGCCAATCGAGAAGTAGATCTTCGCAAACACCTGCTGCGAGATGTCCTCGGCGTCGTTCCGGCTCCGCAAGATCCCGTAAATAATCGAGAACACCTTGCTCTGATACCGGTCCACCAGTTCCCGGAATGCCAACTCGTCGCCCTTTTGGACGCGCTTGACGAGTAGTGCCTCCTCGGAATTCTGATAGTCCACGCGAGCCTTCGGTTTCGCCTTGGAACCGGCTATTGGGATGGGGAGTACGCCGCTTAAGCCCGTCATAACAACTGGATTGACGCGCTACACCCCGTCTGGGTTTCAACTGGATGCGGGGCCACTCGCCCTTGGCCGATTCGTCACGACGATAGCAGATTCCACCGCCGCCCCGCAGCCCCGCTTCCCCTGAATCCTCTACCGCCCTGCCACCACCTTCGCCTCCGCCGCCGCCGGCGCCATCGCCCTCACCGCATACGCCGTCGCAATCGCCGAAATCCACTGGTCATGGTCATGCGGAAACCCGCTCTGGAAATACGGCTGGAACTTCGGCGCCCGGCTCGCCACATACCACGACCCATCGGCCAGTTGCGTCCGCCGCAAATATTCCACCCCCTTCCCATACACCGGGTGCGTCACCGCCATGCCTCCCTCACGCAGCGCATACAACGCCAGCCCCGTCGCATACGCATCCGCCGCCATGCCCGCCTTCTGCGCCCAGCCGCCATCGGCCCGCTGCAAGGCGATCAGACGCTGTTTGGCCGCCTCCATCTCGCGGGAACCCGTCCAGTGCAAACCCAGCAGCAGCTCGGCCACATCGTAGTTTGTTGTCGCCTTAGCTGACTCCAGCCACACCCGCGCACGCTCGATCCGCTGCGCAAACTCCGCCTTCCGCGCCGGCCACCCGTAATGCTGCAGTACCTTTACCGCGTAGGCCGTCCGTGCCATGTCGGACTCCTCCATCGGCGGCCGTCCCACACCCTGCAAACTCCACGAACCGTCCGCCTTCTGTTTCGACGCAATGTAGTGCACCAGCAAATCCGACGCCGCCCCCGGCTCAATCCCATACGCCATCGCCCCCATCGCGGCAAAGGTGGCCGAGTCCGTCCCACCCCCAATGTCCTGCCCCTGCAGCATCGACGCCCCAAAAGGAACCGTCACCGCCGTAATCGTCTTGGCCTGCTCGGCCGCCGCCCCCCGGTCATACGCCAACCCCGCCTCCCGCGCCGCTTTCACCGCCATCGCCCCCGGCACCTGGTGGTGGCAGGACACACACCCGCCTTCCTTAAAGAACATCGGGCTCGACTTCTCCATCAGCCGCAACCCCCGCGCCACCGCCTCCTGCAGCGCCACCGCCTCGCCCGCCTTCGGCGCCGCCACCGCCATCACCGCCGCCTTCGCGTTCTTCGCGCTCAACATGTTCAGAATGGCCGGATTCGGATTCTTGCGCGCCCAGTCCATCACCGTCTCGCCGTTGGCATCCTTAGCGTTCACATCCGATCCTGCCGCCAGCAGCAGTTGCACCGTTCCCGCATCCTGGTGGTCGCTCCCCAGCGCCAGCATCAGCGCCGTCATCCCGCGCACATCCCGCATCGCCACATCCGCCCCTGCATCCAGCAGGACTTTGATCATCCCCGCCGAACCATACGGCGCGGCCAGCATCAACGCCGTCAAGTGCTTCAGCGCAATCTCGCCGCGCGGCACACGGCCGCCCATCGTGTTCGCCGCGTTCACCTTCGCGCCCTTGCTCAACAGCAGCTTCGCCGCCGCCACATTGTTCGACCCCGCCGCGTTCATCAGCGCCGTCGTCCCACTCGCGCTCACCGCGTTCACATCCGCCCCGCTGCGCACCAGCAGTTCGATCAACTCCGTCTGGCTCGCCTCGGCGCAAATCAGAGGCGTCTGCCCCAGTCCATCGGCGGCATTCACGTCCGCTCCCTTGGCCAGCAACATCCGCGCAATCGCCAGGCCATCCGTCGACCCCACCGCCACGTGCAGCGCCGTCCGCCCTTGCTTCGACACCGCCTTCACGTCCGCGCCTTTGGCCACCAGCAGCTTCACCTTCGCCAGGTCCGTCGCCGCGTAAATCAGAGGCGTCACCTCGCCCGTATTCCTCACCTCGGTCGGCGCACCCGCCTCCAGCAGCACCTTCACCGCCTCCGGCGAACCATACAACGCCGCATAGTGCAGCGGCTGGTTGCCCAGCTTGTCGGCGACGCTGTCGGGCCTGTTCTTCTTCGCCCAGCTCTGCAACCCACTCATCCGTTTTTCCCGGATCATCGAGAACACCGCCGTGGGTTCCGTGGCGCTCTGCGCCACAAGAAACACCGGAAACACAACTGCCGTCATCAGTACATTCATACGGGATTTCATGCGGAACCTCTTCCCAGCCACCCTGCGGCCGCCCCTCACGGGACCAGCACAGTGCCTTTCCCTCTCATACGCGCGAAAATAGAATTACCCAGATCACTAGGGACTATAGGGGCAATCCATGGCAAAAGCAACAATCCTCTACGACGCCGGCTGCCGCTTCTGCAACCGCTCCAAGCGCCTCGGCGAGCGCCTCGACTGGCTCGGCCACTTCCAGTGGACCCCCTCCCCCCAACGCATGGGCGCCATCGTCCTCCTCGACGGCCCCGCCGAACACCGCGGCTGGCGCGCCGTCAAACGCATGGCCCTCTGGACCCCCGCCACCTACCTCGCCGCCGCCCTCGCCGCCGCTCTCCTCACCCTCGCCGGGCTCACCCCACCCCTGGCCATCGCCCTCACCGCTGCCGCCCTCGTCATCATGTTCTCCCCCCTCTCCAATCCCCTCGGCGACCCCGCCTACGCCTGGGTCGCCCGCAACCGCCTCCGCCTCATGGGCGAAGAACAATGCGAATGGAAGCCACCCGCCGGAGACCCCCGCTAGCGTGTCCGCCCCCTACCTCATCCTCGGCTCCGGCTACACCGGCCACCGCGTAGCCCAATCCCTCCGCGCTCTCGGCCGCACCGTCCTCGAATTCCGCACCCAAACCCATAACGGCTCGCTCCCCTTCGACATCCTCAACCCCGCCACCCACCACCACCTCACCCAAGCCCTCGCCCCCGGCGCCCGCGTCCTTTACTCCCTCCCGGTCCTCCGCACCCCAAACGGTTACCAGCCCACCGCCCCCACCGCCGCCCCTCTCCTTGCCAGCTCCGCCCGCGTCGTCTACCTCTCCACCACCGGCGTCTACGGCGATGTCCACCACGTCAACGAAACCATGTTCTGCCGCAACTGCGGCGCGGCGACGGTGACCGCGTTGAACACCCGCACCACGTCGCCGTTGCGCATCTCGGTCGCGGCGGCGC